>NC_021985.1:5431440-5747161 GCF_000444875.1 Streptomyces collinus Tu 365 | reverse complement strand
ACGACAACCCCAACGTGGTCACCGCCCAGGCCGGCGCCTTCGGTGTCATGAAGCTGACCCTCAAGTCCAACAGCTACAGCTGGGACTACAAGCCTGTCCTGCCCGGCCCCGGCTTCGACTCCACAGCACTGCAGTACAGCGACTCCGGCAGCGGCACCTGCAACTGAGGCCCCAGCGTCCTTCATATCTGAGGCGTGGGCCACGATCGAGATCAGCTCTGCAGCAGCCGATGAAGGGCCGCGCCAAGCGCGGCGGCGCCGGCCAGTCGCCGCCGCGCCGCCTCACCTGCCTTCGCCACCGGCCGCACGTCGCCGACCGTCCGTCGCCGCACACAGCGGCCACAGTCCAACACACGCACGGGGACGAACGGTGAATCCCGACGGTGCAGGTCAAAGACACTGTCGCCGAAAGAGGCCGGATCGTGGCGGCGGCATGCGGACCGACGCTGTCAGATGCGCCGGCGTTCGTGTGGCCCGCTGACCCCTGCACCGGCCGGACGGCGGGCGCGGCCATGGGCATGGTGAGGGGGAGAACCCCTCTGTGGCTGGGGCGGTCAGCTCCGCGACTTCAGCCAGCCGCTTTGGCGCGAGCCTCGCAGATCATGGCCCCAAAGTCGCTACGCCGACCGAGTGGGCGCCTGGACCTTCCGTCTGGTCAGGCAGGGCGCGGCAGTGCTCAGATCGAGGAGTTGTTGATCTGCTCGCGGGTCAGGCGCACCGGCTCACCCGTGACGTTGTCGAAGCGGCGCCGCACCAGGATGCTGAAGCCGAGCTCGCGCAGAGCCTTCTCGGCAGCGTTGGTGTTCGCCGGCTCCTTGCCCTGCAGTGCGTTTCGCATCAGTACGAGTGCGGGGAGGTTCTTGCCTCCGACCGCGGCGAGCACATCGTACTTCTCGTCCTCTGCCGTCCGCAGCGCAGCGACGGCTACGTCCGCGACCGTGAGCACCGCATAGGTACCGCCCTCCAGGGCGATCCGGGTCTCTTCAGGCGTGCTCGCGGACTTGGGGGTCAACGTGTCTCCTCGGTCGGACCTGGCCGGATCGTTCTCCGGCCGTACGGCCCGGGAGGCTACACACCCTGTGGCGCAGGCCGAGGATCAGGGGGGTGTCGTCAGTCCGCTGCGGTCACCCTCCTCGCCGGTCCCGGCATCGAAGAAGCGCGGTGGATGGTGGCGGTCTGTCGTCCGGCGCCGCGGCCGTCGTCCTCTGGTCGTCCCGGACGGCGTCACCTCTCCCCCTCCACAGGTTCGCTCCCCCTTCATGTTGTTGTCACGATCCAGCCCTCTACAGAAGCCGCGGAACGATAGATAACCCCTCAATTCCCCCAACCTCACCATCGACGTGTCATGTCCCGGTCGGTACAGTCGTTCCCGGTGCGGCTGACAGAGGGCGGTGTGATGTCCCGCTCGCGCCCTTCCCCCTGCCGGAGACGGCTTCACGCGGGTAAAGTCCCACCACTCACTTAAGTAAAGAACATCCATACGTATCGGCTTCCGGGCTCGGCCTCGATCGGGCCAGTCAGCAAGTCCGTGCCCGGGGATGTCGAGTTGCCTGGAGCCCGCGAAGTTGTCAGCATCGCCCTTGTCCGCTCGGTTGCGCACCGCTGCGGCACGCCTCCTTCTGCCCACGGTGCTCGCCCTGTCGTTCGCCGGTCTGGCTGCCGGGGCCTTCCTCCCGAGCGTCCCGCTGCTCATGGCGTCCTTCGCCGTCGGGCTCACGGCCGACATCGCCCTGCACCGCTGGCAGCGCAGCGTCGCGAGCAGCCTCGGCAAGCTGCACGCCACCGTGACCGTGCGTCAGGTCGTCCGTGACCTGCTCATGGTGGCCGGCCTGCTCCGGCTCGAGGAGCAGGACTACGAGACGCGGTACCTCGCCCTCGTCTGCGGCCTGCTCGTCTTCTACGGTCTGCACTTCGCCTGCCAGGCACTGGCGATAGTCGTGCGCCGTACGCGCACCCTTCCCGTGCTCACCCGCAACGTCGACGCCTCCGCCTTGCGGCTGAGCGCCGCTCCCCCGGCGCTGGTCATGCAGCGTGCCGGGCAGCGGCTCCTCCTGTTCGCCGTGCCCTCGGCGGCCGGCCTGCTCGCCGCCGCCGCGACCGGCATGGCCCGGATCGCCGCCGTCGGCATCGCCCTGTCCACCGTCCTCGCGGCCGTGGCCGTCGTCATGCTGCTGGTGCGGCTGCTGCCCTCCCGCCGGCCCGCGACGAGCGAAGAGACGCTGGAGTGGTTCGAGTCCTGGCTCGCCGACTACCAGCCGACGGTCGGCATGTACTTCTCCGGCGGCACCAGCTCCGCCTACCAGGCCAACATGTGGCTCGAGCCGCTGGCCCGTCTCGACGGCCGCCCGCTGATCGTGCTGCGCGAGCGGTTCATGGTGAAGCGGATCGCCTCCACCGACATCCCGATCGTCTGCCTCCCCAAGGTCGCCGACCTCATGCGGCTCGAGCAGTCCACGCTCAAGATGCTGATCCACCCCTCCAACTCGGGCAAGACCTCCCAGGTCCTGCGCATCCCCACCATCAAGCACGCCTTCGTCAACCACGGCGAGAGCGACAAGCTGTCCAGCTGCAACCCGTACGCCAAGGCCTACGACGAGGTCTGGGTGGCCGGACCAGCGGCCCGCGAGCGGTACGCCCTCGCCAACGTCGGCGTCGACGACCGCGACGTCGTCGAGATCGGGCGCCCCCAGCTCCACGCCATCGAGCCCTACGCCGGTGCGCCCAAGGGCGAGTACACCACCGTCCTCTACGCCCCCACCTGGGAGGGCTGGGACGGCAACCCCGGCAACACCTCCGTCGTCGAGGCCGGCGAGAACATCGTCCGCGCCCTCCTCGCCGACCCCAAGGTCCGGCTGCTGTACAAGCCGCACCCGCTGACCGGCTCGGTCGACCCCCGCGCCGGCGCCGCGAACACCCGCATCCAGGACATGATCCGTGCCGCCAGCACCGCCCGTGCCGCGCAGCACGCCCAGGAGCGGCCCGCGCCCACCGCCGCCGCGGACCTCGCCGCCCGCACCGCCGAACTCGGCCGGCTGACCTCGTCCTCCTACCGGACCGGCGCCGACGACGCGGAGCGGATGCTGCTCCAGTCCGCCCCCGAGCCGGGCCGGGCCGACGCCGTCGCCGCCGCGACCGCCGCCTGGGAGGCCGCCTACTGGGCCTCGTTCCCCGTCTGGCAGCACCAGATCGTCGTCGGCGCCGGGCCCACCGTCTACGCCTGCTTCAACGTGGCCGACCTGCTGATCAGCGACGTCTCCAGCGTGATCTCGGACTACCTCGCGAGCGAGAAGCCGTACGCCGTCGCCAACACCAGCGGTCTTCCCGAGCGCGAGTTCCGGGAGACCTTCCCGACCGTCCGCGCCGGTGCCGTCCTCACCCCGGACGCCTCCGGTGTGCCGGCCCTGCTGGAGTCCGTGCGCCACCCCGAGAAGGACGTCTACGCCGCGGACCGCACCGAGCTCAAGCTACACCTGCTCGGTCCGTCCGACCCGCCCTCCGTCGTCCGCTTCAACAACGCCTCCCGCGCGCTGTGCGCCAAGGCCGAGGAGCACCGGGCCGCCATGGCCGTGCGCACGCTTCCGGTCATTCCGTCGCAGCGGGACAACGAGGCCGCGCTCGACAACAGCGATCCCGATCCCGTCAAGGGCTGAGCGTCGGCTTCCGGCCCGCCCAAGCGTTCCGGCCCCGGCATTCCGGCCCCGGCATTCCGGCCCACGGCCGCCGCATCGATCCGGTGCGGCGGCCGTGGTGTTCTCCCGTCTTCGCCGGGGCTGTGCCGTCCGTTCGCGTCCGGCCCGTCCGCCCCTCCCGGGCCTTCAGGCACTTCTCGGCTTCCGGGGCGTCGTCTTCTTCGCCGTCGTCGGCTGCTTCCCCGCCGCCGTCGTCTTCCCCGTCGTCGCCGTCGTCTTCTTCGCCGTCGTCGTCTTCCCCGTCGGCGTCCGCTTCGCCGCCGTCTGCTTCTTCGCCGTCGTCTTCCGTTTCGGGCTCGGCAGCTCGTGCACCTCGGCCGGTTCGCGCCGCTCGCCTCTGGACGCCCTCGCCTGCTGTACGGAGGCGTTCAGCGCGGCCATGAGGTCGAGCACCTGGGCCGGCTGCTCCGGCTCGGGCGCCTCCGGCAGCGGCTTCTCCTCGCGCTTCGCCTCGATGATCTGGGCGAGTGCCTCCGTGTACTGGTCCTGGAACTCGGGGCCCTCCAGGGAGTCCGTGGTCATCGTGTCCATGAGGGCCAGCGCGCCCTCGATCTCCTCGTCGGTCACCTCGACCGGGGGCGGGAGCAGCTCGGCGGGGTCGCGGACCTCGTCCGGCCAGCGCATCGCGTGCAGCACCAGGACGTCGTCCCGGACGCGCAGCAGGCCGAGGCGTTCCCGGCCGCTCCACGCGTACTTCGCCACGGCCACCTTGCTGGAGCGGCCGAGCGCCTGGACCAGCAGCTTGTACGGCTTGGCGGCGACCTGGCCGGCCGGCTGGAGGTAGTAGCCCTCGGCGATCCTGATCGGGTCGATCGACGCCAGCGGTACGAACGCGTCGATCTCGATCGCCTTCGCCGTCGGCAGCGGCAGGTTGCTCAGGTCCTCGTCCGTGATGGGGATGACCTGCGTCTTCGTCAGCTCGTACCCCTTGCCGATCTCGTCCTGCGCGACCTCGCGGCCCTCCAGCTCGCACACCTTGCGGTAGCGGACCCGGCCCATGTCCTCCAGGTGGTACTGGTGGAAGTGGATGCTGTGGTCCTCGGTCGCGCCGACCACGTGGATCGGCACGGTGACCAGGCCGAACGAGATGGCTCCTGACCAGATGGTCCGGGGCATGGCAGACCTCCGCTGTCGCCCCGAGCACCATCAGGCTACGGAAGTCTCCTCCGGCACGCAGGCCACATACGCCCGGTCGGGGAGCCTGCGGTCGCCCGGTCGGGGGGGACCTCCGGTCGCCCGGTCCGGGGGGACTCCGGCCCCCGGCCCCGCGTCTCCGAAACGCACGTCGCCGGTCAGCGGGCCGGGCCCTGCAGGGACTCCTCGTCGTCGTGTGCCGCGTACGGGTGGACGAATCCGGCGTCCCCGTCGTCGTCGAAGGGGGTGAACCAGTCCGCGGCCCCGAGCGGTGCCAGGTCCGTGGCGTCGGCGTCGGGGTCCGCGCCGATGCCCTCCGCGAACGTCTCCAGTGCGGTGGCGACCTCGTCGGAGAGGAGGTCGTAGAGGTCGGCCGTCACCTCGGCCTGGGTGATCAGCAGGCGCAGCAGGATCTCCTCGGCCACGCAGGACGGGCGGACCGGGCGGGGCTGGGCGAGGCGGCCGGTCAGGGTCACGGCGGTGACCGTGAGACGGCGGGCGAACAGGACGGTGTACTCGTCGGCGAACTGCGGGGGCAGGTCGTCCAGGAGCATGAAGGCCGCGTCGCTCTCCGCCACCGTGGGGCCGTCCTCCTCCAGGGCGGCCAGGTCGGTGAAGAGTTCGTCGACCAGCAGGTCCACGGCGAACACCAGGGCGCCGGCCGCGATCTCCGCGGCCTCCCGGCCGACCGTGCTCTCCTCGGGGTCGTCGCCGTGCCCGAACGCCTCCAGGGGGACGGCCGCCAGGGTGGGTGCCAGGGCGCGGAGCCGGGCGCGCATGGCCTCGACCTCGGCGGGGTGGAGCCGGTCGGAATCGGTCGTGCCGTCGGCGGCGGCGTGGCGCCGCGCGCGTTCCGCCGGGTCGGCCGGGGGCGCGTCCGGGCCGTCGGCCGCGTCGAGGCTCTCCTGGAGGAGTTCGGAGTTCAGTTCCACTCCGCAGCGGGTGATCCGCCAGGCGGCGAGCGCTTCGGTCCGCTCCAGGAGTTCCGAGACGACCTCGCGGGCGGCGTCCTCGGCGAACTCCAGCGCCGGCGCGTCCACGAAGATCCTGAGCAGGGCTCCCGAGGGGCCGGCGGCGATGAGGTCGTCCAGCAGTTCGATCTCCATGCCGTCGGGTCCCTCGATCGCTTCGAGTGAGTCGAACCCCTTCCGGAGCAAGAAGATGACGCCCTCGCGCTGGAGCGCGTCGAGTTCCGGGGCCCCCTCGGGGCGGGCCATGGCCACGGTCACCACGTAAGTCACGCCTTCATCGTGCCCGAGTCCTCCCCTTCGGGGGGAGGGATGGCGGTTTCAGGCCGGGGTCTTGCGGGGCGCCGCCTTCTTCGCCGGGGGTTTGCGTCCGCTCTTCCGCTCTTCCTGGGCGGCGGCGGTCTTCCGCGCGGACCCCTGCGCGGACCTCTGCGCCGTCTTCCTGGCCGGGGGCTTCCGCTCCGCGGCCTTCTTCTCCCCTGCCTTCTTCCCCCCTGCCTCCGTCTCCGCGGCCTTCTTGGCGGTGGCCTTCGTCTCCGTGGCCTTCGTCTCCGTGGTCTTCTTCGCGGTGGCCTTCGTCTCCGTGGCCTTCTTCGCCGGGGCCTTCGTCTCCGTGGTCTTCTTCGCCGCGGCCTTCGGTTCCGGAGCCTTGCCCCCGTCCCGGGACGCCCGGGCCGCGCGCACGCTGTTCTCCAGGGCAGCCATCAGGTCCAGCACCTTGCCGCCGCTGTCGGGCTCGGGGGCCTCGGGCAGGGCCTCGCCGGCCGCCTTGGCCGCGATGACCTCTTCGAGCGCCGCGCGGTAGTCGTCGTGCAGGTCGTCCAGGTCGACGTCGCCGAGGGTGTCCATGAGGGCGTCCGCGAGGTCGAGTTCCTTGGCGCGTACGGTGACCTTCTCGTCCGGGGCCACGCCCTCGGGCGCGCGCACCTCGTCCGGCCACAGCAGCCCGTGCAGGGTGAGCGCGTCGCCGACCACACGCAGCATGCCCAGGCGCTCCCGGCCGCGCAGCGCGTACTTGGCGACGGCGACCTTGTCGCCGCGCTTGAGGGCCTCGCGCAGCAGCGTGTACGGCTTGGCGGCGGGGGCCGCGCCGACGGCCAGGTAGTAGGCCGTGCCCATCTGGAGCGGGTCGATCCGGTCGGCCGGTACGAAGGCGATGATCTCGATCGTCCGGGTGGTCGGGATCGGGAGGTGGGCCAGGTCCTCGTCGGTGATCGGGATGACGGTGCCGTCCGCGTCCTCGTACCCCTTGCCGATCTCCGCCGTGCTCACCTCGCGGTCGTCCAGCTCGCACACCTTGCGGTAGCGGATGCGGCCGTTGTCCTCGGCGTGGATCTGGCGGAAGGAGATCGAGTGGCTCTCGGTGGCGTTCACCAGCTTCACCGGGATGCTGACGAGACCGAAGGAGATGGCGCCGTTCCAGATGGATCGCACGGGCAGCAGCCTTCCTTCCGGTCTCTGAGTGGAATGTCTGGGATTGTCATCGTATGACGCCTATCACAGAGGTGGACGGGCGACGGGTCGTGCTCAGCAACCTGGACAAGGTGCTGTATCCGGAGACGGGCTTCACCAAGGGCGAGCTGGTGCACTACTACGCGACCACCGCCGCCGTGCTGCTGCCGCACCTGCGCGACCGCGCGATGTCCTTCCTGCGCTTCCCCGACGGGCCGGACGGGCAGCGGTTCTTCGCCAAGAACGTGCCGCCGGGTACGCCCGAGTGGGTCACGACCGCCGAGGTCCCCCGGTCCGAGGGCCCGGCCCGGATGGTGGTCGTACAGGATCTGGCGAGCCTGGTCTGGGCGGCGAACCTGGTGACCGAGTTCCACACGCACCAGTGGCTGGTGCAGTCGCCCGAGGAGGCCGACCGGCTGGTGTTCGACCTGGACCCGGGGGCGCCCGCGACGATCGTCGACTGCTGCGAGGTCGCCCTGTGGCTGCGGGAGCGGCTGGCCGCGGACGGGATCGAGGCGTACGCCAAGACGGCCGGGTCCAAGGGGCTGCACCTGCTGGCGGCCGTGCGCGGGGCGTCGTCCGAGCGGACGAGCGAGTACGCGAAGCAGCTCGCGGTGGAGGCCGAGCGGGCGATGCCCCGGCTCGTGGTGCACCGGATGACGAAGAGCCTCAGGCCGGGGAAGGTGTTCGTCGACTGGAGCCAGAACGCGGCGCGCAAGACGACGGCGGCGCCGTACACGCTGCGGGCCCGGCCGGCCCCGCTGGTGTCGGCTCCGGTGCGGTGGGCGGAGGTCGAGGAGTGCCGGGAGCCGGGGACGCTGGAGTTCCTGGCCGGGGACGTCGCGTCCCGGGTGCAACAGCACGGGGATCTGCTGGCTCCGCTGCTGGACGCCGGGCGGTCGGTGCCGCTGCCCTGAGGGAACACTCCCCCGCCGCGCAGACCCCTCGTCCCCCCTCGGCCCTCAGCCCTCGGCCCCCTCGGCCCTCGGCCCCCGCGGCCCGCGGTCGCTCACACCCTCTCCCACGTCCTCCGGTCCCGCGCCATCGCGTGCAGGGCCTCCACGTCCGCCGGTTTCAGGACTCCGCCCTGGCGGCCCAGGGCGGCCAGTTCGCCGTCCTGGAGGACGCGTACGCCCCGGGGCGGGAGGGTGAGCCGCACGTCGGCCGGCGGGCCGACGAGGGCCAGCACCGGGTGGACCTCGGCGGTCAGGGCGTAGGTGGCGCGGTCCGCTTCGGCGCGCAGGCGGCGCAACAGCGGCAGGGCCTCGCGGCGGCCCACGGTGACCATGGGATCGGCGACCCTGACCCGCTGCCTGCGGGCGTACAGGGCGTGTACGGCGAACAGGCCGCCGGGGCCGATGAGCAGGTGGTGCAGGCGGTCGCCGCCGGGCAGCGGGACGGAATGCAGGGTGTGCGAGCCGGCTTCCTCCAGGCGGTCCAGGGCCTCGCCCGCCGTCTGCTCGGCGGTGAGGGCGCGCCGGCGCGGGTCGGGGCGGAGCCGGTGGCCGGGTCGGGGGTCGCGTTCGAGTTCGACGAGCAGGGCCTCGCCGGGGCGGTTGGGGGCGAGGTCGTCGTCCGGGTGCAGGGACAGCCGGGCCAGTTCCACCGGTGTGGGCGCCGGGGGCGGGCCCACGGTCACCGGGCCGGCCAGGAAGGGTTGGAGGGCTTCGAGCACGGCGTCCCTGCGGTCCTCGGCGATCAGGTTCACGCGGCTGCTCTCCCGGTCGTACCAGGCGACGTTCTCCCCGTCCGGGCCGCAGACGTACAGCCTCTCCCGGCCGTGCCGCCAGGTCGGCACCACGCGCAGTCGGCTCATGAGCCATCACCCCTCGACCATGGGAACAGGCGGGGTGCTCCGTGGGCAAGAACCCGGCTACCTTGGAGGCAGCCCGGTCGGTGGGACTTGGGGAGGCACCCTTGCGGACCCGCGGAGAGCAGCCAGGCGTGCCGGCTCCGGACAGCCCGTGGAACGAGATCGAACCCGGCCTGTGGATGGGCGGGCACGAGTTCCGTGGGCGTTCGGGCGGGCTGGAGTTCGCCGTCGTGCGCGATCAGTTCGACGTGGTGCTGAGCCTGCTGCGGCTGCCGGGGCACGGGCCGGGGTCCGGGACCGAGCACCATGTGTGGCCGATACCGGACGGGCCGCTGGACGGGACCCAGCTGGCGGGGGTGATGCGGCTGGCCCGGGCGGCGCAGGAGGCGCTGGACGCGGGGCGTTCGGTGCTGGTGCGCTGCCACCACGGCTACAACCGGTCGGGCCTCGTGGTCGCGCACACGCTGGTGCGGCGGGGCCTGACGGCCGAGGAGGCGATCACGCTGATCCGTGTCCGGCGCTCCCCGTGGGCGCTGCACAACGAGCTGTTCGTGGAGTACCTGACGGCGGGACTGGCCACCGCCCGGCTGCTGGAGGAACTGGCCGAGTAGCCTCTCCCCAGCGCCGCCCCGAGTGCGCAAAAAGGACTTCCGTACGAATAAGGTGTACGGGGTCCGTGATCCCGCCAGTCCCAGGAGCACCGTGCCAGCCCGTCGTCCCGTGCGCACCGCCCTAGTCGCGGCCGCCGTCGCCCTGCTGTCGCTGACGGCGGCGTGCGGGGACGCGGGCGGCCTGAAGGGCGCGGGGGTCACCCCGACCGCGGTGAGCCCGGCGCGGCTGTGGCCCGACCTGCGGCCGGCGTCCAGTCCGGCGTACGCGTACGACGAGGGCAGCGCGGAGACCGTCAAGGGCGTCACGGTGCCGGACGACGACATCCGGAAGGTCGACCCGGTGGACGTGGTGCGGGCCGAGTTCGCCGCCCGTCCGTCCGACTACGGTTCGAAGGGCGCGTACCACGCGACGGTGGACCGGATGAAGGAGTGCGCGCCGGGCGGGAGCCGGGCGCGGTGCCCGCTGCTGAAGGCGTACTACCGGGATCTGACCGGGGACGGCCGGGCCGACATGACGCTGGGCTTCCGGCTGTACCCGACGAACCAGACGGCGGTGCGGGTGTACGCGGTGGACGGGCACCGGCTGGTGCAGGTGCTCGCCGACAACGACGCGATCCTCGGGGTCGAGCTGGCCGGCCGGGCGGTGATCGTCCGCTCCCCGGCGGGGATCACCGGGTACGAGTACCGCACCACCTGGACCTGGGACCCGGAGCGGCGGGCGATGGTGTTCTCGCGGGACGAGTTCCTGCGCACCGGGCGGGGCCGGCACAGCCACGCGCCGTCCCCCTCCCCGGCCCCGTCGGACACGGCCGGCGCGTCCCCCTCCGCGTCGGACACTCCCGGCGCCTCTCCCTCGGCGAGCGCCCGGTGAGGCTCGCGCTGCCGCGGTGGGCGGGGACGCTCGCGGTGAAGACGGCCGCGTTCATCACGGTGATGTGCTGTGCGCTGGCCGCGCTGCTCGGGGTGCTGGTGCACGTGTCGGTGACCGACCAGACCGTCGGGCAGGCCCGGGACCTGGCGCTGTCCCGGCTGCAGGACGCCACGCAGGCGTACGAGGCCGGGGACGCGCTGCCGCCGGGTGCCGGGGTGGACTCCCGGGGGCTGCCGGCGCGGCTGCGGGCGCTGGCGCTGACCGGGGCGCGGGGCACGATGGTGACCTCGGACCAGGGGCGGCCGATCATGTGGGCGGCGGGCCCGGCCGACGGGCGGCGGGCGCTGGCGGTGGAGGTCGACTACGCGCAGCAGTCCCGCACGATCGCCGGGCTCGACCGGTCGATCCTGTGGTCGTCGGCGCCGGCGATCGGGGCGACGGTGCTGGTCGGCGCGTTCGCGGTGACCCGGGTGACGCGGAGGCTGCACGGTACCGCGCGGGTGGCCCGGCTGATCAGCGCGGGCGATCTGGACGCGCGGGTGAACGATCCGCGGGCGAAGGACCCGACGCGTCCGCAGGACGAGGTGGCGGTGGTGGCGGCCGCGCTGGACTCGATGGCGGCGTCGTTGCAGGGCAAGCTGCTGAGCGAGCAGCGGTTCACCGCGGACGTGGCGCACGAGCTGCGCACCCCGCTGACCGGGCTGCACGCGGCGGCCGAGCTGCTGCCGCCGGGGCGGCCGACCGAGCTGGTCAGGGACCGGGTGGCGGCGCTGCGGACGCTCACCGAGGACCTGCTGGAGATCTCCCGCCTGGACACCGGGCGGGAACGGCTGGAGGCGGACACCGAGGAGCTGGGCGCGCTGGCGGGGCGGGTGGTGCGGGCCTCGGGGACGGACACCGAGGTGCGGGTGGTGCGGGACGTCCGGGTGGAGACCGACCGGCGGCGGCTGGAGCGGGTGCTGGGGAACCTGGTGGCCAACGCGCACAAGCACGGGGCGGCTCCGGTGGTGCTGACCGTGGACGGGCCCGTGGTGACGGTGCGGGACCACGGCGGCGGGTTTCCGCGGTACCTGGTGGCGCACGGACCCCAGCGGTTCCGCACCGAGGGCGGGGCGAAGGGGCACGGGCTGGGCCTGACCATCGCGGCCGGCCAGGCGGAGGTGCTGGGCGCACGGCTGACGTTCGCCAACGCGGTGGACGGCGGGGCCGTCGCCGTCCTGACCCTGCCGGAGGCGGAGGACGGCTAGCGGGCCGGTCCCTGGCCGGCCCGGCTCCCCGGCACCCGGCCGCAGCGCCTCGTCCGGAGCCGAGCCGTATCCGCCTCGCAGCCGCCTCGCACCCCGCCCCGCCGGTGCCCCGCACCACCGCCCCCGCTCCGCCGCTGCCCCACGCCTCCGGGGCGCCTGTCCGGCCGGAGTGGGTCGTTTCGGTAGGTTCCGGACATGACCAAGGCCGGAACCGCCGTGGCGGCACCTCGGGAACGTGCCCGCGCCGTGCGCCTGCCCCGGCGACGTGGCGTCGAGCTCGCGCTGATCGTGCTGGCCGTGCTGCTGTCGGTGTACGGCTACTGCGCGGTGGGACTGGCGCGCAGCGGCACCGTGCCGCCCGGGGCCGCCGGCTACGGGGCCGGGCTCGGGGTGCTCGCCCTGTTCGCCCATGTCGTGGTGCGTATCCGGGCGCCGTACGCGGATCCGCTGCCGCTGCCGATCGGGGTGCTGCTCAACGGGCTCGGCCTGGTGCTGATCTACCGGCTGGACCTGGAGACGCCGGGCGACCGGGCGGCGCCCACCCAGCTGGTGTGGTCGACGCTGGGGGTGGCCCTGTTCATCGCCGTGGTCCTGGTGCTGCGCGACCACCGGGTGCTCCAGCGGTACGCGTACGTGTGCGTGGTCGCGGCCCTCGCGCTGCTGCTGCTGCCGATCCTGTTCCCGGCGGTCAACGGGGCCCGGATCTGGATCCGGATCGCCGGATTCTCCATCCAGCCGGGCGAGTTCGCGAAGGTGCTGCTGGCGGTGTTCTTCGCCGCCTACCTGGCCGCCAACCGCAACGCGCTGGCGTACACGGGCCGCAGGCTGTGGCGGATCCAGTTCCCCACCGGCCGGGTGCTCGGCCCGATCGTGACGATCTGGCTGCTGAGCGTCGGGGTGCTGGTGCTGGAGCGGGACCTGGGCACCTCGCTGCTGTTCTTCGGGCAGTTCGTCGTGCTGCTGTACGTCGCCACCGGCCGGACCGGCTGGATCGCGGTGGGGCTGGTGCTCGCGGTGCTCGGCGCGGTGGCCGTGGGCCGTCTGGAGCCGCATGTGAACGGCCGGATCGAGGACTGGCTGCACCCCTTCGCGACCATCGAGGCCGGTCTCGGGCCCAACCAGCTCGCCCAGTCCCTGTTCGCGTTCGCGGCGGGCGGGCTGCTCGGCACCGGGCTGGGGCTCGGGCACTCCATCCTGATCGGCTTCGCGACCAAGTCGGACTTCATCCTGGCGACGGCCGGGGAGGAGCTGGGGCTCGCGGGCCTGGCGGCGATCATCCTGCTGTACGCGCTGCTGGTGGAGCGCGGCTACCGGGCGGGGCTGGCGCTGCGGGAGCCGTTCGGGCGGCTGCTCGCGGTGGGGCTGTCCTCGATCCTGGCGCTGCAGGTGTTCGTGATCGCGGGCGGGGTCACCGGCCTGATCCCGCTGACCGGCATGGCGATGCCGTTCCTCGCCCAGGGCGGCTCCTCGGTCGTCACCAACTGGGCGATCGTGGCGCTGCTGATCCGGGTGAGCGACTCGGCGCGCAGCCAGTACGACGGGCAGGAGGCCCCGTGACGGAGTACGGCAACGGCCGGCCGATGGCGCGGTACATCCGGCACGCCTGCGCGTCCTGCGTGCTGCTGCTGGTGGCGCTGCTGGTCAACGCGGCCCGGGTGCAGCTCGTGCAGTCGTCCTCCTACGACGCCAACCCGGCCAACCGCCGCCCGACGATCGCCCGTTGGCAGCAGCCGCGGGGCGACATCCTGGTGGGCGGCGAGCCGGTCACCGGCTCCACGGACACCGGGGAGCAGCTGCGCTACGAACGCACCTACCGGGACGGCCCGTTGTACGCGCCGGTCACCGGGTTCGCCTCGCAGCTGTACGGCACCACGTTCCTGGAGCACGCCGAGGACGGGGTGCTCTCCGGCACCGATCCGATGCTCGCGCCGCTGCCGCTGTGGAACGACGTGACGCGCCGGGCGAGCCCCGGCGGGAACGTGGTGACGACGCTGAACCGCAAGGCGCAGCAGGCGGCGTACCGGGGGCTGCACGGGCGCAAGGGCGCGGTGGCGGCGATCGAGCCGGCCACGGGCCGCATCCTGGCGCTGGTGTCGACGCCGTCGTACGACCCCGCCGAGCTGTCGGGCAACAGTGAGGCGGCGGCCTCGGCGTGGGCGCGGCTGAA
Source organism: Streptomyces collinus Tu 365 (assembly GCF_000444875.1). Lineage (NCBI taxonomy): Bacteria > Bacillati > Actinomycetota > Actinomycetes > Kitasatosporales > Streptomycetaceae > Streptomyces > Streptomyces collinus. The sequence goes on along the minus strand of NC_021985.1, from coordinate 5,733,210 downwards.
CCACGATCCGGAGAAGCCGATGCTGAACCGGGCGGTGCGGCAGACGTATCCGCCGGGTTCGACGTTCAAGGTGGTCACCGCCGCGGCGGCGCTGGACGCGGGGGTGGTCACGGATCTGGACGGGCGCACCCGCTCCCCCGATCCCTACCGGCTGCCGGGGACCGACACGCGGCTGACCAACGAGGGCGACGGCTGCCGGGACACCACGTTGCGGGACGCCTTCGCGTGGTCGTGCAACACGGTGTTCGCGAAGCTGGGCGTGGACGTGGGGGTGGCGGACATGACGGCCACGGCCCAGGCGTTCGGCTTCAACGACACCCGGCTGCGGGTGCCGTTCGCCGTGGCGCCGAGCACCTTCGACACGCACGTGGACAAGGCGCAGCTGGCGCTGTCGTCGATCGGGCAGTACAACACCCGGGCGACGCCGTTGCAGATGGCGATGGTCGCGGCGGCGGTCGCGGACGACGGGCGGCTGCGGACGCCGTACCTGGTGGAGCGCACCACCCGCCGGGGCGGTGAGACGGTGGCGGGCGGCGGGTTGCGGCCCGAGCGGCAGGTGATGCGTCCGTCGACGGCCGTGCGGCTCAGGGAGCTGATGACGGACGTGGTCCGGGAGGGCACCGGGACCAACGCGGCCATCCGCGGTGCCACGGTGGGCGGCAAGACGGGCACGGCGCAGCACGGTCTGGGCAACGCCGGGGTGCCGTACGCCTGGTTCGTGTCCTGGGCGCAGGGCGACGACGACCCGGAGCCGAAGGTCGCCGTCGCGGTGGTGGTCGAGGACGCCTCGGCGGACCGGGGTGAGATCAGCGGCGGCGGGGACGCGGCGCCGATCGCCAAGGACGTCATGCGGGCGGTGCTCGGACTGTGAGCCGACGGCCCGCCCTGGCGCCGGCGGGCGGAGGCGGCGTCCTGCCGGGCGCCGGCGGGCGGAGATCAGCTGCCCGGCCGGGCCCCAGCGGGCAAGGTCAACGTCCAACCAGGCTCCGGCGGGCGGAGGTCGACGTTCACCCGGGCCCCGCTGGGCGGAAGTCGGCGTCCAACCAGGCCCCGCTGAGCGGAGGTCAATGCCCGGCCGGACCCCGGCGGGCGGAGGTCAGTCGATCGGGCGGACCGTTTCGGAGCGGACCTTGGCGGTGAGCCGGGCCGCCGCGTCGAGGTCCACGTCGGCGGGGTCGGCGGTCAGGGCGCTGGGGGCGATCTCGCCGACCATGGCGGCCGTGTTGCCGTCGGCCCAGGCGCAGACCGGGTAGGTGGCCTTCAGGCCGGAGTGGTTCTCGGTGACGACCTCGCAGCTGACGGTGGTGTCCGTGCCGGGCGGGGTGACGTCCTTGGCGGGCTCCACGACGGTCACGCCCTCGGCCTTGCCGGCGCCCTTGAGCATGTTGGCGCGGCCGTCGGCCGTGTTCTGGAAGCGGCCGTACAGGCCGGAGATCACCAGGCTGCCCCGGCCGTCGTTGCCGCCCACGCCGTAGCGGGCCACCACGGAGTCGGTGACCTTGGCGTCCCAGGCGCCGTCGACCTCGTCCTCGATCTTCTGGCCCTCGGTGCCGGAGAGGTCCTGGGTGAGTTCGTACTTGCCGTCCACCAGGGTCTTGGGCGCGGTGAGCTTGTTCTTGGCCGCCGGGAAGTCGTGCTCGACCTTCAGCCCGAGGAGGACGAGTCCGACGAAGCCGAGCACCAGCAGTCCGACGACGCCGCCCACGATGCCGAGCACCAGGCCGACCCGGCTCTTCTTCGGGGGCGGGCCCATCGGGGGCATGCCCCAGGCGGGGTACGGCTGCTGCGGATAGGGCCCGGGGGCCGGGGGGTAGGGCTGCTGCTGGGGGTACGGGGAGCCGTACGGGCCCGGCGGCGGGGTCTGCGGGGGCTGCTGACCGTAGGGGTACTGCGGCGGCTGGGGCGGCGGAGGCATGGACACGCCAGCACGTTACTGCACCTGAGTGACGTTCAGGACGGCTCCGCGGCGGCTTCGATGGTCTCCCGCACCTCGGCCACCCGTTCCCGCTCCTCGGCGGCGAAGCGCTCCGCGTCCAGCCGCTCGGCGATCTCCTCGTCCTGGGTCATCAGCAGGTCGAGGCTGGAGTCGCCCATCTCGAACACGCCCAGGTCGAGGTAGGCCTGCTGGAGCCGCTTGCCCCACAGGCCGATGTCCTTGACGCAGGGCACGATGCGGCTGAAGAGGAGCTTGCGGAAGAGCTGCAGGAACTCCGAGTCCTCGCTGAACCGTTCGGCCTCCGCGCGCGGGATGCCGAAGTTCTCCAGCACCTCGACCCCGCGCAGCCGGTCGCGCATCAGGTAGCAGCCCTCGATGACGAACTCCTCGCGCTCGCGCAGTTCGGCTTCGGTGAGCTGCCGGTAGTGGTCGCGCAGCGCCATGCGCCCGAAGGCGACGTGCCGGGCCTCGTCCTGCATGACGTAGGCGAGGATCTGCTGGGGCAGGGGCTTGTCGGTGGTGTCCCGGATCATGCCGAACGCGGCGAGGGCGAGCCCCTCGATCAGCACCTGCATGCCCAGGTAGGGCATGTCCCAGCGGCTGTCGCGCAGGGTGTCGGCGAGCAGGGACTGCAGGTTGTCGTTGATCGGATAGAGCATGCCGATCTTCTCGTGCAGGAAGCGGCCGTAGATCTCGGCGTGCCGGGCCTCGTCCATGGTCTGGGTCGCCGAGTAGAACTTGGCGTCCATGTCGGGCACCGACTCCACGATCCGGGCGGCGCAGATCATCGCGCCCTGTTCGCCGTGCAGGAACTGGCTGAACTGCCAGGAGGCGTAGTGCCTGCGCAGTTCGCCCTTGTCCCGGTCGGTGAGCCGGTCCCAATACCGGGTGCCGTAGAGGGACATCGCCTCGTCCGGGGTGCCCAGCGGGTCGTAGGGGTCCACCTCCAGCTCCCAGTCGATGCGCCGCTGCCCGTCCCACTGCTTGTCCTTGCCCTTCTGGTACAGGGCGAGCAGGCGGTCGCGGCCCTCGTCGTACTCCCAGCTGAAGCGGGCCGCGCCGGACGCGGGCACCTGCCACGGGGAGCTGCCGGGGTCGTCTGTGTACAGGTCGTGGCTCGGCATACCTCGCAGAGTCACACGTAGACGGTGGGTCAACAAGTCCTGCGCGGGGGATTGACGGCGTTACTGACAGGCAGTCTCATAAGAGGCGGACGACGTACCCCGGGTAACGAGGTGAGGGAGCCATGACGACCCTGACGGAAGCGGACGCGCTCGACGGACTGCGCGACGCGCTCGGCCTGCTCAAGGACCGCGAACAGGTGGCCGAAAGGCTGCTCGTCTCTTCCGCCAAGCACTCCTTCGACCCCGACAAGGAGCTGGACTGGGACGCGCCCTTCGAGGAGGGCAAGTGGTTCTGGCCGCCGGAGCTGGTCTCGCTGTACGGCACGCCGATGTGGCGGCGGATGAGCGAGGAGCAGCGGATCCTGCTCTCCCAGCACGAGGCGGCCGCGCTGGCCTCGCTCGGCATCTGGTTCGAGATCATCCTGATGCAGCTGCTGTGCCGGCACATCTACGACAAGGCGGCGACGAGCGCGCACGTGCGCTACGCCCTCACCGAGATCGAGGACGAGTGCCGGCACTCCAAGATGTTCGCGCGGCTGATCGAGCGCGGTGACGCGCCCTGGTACCCGGTGAGCCGGGCGCACCAGAACCTCGGGCGCCTGTTCAAGACCATCTCCACGACCCCCGGTTCCTTCACGGCCACACTGCTCGGCGAGGAGGTGCTCGACTGGATGCAGCGGCTGACCTTCCCCGACGAGCGGGTGCAGCCGCTGATCCGCGGGGTCACGCGCATCCACGTGGTCGAGGAGGCCCGGCACGTGCGCTACGCCCGCGAGGAGCTGCGCCGCCAGATGCTGACCGCGCCCAGGTGGTCGCAGGAGTTCACCCGGATCACCTCGGGCGAGTTCGCCCGGGTGTTCTCGGTGGCCTTCGTCAACCCCGACGTCTACACCAACGTCGGCCTGGACCGGCGGGAGGCGATGGCCCAGGTGAAGGCCAGCGGGCACCGGCGGGAGGTCATGCAGAGCGGGGCGAAGCGGCTCACCGACTTCCTGGACGACATCGGGGTCCTGCGCGGCGCCGGCCGGCGGCTGTGGCGCTCCTCGGGGCTCCTGGCCTGAGACCCGCCGTCAAGGCGGATTCCGGCCGCCGGGGAAGCCGGCGGCCACGGGGAACGGCGTGATCGGCCACGACCGGCCGGCACCGGGGCCGACTACGCTGAACCCCATGACCCCCACCGTCCCGGCCTACCGCAGGCTGAGCGTCGAGGAGCGGCGGAGCCAGCTCCTCGACGCCGCGCTCTCCCTCTTCGCGCACCGCGCGCCGGAGGACGTCTCGCTGGACGACGTGGCCGAGGCGGCCGGGGTCTCGCGCCCGCTCGTGTACCGCTACTTCCCCGGCGGCAAACAGCAGCTCTACGAGGCCGCGCTGCGGTCGGCCGCCGAGGAGCTGCGCCAGTGCTTCGACGAGCCGCGCCAGGGCCCGCTGCTGCCCCGCCTGTCCCGGGCCCTCGACCGCTACCTGGCCTTCGTGGACGGGCACGACACCGGATTCAGCGCGCTGCTCCAGGGCGGCAGCGTGGTGGAGACGTCCCGGACGACCGCCATCGTGGACGGGGTGCGCCGGGCCGCCGCCGAGCACATCCTCGGCCACCTCGGCGTCCGCGACCCCGGTCCGCGGCTGCGCATGACCGTCCGGATGTGGATCACGGCCGTCGAGGCGGCCTCGCTGATCTGGCTGGACGAGGACAAGCAGCCCGAGGCCGGCGAGCTGCGCGACTGGCTGGTCGAGCAGTTCGTGGCGGTCCTCAGCGTGACCGCCGCCCGTGACCCGCAGACCGCTGCCCTCGTCGGCACGCTCGCCGGGGATGGCCGAGACTGAGGGTGTGAAGAGTCAGGACACTCCCTTCGAGGGCGGCCCCATGGACGGGCGCGTGCTGCCCGTCCTGCTGGGCATGACCGGCCACCCCCCGAAGACGTACCGCATCCCCGTCCCGGACGCGGCCGGCGGCCCGCCCACCGTGCTCGTCTACCGCCGCGTGCCCCGCGCGTACGGAAGGCGGACCGGCGTGGTGCGGGGCTGGAAGTACCGCTACGACCCCGAGGGCCGCGGCGGCGGCCGGCTCAGATGGCCGTGGATCAAGGGGGACGGCACGCCGTCCGGCAAGCCGGGCGGCCCGACCGGGTGAGAAGGCTGCGCCGGACGGCGTAGGCATGCTCCCCACGGCACACCGACACGTCTGATTATCACGGTGCGCAAGCGGGCGGAGGGTCCGCCCGAACCGCACCGGAGGTGATGTCGTGTCAGGAGTGCTGGTGCGCCTGGCCTGTACGGCCGCGGTGGCGGCCCAGGCGGTCCTCGCGCCCGTGCCCGCGGTGGCCGAACCCGCGCCGCGGTCCGTCTCCCAACTGCTGACGGACCTTCAGCGGCTCTACCGGCAGGCCGAGCAGGCGACCGAGACCTACAACGCCACCGCGGAGCGGCTGACGCGACAGCAGGCGGAGGTGGCCCGGCTCGACGGCGAACTCGCCCGCGCCCGGCTCGCCCTGCAGGGCAGCCGCACCGACGCCGGGCGCCTGGCCCGGCAGCAGTACCAGGGCAGCAGCGACTTCTCCGCCTACCTGCGGCTGCTGCTGGCCCGCGACCCGCAGCACGCCCTGGACGAGGGCCACGTCATCGGCCGGCTGGCCCGTGAACGGGCCGAGACCATGACCCGGCTCACCGGGGCCGAGCGGAAGCGGGACGACCTGGCCCGGGCGGCCCGCCGGGCGCTGGACGCCCGGCTCACCCTCGCCGGTCGGCAGCGCAAGCAGCGCGACGACGTACGGGCCCGGCTGGCCGACGTCGAACGGCTCCTCGCCACCCTCACGCCCGAGCAGCTCGGGGCGGTGGCCGGGCTGGAGCGGAACTCGGTCGCCGAGGCCCAGCGCGGCCTCACCGCCTCGGGCGCGCTAGGCAACGACGACCGCCCCCCGACCCGCGGCGGCGACCGGGCCGTGCGCTACGCCCTCGGCCAGGTCGGCAAGCCCTACCGGTGGGGCGCCCAGGGCCCGGAGTCCTTCGACTGCTCGGGCCTGACGTCGCGGGCGTGGCAGCAGGCGGGCACCCCGATCCCCCGCACCAGCCAGGAGCAGTGGGCCCGGCTGAAGCGGGTCCCGCTGCGCGAGCTGCGCCCGGGCGACCTCGTCGTGTACTTCCCGGAGGCGACCCACGTGGCGATGTACGTGGGCGACGGCGAGGTCGTCCAGGCGCCGAGGCCCGGCGAGAAGGTGGAGGTCTCCCCGCTGGCGTCCTATCCGGTGCTCGGCGCCGTACGTCCGGACGGCCCAGCCGCTCAGGCCCCGGCGACCGAGGCCAGGTAGGCCTGCGTGCGCTCCGGCTCGTAGAAGAAGTTCTCGAAGTCGGCCGGGTCGTCGAAGCCGTTGGCGAAGCGGTCGGCCACCGGCTGGAGTCCGCCCGCGGCGCCCAGCAGGTTCAGGACGTGCTCCGGCGGCGGCGCCAGCATGGCGTTCGTCCACTTGGTCACGTGCTGGGCGGTGGCCCAGTAGCGGTCGAAGGTGGCCCGCATCCACTCCTCGTCGAACGGCTTGTCCTCCCGTTCCAGGATGGAGCCGAGGTACGCGGCCGCGCACTTGGCCGCGGAGTTCGAGCCCTGGCCGGTGATCGGGTCGTTGGCGACGACCACGTCGGCCACGCCGAGCACGAGTCCGCCGCCGGGCAGCCGGCCGACGGGGGTGCGGACGGTCGGCGCGTACCGGCCCGCCAGCGTGCCGCCGGCGTCGGTCAGTTCGACCTTCGTGGCCCGCGCGTACTCCCAGGGCGTGAACTTCTCCATGAGCTCCAGCGTCAGGGAGAGGTGCTCCGCCGGGTCCTTGACGCCGCCGAAGGCGTCGAGCGGGCCGCCGGGTATGCCTTCCCAGAACAGGATGTCGGCCCGGCCGGACGTGGTCAGCGTCGGCATGACGAACAGCTCGCCGACCCCGGGGACCACGTTGCAGCGCACCGCGTCGAAGTCGGGGTGCTCGGGGCGCGGGCCGAGTCCGTGGACGTAGGACACCGCCAGCGCGCGCTGCGGCTCGCTGTACGGGGAGCGCTCCGGGTCCCGGGCGAACATCGACACCAGCTCGCCCTTGCCGGCCGCGACCAGGACGAGGTCGTAGGCGCGGGAGAAGTAGTCCAGGTCGCCGACCGCGGCACCGTGGATGACGAGCTGGCCGCCGCGCTGGGCGAAGGTCTCCATCCAGCCGGCCATCTTCACCCGCTGGTCCACCGACTGCGCGTAGCCGTTCAGCCGGCCCACCCAGTCGATGGCCCGCTGGGTGGGCCCCGGGTCGTGCGAGCCGGGGGCCGCGACCGAGACGCCGAGCCCCTCGATCCTGGGGGCCTGGGACTCCCAGAAGTTCAGCTGGAGATCGCGCTCGTGCTGGAGCGCCGTGTCGAACATGCACTGCGTCGACATGACCCGGCCGGAGCGGATCTCGTCCGCGGTCCGGTTCGACATCAGGGTGACCTCGTAGCCGTTCGACTGAAGGCCGAGGGCGAGCTGGAGACCGGACTGGCCGGCTCCGACGACGAGTATCTTCCGCATGCGGGTGGGGCTCCTAACAGGGACTTACTCGGGGGTTTCGTCGAGCGCGTGGCCGACGAGGGCCAGGAGGGTCTCGATGGCCGAGATCCGGCGCCGCGCATCCATGATCATGACAGGGATGTGGGCGGGGACGGTCAGTGCCTCGCGCACGTCCTCCGGCTCGAACAGCTCGCTGTCGTCGAAGTGGTTGACCGCGACGACGTACGGCAGTCCGCAGCTCTCGAAGTAGTCCAGGGCCGGGAAGCAGTCCTTCAGCCGGCGGGTGTCGGCCAGCACGACGGCCCCGATCGCGCCCCGCACCAGGTCGTCCCACATGAACCAGAACCGCTGCTGGCCCGGGGTGCCGAACAGGTACAGCACGAGGTCGTCGTCGAGCGTGATGCGGCCGAAGTCCATGGCCACGGTGGTGCTCAGCTTGCCGGGGGTGGCGGACAGGTCGTCGGTGCCCTCGCTGGCCTCGGTCATCAGCGCCTCGGTCTGCAGCGGCGTGATCTCCGAAACGGCCGTGACCAGCGTGGTCTTGCCGACCCCGAAGCCCCCGGCCACCACTATCTTGGTGGCTATGGGGGCCCGGGTGCGGTCCTGCTGCCAGGCTTTCAGGTCCTCGTCGGGCTCGGCGAAGCCGGCGACGAGGGGGGCGACGCCGGTGGCGTCAGAGACGGCGGAGTCCACTCAGCACCCTTTCCAGCAGAACGCGGTCCGGACGGCCGGTGCCGTGACCGGTCCCGGTGCCGTACACACGGATCTTTCCCTGGTCCGCGAGGTCACTGATGAGGACGCGGACCACGCCGAGCGGCATCTTCAGCAGCGCGGCGATCTCGGCCACTGTGCGCATCCGGCGGCACAGTTCGACGATGGCCCGCATCTCCGGCATCACCCGGCTGGAGAGCGGGCTGTTCGTCAGTTCCCTGCGCTCCTCGGCGGCTTCGAGGGCGGCCGTGGTGCCCACGAACGTCTCCACGAGGAGGACGTGGCCGAAGCGGGTGCGGCCGCCGGTGAGCGAATAGGGGCGCACCCGGGCGGGTTTGCGGTCGCCGCCGCGCACGGGCAGTTTGCTCACTGTGCCGCTCATCGGGTGCTCCCGGTCGACTCGGCCTCCAGGGACTTGCGCAGCTCGCTGCGGAGTTCGGGGGTCAGCACATGGCCGGCGCGGCCGACGAAGAGCGCCATGTGATAGGCCACCACGCTCATGTCGCACTCCGCCGAGCCGTGCACCCCGAGCAGCGAGCCGTCGCTGATCGACATCACGAACAGGCTGCCCTCGTCCATCGCGACCATCGTGTGCTTGACCCCGCCGAACTCCATCAGCCGGGCGGCGCCCACGGTGAGGCTGCCGATGCCGGAGACGATGGTGGCGAGGTCCGCGGAGGAGCCGCGGGGGCCCTTGGCCGGACGGGCGCGCCGGGACTGTTCGGTGTGTCCCGGGTCGGAAGACAGGAGCAGCAGACCGTCCGAGGAGACCACGGCGACGGACTGGATGCCGGGGACCTCCTCGACCAGGTTGGTCAGCAGCCAGTGCAGGTTGCGGGCCTCACTGCTCAGTCCGAAGGTACTGGGCGCGGTCAACTGCTTGCCTCCTCGACTGTGCCCCCCGTGGCTTCTTCGGTACGTTCTGCGGTCTCCGCCGCCACCTCGCGGTAGCCGGCCTGCGCTCCCTGGCGGAAGCCGCCGAGCCGGCGGCGCAGGGCCTCGGCGTCGACGCCCGTGGCGCGCTGGCGGGGCGGTGCCGCCGGGGCGGTGATCCTGGGTGTGCGCTTGGGCAGGCCCTTGCTGGTGACCGGCTCCGCCTCGGACGCGGCCTCGTCGTCCCCGCCGACGGCCGTCGTGCGCTGTGCGTCCCCGGCCGCGAGCGGTCCCCCCGGGGTGTCTCCGCCCTCGGCGGACGCGGGGTCCGCGAGCTCGGGGAGGAGAAGTTCCATGGTCGTCTCGGCCGGTGTCTCCCGCGGTGCCTTCGGCCGGACCGGCGCCCGGGCCGTGTCCGGTTCCGGTGCCGCGACGGCTCCGGTGCGCGGCTCGGCGGCCCGGGCGTGCGGCTGGGACGCCTCCGGGGCCGCCGTGCGCGGCTCGGGGGTCCGGACGGCGCGGGCGTGCGGCGCGGGCGTGCCCGCGGTCTCGGCCGGCGGCTCCTGCTCGTCCGTGGCCCGGGCGTGCGGCTCGGGCTCCTCGGCGGGCCGGGCCAGCGGCTCCGGCTCCGTGGACTCCGGGGCGGTCTGCCGCGTCGCGCGCGCCGCGCGCTCCGCCAGGGCCACCAGCGGGTCGGTGTCCTTCGGGCGGGTGTGCAGGACGTTGGAGTTGGCCTCGGCGTCGGCACCGGGCAGGGAGAAGGTCTGGGTGCTGTCCGGGCGGCTGACCGGGGGCGGCACCGCCGCCGCGGGGGCCTCGGCCAGCAGGGAGTGGGGCAGGACGACGACCGCCGCCACCCCGCCCTGCTTCTGCTCGCGCAGCTGGACGCGGATGCCGTGCCGGTGGGCGAGGCGGGCCACGACGTACAGGCCGAGGCCGAGACCGGCCTCGCCCTCGTGGTCGTAGGGCGACTCGGGGTCGAAGTCGGCGAGGCGCGCGTTGAGGCGGTCCAGGCGGTCGCCGGCCATGCCGATGCCCTCGTCCTGGACGGACAGCATGACCTCGCCCGATTCCAGCAGCCAGCCGGAGACCTCGACGGGCAGGTCCGGCGGGGAGAACGAGGTGGCGTTCTCCATCAGTTCGGCGAGCAGGTGGGAGAGGTCGTCCGCGACGAAGCCCGCCAGATGCGCGTGCGGGGGCAGGGCGGCGATGCGGACGCGCTCGTAGCGCTCGATCTCGCTGACCGCCGCGCGGACCACGTCGACCAGCGGGACCGGGCCGTGGTGCTGCTGGACGTGCTCGGTGCCGGCGAGGACCAGCAGGTTCTCGCTGTGGCGGCGCATGACCGTGGCGAAGTGGTCGAGCTTGAAGAGGGTGGCGAGCCGGTCGGGGTCCTGCTCGCGGTCCTCCAGGCTCTCGATGACGGCCAGTTGCCGCTCGACCAGGCCGAGGGTGCGCAGGGCGAGGTTGACGAAGGTGCCGCCGATGCTGGTGCGCAGTCGCTCCAGCTGGGCGGCGGAGTCGGCGAGTTCGGCGCGCAGTTCCTCGCGGGCGTCGGCCATCTTCTGCCGCTGGCCGACCAGGTGCTTGCGGTCGGCCTCCAGCGTGGCCACGCGCTCGTGCAGGGCGGCGGCGTGCGCGTGCAGGGCGTTGACCGAGCGGACGACCTGGGCGAACTCGTCGTTGCGGCCGGTGAAGGCGATCGGCTCCTGGGCCGCCGGGTCCTCGGCGCCGGCCAGGCGGGCCGAGCCGCGGCGCAGCACGGAGAGCGGCCGGGTGAGGGTGCGGGCCATGGCGGTGGCGATGCCGACGGCGACCAGCATGAGGGCGCCGAGGACGGCGACGCGGATCTCCAGGGCGGTGACGTCGTCGTCCCGCAGCCGGGCGAGGTCCTTGGTGCGGTGGTCGTAGAGGGCCGACTCGGCGCCGCGCATGAGGTCGACCCGGGCGGACAGGGCCGCGTCCAGCTTCTTGGTGCTGGTGGACAGTTCGCCGTCGGTCAGGGAGGGCTGGTCGGTGAGGGCGGCCAGGTACTTGTCTGCGGAGTTGACCTCGGGCCCGGTGACCGTGGAGTCGTAGGAGGTCACGGACGCCTTGGGGGCCGTCTCGCGGAAGTCGGCGAGGGCCGCGTCGGAGCGCAGCCGGGCGATCTGGGCGGCGGCGGTGAGCGCGTCGCGCTGCTTGCGGTCGGCGTCGGTCGTGCTGGTGGTCGTCGTCGGCAGGCCGGTGGCGGGGTCGATGACCGTCTGCCGGGTGGACGGGATGCTGAGCGCGGCGAGCAGCAGGCCGCGGGCGGCCGCGGAGTCCTGGACGGCGGAGTCCAGTTCGGCGAGGGAGTGGACGCCGGTGCCGGCCCGCGGGGGCAGCCGTTCGGCGAGTTCGTCGGCGAGCCGGTGCAGCGCGGTGATGGTGGCCGAGTACGCCTGGTGGGTGCGCAGCGCGTCGGTCTTGCCGGTGAGCGCGGACCGGCGGACGGCGGCGATGCCGTCGAGGTCGGCGCGCAGCCCGGACGGGGTGTCGGTGTCGGCGCGCAGCTCCTCGACCTGGCGGTCGACGCGGGCGCTGCGGTCCTCGGAGGGCGCCTTGGACTTGGGGCGGCCGGCCGCGACGTAGGAGGTGACCTCGTCGCGTTCGTCGGCGAGCGAGTGGGCGAGCGCGAGCGCGTCCTCGGTGCGGCCGGCCAGCGTCACCAGGTCCTGGGAGTCGCTGAGGTCCTGGGAGGCGGCGAGCAGCGAGGGTGCTCCCGCTCCGGCGACGGCCGCGGCCACCACGGCCACGGCGACGATCAGCCGGGTGCGCACATGGGTGGGGCGGCCGGCGCCCACCGGGTTCTGCGGGGCGGCCCCCTCGGGGGTCGTCTGCCTGCCTGTGCGCCGAGGCCGCTTCATCTGCACCGGTGCTCGCAATCCTGAACTCGTCTACCCATGGGCCCGGGTGGCGCCCCGTCGTCTGGGTCCTGGTGCCAAGTGGTGCGTACACCCGGTTCGTACGGTTCCCGACCCTCCCAGCGCCGGTGAGCAGTGGTCGCGCATCACCTGACCCGCCACCCGAAGGAGTGAACATCGAAGGGAAGTTGGCGGGCAAGTTCCAGCGGCCTGTGCGGGGCCGGTGCGCGGCGGGCCGGTTGGACGCGCGCGGCAGGCTTTGGCAGTATTCGCCGCCACGTCTTCCCGGAGTACTCCCATTACCGCGCATTACCCGCAAACCAGGCGGCTGACCTGGGCGGGGGTGCCGATGCGGCGGCGCTCGCCGGCGTTCGGCGGAGCCTGTGAAGGGCTCGTGCAGACTGGCGGGATGCGAACTGATCTCGTTTCGGAACCCGGTGACCCGAACCGCCCCAACGAGGACTTCGCCGGTGTCGGACTACCCGCCTGCGGTCAGGGTGGTTGTGTGATCTTGCTGGACGGAGTGACGCCGCCCCGGGAGTGCGCGGGCTGTGTGCACACGGTCCCCTGGTTCGTCGGGCGGCTCGGCGGCGCGCTGACCGAACTGACCGTTTCGCGGCGGGATCTGACGCTCCCGGAGGTTCTCGCGGAGGCGATCGCCCGGACCGCCCGGGCCCACGCGGGCACCTGTGACCTTTCTCACCCGCGCACGCCGCAGGCAACCGTGGTGCTGTCCCGCTGGTCGGACGCGGCCGTGGAGTACCTGGTGCTGTCGGACTCCGTCCTGCTGCTGCGCTCGCCCGGCGGTGCGGTGACCCCGGTACTGGACGACCGGCTCGCGCGGCTGCCGCGTGCGGCGCTGGCCACCGACGCGCTGGTGGACACGAACCTGCGCAACAAGGAGGGCGGGTTCTTCACGGCGGCGGCCGACCCCTCGGTCTCCGCCCGCGCGGTCGCCGGCACGCTGCCCCGCGCCGAGGTGGGTGCCCTGGCCGCGCTGTCGGACGGCGCGGCCCGCTGGACGGAGCGGTTCGGGGAGGGCGACTGGACGGCCCTGTTCGGGGTGCTCGCCGAGGAGGGCGCCCACGGCCTCGTCGGCCGGGTGCGCGCACTGGAGGCCGCGGACCGCGAGGCGCGGGCGTTCCTCGGCCGCGCCAAGACGCACGACGACGCGACGGCGGTGTTCGTGGAGCTGTGAGGCCCCGGATGCGTGGGGACTTGTCCGTCTAGCGTTCCATGACGTTGTTCAACTGGTGGATCAGCCGGGCCAGTTCCGCCACCTCGTGGCGGTCCCAGTGGGCGAGCTGGCGGACGTAGCGGGCGCGGCGGGCCTCGCGGACCTTGCCGACCCGGCCCCGGCCCTCGTCGGTCAGGGTCACCAGCCAGGCCCGCCCGTCCGCCGGGTCCGGCTCGCGGGCGATCAGGCCGAGCTCCTCCAGGGCGCGCAGCTGACGGGACATGGTGGCCTTGCCGACGCCGATGTAGGCGGCCAGTTCGGTGGCGCGCTGGCCGCCCAGCTCGTCGAGGCGGATGAGCAGGCCGTAGGCGGACGATTCCAGGTCGGGGTGGACCTCGCGGGCCATCTCGCCCTGGCTCGCCCGGGCGCGCCGGAGCAGCACCGTCAACTCGCGCTCCAGCGCCAGGAACTCCTGGTCTGCACCACTGGGCGTCGCCTGGCCGACGGTGCCGGACGCACCGCCGTTTCCGTCCTCGTGCACGTCAGCACCCCTGCTCGGTTTCGCGGTCCTGAAAGTTTCTGTCAAAAGTCGTCATTGCCGCAGCTCCGTAAGTATTTCGCAGGCGTAGACCAACGGCAGCCTCCGGACCCTCTTCCCACGCCGTCATCTACGTGCGTAGCTTCTTCAGCAGGCAAGTAATGACATGACCACGCCAGTGAAGCAACGGTCACTTCGGTCACCCCACGCGGCCCCCACACCTCACTCCCCCGGAGACACGTCATGCCCGTGCCCAGACCCGGTTTCCTCCGGCCACGCCCGCTCGCCGTCCTCCTCACGGCCCTGCTGTCGGCGCTCGCCCTCTCCGTCCCCCTCACCAGCGCCCGTGCCGCCACCGCGCCCGGCCGGGGCACGGCGTACATGGGCATGGGAGTCCTCGCCCACGACGGCCGCGCCGGCACCCCCACCACCGGTGACGCCACCCAGACCGAGGGCGTCGACGTCGCCGGCTACCAGGGCAACGTCGCCTGGAGCACCCTGTGGGGCAGCGGCGTCCGCTGGGCCTACACCAAGGCCACCGAGGGGACGTACTACACAAACCCCTACTTCGCCCAGCAGTACAACGGCTCGTACAACGTCGGCATGATCCGCGGGGCCTACCACTTCGCGACCCCCGACACCACGAGCGGCGCCACCCAGGCCAACTACTTCGTGGACCACGGCGGCGGCTGGTCCCGGGACGGCAGGACGCTGCCGGGCGTGCTGGACATCGAGTGGAACCCGTACGGCGCCGCCTGCTACGGCAAGACGGCGAGCGGGATGGTGAACTGGATCGCGGACTTCCTGAACACCTACAAGGCGCGCACGGGCCGCGACGCCGTCATCTACACGGCGACCAACTGGTGGACCCAGTGCACCGGCGACTACGGCGGCTTCGCCGTGAACAACCCGCTGTGGATCGCCCGCTACGCCACGGACCCCGGCACCCTGCCGGCGGGCTGGGGGTACTACACGATGTGGCAGTACACCTCGTCGGGCCCGACGGTCGGCGACCACGACAAGTTCAACGGCGCCCTCGACCGGGTGCAGGCCCTGGCCAACGGCTGACCCTCCCCCTCGGCGTGCCCGAGCGGCGGCCGTCCTCCCCGGAGGACGGCCGCCGCTCTCCCGCACCGGTGCCGCCCGCGGCGGTGCCGGTGCCGGGTGCCGTGCGGCCCGCCGCCGCGCCGGTGCCGCGCGGTGCTGCGTTGGTGCTCCGCGCCGGCCGGGATCATGCTGGTCAGGAGAGCCTGCCGAGCAAGGGCGAGATGAGCGGCGATGGAGCGACAGTCGACGTACACGGCCACGGCCACCATCGATGAACAGGGCATCCTGACCAGCTGGAGCGAGGGTGCCCGGCGACTGCTCGGCTACGAGTCCTCGGCCGTGGTCGGACGGCCCGCCGCCGCCCTGCTCGCCGCCGAGGGCGCGGCCGCCCGGCGGGCCCTGGCCGGGCGCGACCGGTGGAACGGCACCGTGCCGCTGCGGCACCGGGACGGCCACCGCCTGGAACAGGGCCTGCTCGCCCACCGCCGCACCTCCTCCGACACGGGCACCACCGACTGGCTCCTGGTGTCCGCCGTGGGCGACCGCCCGCAGCCGCCCCGAGGTGAGCCCCTGGAGGAGTGGACCTTCATCCAGTCGCCGTTCCCGCTGGCCATCTTCGACACCGAGCTGCGCCTCATGCGCGCCAACCGCCGCCTCGAACGCGCGCTGTCGCTGCCCGAGGCCGCGATGCGCGGACTGCACCTGTCGCACATCGCGCCCGGCCGGGCCAGCGACGACGCCGACCGCACGATGCGCGAGGTGGTGGAGAGCGGAGAGCCGCGGGAGCTGCGGACCGGCGTCGGCGCGGGACTCGGCCCGCCCACCGTCCTCACCCCGCTCAAGGACGGCACCGGCCGGGTGCGCGCCGTCTGCCTCGCGGCGCAGCGGCGGGCGGCGGACCCCGCCGCCGGGCCGGACGACGGGGACGCCGGCACCGCAGGCACCCGGGCCGGCACCTCCCCCGACCTGCGGCACACCGCGCAGGAGCTGGCCGACGCCACGGTCCCCCGGCTCGCGGACTTCATGGCCGTGGACCTGCTCGACGCCCCGCGCGGCCGGGCCGAACCCGGCGACTCCACGGCCAGCCCGCTCGTCCTGCGCCGCGCCGCGGTACGGGCCGTCCCGGACGGCGACGGGCCCGCCCCGGGGGCCCGGGTGGGCGAGGCCACCGCCTACGAACCGGGCTCGCCTCCCGCGGACTGCCTGATCTCCGGCCAGTCCGTCCTGTACGCCACCTCGGACCCGGTGGTGTCGGGATGGGCGGCGGTGGACCCGGCCGCCGCCTGGCTGCACGCCTACGACGCCCACTCGCTGATGGTGGTGCCGGTGCGGGCCGAGGGCAGCACGCTCGGGGTGGCGCTGTTCGGCCGCCACCGGCGGCGCGAGCCGTTCGGCCCGGAGGACCTGCGGCTGGCCGAGGAACTCACCGCGAAAGCGGCCACCGGGATGCGCACCGGCCGCGGCGCCGCCCGGGCCCGCACCACCACCATGTCCCTGCAGCGCAGCCTGCTCCCGCACACCCTGCCCGACCAGGCGGCCCTGGAGATCGCCACCCGCTACCTGCCCGCGGCCACCCGGGCCGGGGTGGGCGGCGACTGGTTCGACGTGATCCCGCTGTCCGGGGCGCGGGTCGCGCTGGTCGTCGGCGACGTCGTCGGCCACGGCATCCGGGCCTCGGCCACCATGGGCCGGCTGCGCACCGCCGTACGCACCCTGGCCGACGTCGACCTGCCCGCCGACGAGCTGCTCACCCACCTCGACGACCTCGTGCTGCGGCTGGCGGCCGACGAGGGCAGCGCCGACCCGGCCGCGGAGACCGCCGGGGGCATCGGCACCACCTGTCTGTACGCGGTCTACGACCCGGTCTCGCGGCACTGCACGCTCGCCCGGGCCGGGCACCCGCCACCGGCCGTGGTCACCCCGGACGGCACCGTCCGCTTCCTGGACGTGCCCGCCGGGCCGCCGCTCGGGCTGGGCGGACTGCCGTTCGAGGCGTTCGAGACCGAGCTGCCCGAGGGCAGTCTGCTCGCGCTGTACACCGACGGGCTGCTCGAAGCGCGCGACCACGACATCGACGAGGCGCTGGACAAGATGTTCGCCGCGCTCGTGCGCCCGGCCCCGAACCTGGACTCGGTCTGCGACCGGGTGCTCACCGAGCTGCTGAGCCACCGACCCGAGGACGACATCGCCCTGCTCGTCGCCCGCACCCGGGCGCTGCACGCCGACCGGGTCGCCGCCTGGGAGCTGGAGAGCGAGTTCACCGTGGTGGCCCGGGCCCGCAAGTACACGAGCGACCAGCTCGGCGCCTGGGGACTGGAGGAGGCCGCCTTCACCACCGAGCTGATGGTCAGCGAACTGGTCACCAACGCCATCCGCTACGGCCGCCCGCCCATCCAGCTCCGCCTCATCCACCAGGACTCCAAGCTGATCTGCGAGGTCTACGACTCCAGCGGCACCACCCCGCACATGCGGCGCGCCCGGATCTTCGACGAGGGCGGCCGCGGCCTGCTGCTGGTCGCGCAGCTCGCCGAGCGCTGGGGCACCCGGCACGACCGGGTCGGCAAGACCGTGTGGGCGGAGCAGTCGCTGCCCGGGCGCTGAGGCGGCGGCACGACACGACGCCCGTCACGACGGCGGCCCCCGCCCCGAGCGGCGAGGGCGGGCTGCCGGTCGGTCTTCCGGGCGGTCGGTCGTGGTGGGGGTGCGGAGGTCCTGGCGGTTCTCGTTGTTGCGCTTCGTGGTCCTTCTCCTACTTGTGCCGGGGGCCTTTTCGTTTTCCGGTGTCTCCGGTGCGGCCCGTGCTTCGAGTAGGCCGGAACTACGCCGGTCCTCCGAGGACCGGGGCGGCCCAGGCGGGCGGCTCGGGCACCGCGGGGGCGGCGGGGCGCACCGGCCCCGCCTGCCCGGCTTGCCCGGCCTGCTTCACGCGTACGTCCACCAGCGTCGGCGTGCGTTCCCGGTGGTCGGGGCCGGCCACGGCGGCGCGCAGGGCGGCGACGAACTCCAGACAGGAGCCGTACCGGTCGTCCGGGGCCTTGGCCAGCGCCCGGCCGAGGACGTCGTCGACGGCCGGCGGGAGCCCGGGCCGGTCCTCGCTGAGCTTGGGCGGCGGGTCGTACTGGTGCGCCCACAGCAGTTCGAGGTCGGCCTCGCGCCGGAAGGGCGGGGCGCCCGCGAGCATCTCGTGGACGACGCAGGCCAGGCTGTACAGATCCGACTGGCCGTCCACGGGGCGGCCTGCGACCCGTTCGGGCGCCACGTAGTCGAGGGTGCCGACGAACTCGCCGGCCGTGGTGAACCCGGTGAGCGACAGCGACTTCTTCGCCAGCCCGAAGTCGGTCAGGTAGACGTGCTCGGGGTGGTCGCTGTCGACGCCCTTGGCGACCAGCACGTTGCCGGGTTTGACGTCCCGGTGCACCAGGTCCCGTTCGTGGGCCGCGTCGAGCGCGGACGCGAGCTGGGCGGCGATGCGCAGCGCGGCGGGCACGGGGAGCGGGCCGTCGCGGTCGAGCACGGCCCGCAGGTCGAGCCCGTGGACGTAGCACATCGCGATGTACAGGACCCCGTCCGTCTCGCCGGCCTCGAAGACGGGGACGATGTGGGGGTGCTCGATGGCGGCCGCGGCCCGGGACTCCTGGGTGAAGCGGCGGCGGAAGGCCTCGTTGCGGGTGTACTCGGGGGCGAGCAGCTTGAGGGCGACCGTACGGCCGAGGCGCAGGTCCTCGGCGCAGTAGACGACGGCCATGCCGCCGCGGCCCAGCTCGCGCACCACGCGGTAGCCGGCGATCTCCGTCCCGATCGGGCCGGAGGGTTGGACCGCCTGCCCACTCACGCCCGAATTCTATCGATCGGGGCCGGACGAGCGCGCGTTGACGCGTGCTGGGACCGCCACCGCACGGGTCGTATCGGGTCGGACGGGTCGGGGCAGGACAGGGCGAAGGCCCGGGCCTCCCTCACGGGACCCGGGCCTCGCTCGTCCGGCGGCGTCCGTCACGCCGCCACCGGAACCTCCGGCGCCGCGTCGTTCGTCGCGGGCGCGAGCGCCAGTTCCAGGACCTGGCGGACGTCGGTCACGGCGTGGACGTCGAGCCTGTCCAGCACCTCGGCCGGGACGTCGTCCAGGTCGGGTTCGTTGCGCTTGGGGATGATCACGGTGGTTACCCCGGCGCGGTGGGCGGCGAGCAGCTTCTGCTTCACCCCGCCGATGGGCAGCACCCGGCCGGTCAGCGAGACCTCGCCGGTCATCGCCACGTCCGTGCGCACCAGCCGGCCGGAGAGCAGGGACGCGAGGGCGGTGGTCATGGTGATGCCCGCGCTTGGCCCGTCCTTGGGGACCGCGCCCGCCGGGAAGTGGATGTGCACGCCCCGGTCCTTCAGGTCGGCCACCGGCAGCTCCAGTTCGGCGCCGTGGCTGCGCAGGAAGCTCAGCGCGATCTGCGCCGACTCCTTCATCACGTCGCCGAGCTGGCCGGTCAGGGTCAGTCCGGCCGCGCCCGTCTCCGGGTCGGCCAGGGACGCCTCGACGAAGAGGACGTCACCGCCGGCCCCGGTGACCGCGAGGCCGGTCGCCACGCCCGGCACGGCCGTCCGGCGCTCGGCCGGGTCCTGCGCGGACTCGGGCACGTGGTGCGGACGGCCGATCAGCGCGCGCAGGTCCTCGTCCCGCACGGTGAACGGCAGCTCGCGCGCGCCGAGTTCGTGCTGGGCCGCGACCTTGCGCAGCAGCCGCGCGATGGACCGCTCCAGGGTGCGCACGCCCGCCTCGCGGGTGTACTCCCCGGCCAGCTTGCGCAGGGCGCCCTCGTCGAGGGAGACCTCGTCCACGGCGAGGCCCGCCCGCTCCAGCTGGCGCGGGAGCAGGTGGTCGCGGGCGATGACGACCTTCTCGTCCTCGGTGTATCCGTCCAGTCGCACGATCTCCATACGGTCGGCGAGGGCCTCCGGGATCGCTTCCAGGACGTTGGCGGTGGCGAGGAAGACGACGTCGGACAGGTCCAGCTCCACCTCCAGGTAGTGGTCCCGGAAGGTGTGGTTCTGCGCCGGGTCCAGCACCTCGAGGAGCGCCGCCGCCGGGTCGCCGCGGAAGTCGGAGCCCACCTTGTCGATCTCGTCGAGCAGGACCACCGGGTTCATCGACCCGGCCTCCTTGACGGCGCGGACGATCCGGCCGGGCAGCGCGCCGACGTAGGTACGGCGGTGACCGCGCACCTCGGCCTCGTCGCGGACGCCGCCGAGGGCGACCCGGACGAACTTGCGTCCCATGGCGTGCGCGACGGACTCGCCGAGGCTGGTCTTGCCGACGCCGGGCGGGCCGACGAGCGCGAGCACCGCGCCGCCGCGCCGTCCGCCGATGACGCCCAGGCCGCGCTCACCGCGCCGCTTGCGCACGGCCAGGTACTCGGTGATGCGCTCCTTGACGTCCTCCAGGCCCGCGTGCTCGGCGTCCAGGACCGCCTTGGCGCCCTGGATGTCGTAGGCGTCCTCGGTCCGTGTGTTCCACGGCATCTCCAGGACGGTGTCGAGCCAGGTGCGGATCCAGGAGCCCTCGGGCGACTGGTCGGAGGCGCGCTCCAGCTTGTCGACCTCCTTGAGGGCGGCCTCACGGACCTTCTCCGGCAGGTCGGCGGCCTCGACGCGGGCGCGGTAGTCGTCGGACTCCTCGCCGTCCTGCTCGCCGTTCAGCTCGCGCAGTTCCTTGCGCACGGCCTCCAGCTGACGCCGCAGCAGGAACTCGCGCTGCTGCTTGTCGACGCCCTCCTGGACGTCCTTGGCGATGGTCTCGGCGACGTCCTGCTCGGCGAGGTGGTCGCGCAGTTGCCGGGTGGCGAGCTTGAGCCGGTCCACCGGGTCGGCGGTCTCCAGCAGCTCCACCTTCTGTTCGGTGGTCAGGAAGGGCGAGTACCCGGCGTTGTCGGCGAGCGCGGAGACGTCGTCGATGGCCTGGACGCGGTCCACGACCTGCCAGGCGCCGCGCTTCTTCAGCCAGCTCGCGGCGAGGGCCTTGTACTCCTTGACGAGGTCCGCGACCTGGCCGGGCAGCGGGTCGGGCACGCTGTCGTCGAGGCGTGTGCCCTCGACCCACAGCGCGGCGCCCGGACCGGTCGTACCGGCGCCGATCCGCACCCGGGCGCGGCCGCGGATCAGGGCACCCGGGTCGCCGTCGGCCAGCCGGCCGACCTGTTCGACCGTGCCCAGCACACCCGTGGCGGCGTACGTGCCGTCGACGCGCGGTACCAGCAGCACCCGGGGCTTGCCGGATCCGGACCGGGCGGCGGCCTGGGCGGCCTCCACCGCGGCGCGCACCTCGGCGTCGCTCAGGTCCAGCGGAACCACCATCCCGGGCAGCACGACCTCGTCGTCGAGCGGCAGCACGGGCAACACGAGCGTGAACGCCGTGGACTCAGCAGCCATGATCTCCCCTTAGGCAGTCAACTTGAGCTATGCCGACTCAATGCACGACGCGGCCCGAATGTTCCCCCGGGGCTGTTCGCCGTGAGCGATCACCGGTCGAGGGTGGTGTTCCGGCAGGCCGGAGGCCGGGTGACGGATCGTCGGCGGCACAGCCCCGCGCCCGGGGAGGGGAGTGCGCGTCCGGAAGGGGAGGTCAGGCGCGGGTCCGGGCCCGCCGTACCCACGGCCAGGTCGCGACGCCGATCGCGAGGGCGATCAGGTGGCCCCAGTCGGTCATCGGGTCCCGGAAGGCGGCCAGGTCGACGAGGAGCGCACCCGCGACCGGGACGAGCAGGAGCCGGCGCGGCCAGGGGGCGAGCAGCCCGGCCAGCGCGCCGACGGCTGCGGCGACGCCGAAGCTGATGCCGTAGTCGAGGCGGTGCAGGGAGCTGTCCGGCAGGTGGCCTGCCAGCACCGCGAGGCCCACCGGGACCTCCGTGGCGAGGGTCGCCAGGACGTGTCCGGCCAGGAACACCCCGGCGGCCCGGGCGGCCCCGATCCGCCGCTCCAGGGCGCTGAGCACGAGCACGAAGGCGGCCGCGTACGGCGAGACGACCCCGCCCGCGATCCACAGCGCGCTGGCCAGGAGCACCAGGACCGGTGTGCGCGCCAGGTGGGCGACGTCGGTGCTGGAGCCCTGCTGGAGCGTGTGCACGAGCGCGGGGTCGGCGAACGCCGCCACCAGCGAGGTGACGGCGAGGACGGCCGCGTAGGCGAAGGTGAACGGAGTGCCGGTGGGCGTGGGCAGGAAGTGCCGGGGCCGGACGCGGCGCAGCCGGGAGAGCGCGGCCGGGACGGGGGCGGCGATCGCGGTGGGGGCCGTGGCCCGCGTCTCGCGCGGCCGCGGGACGCCGTCGAGGAGGTCGTCGCCGAGGAGGCCGCCGAGGAGGCCGGTGCCGTCCGGGGCGGGCCGCGGGCGGGCACGGCCGGCGGGATGCGGCGCGCCCGGGGGCGGGGACGGGGCCGTCGCGGGTCCCGGCACGGTCCGTTCCACGGTGAGGCGCTCCTTCCGACGCGCCCCACCCTTGGCGTTCCGGGGGCGGCTGTCCATGACCCGCGCCACACGGGAGCCGATTCACAGCCGCGTCCTACCGCAAGGGGGCGTCCGTCCCCGGACGGCTCCGGACGTCACCCACAGGCGGCCTCCCGTTCAATTCCCGTGAACCGCGCGTCCCGTTCGAGCAGGATGGACGCATGACTGCCATGTACGACGCTCCCGTGGTCCTGGACCGCCGCGAAGGCCCGTACGGCGAAGTGGTCCTGCGCAGACAGGGTGACCTGCTGCAGATCATCGCCAACGGCTGCTTCCTGATGGACACCTCCGACGGGCGCTCGGAGCGCCTGCTGGTCGACGCCGCGTACGGCGCCCTGGACGGCCGTCCCGAGCCCGCCGTGCTGATCGGCGGCCTGGGCGTGGGCTTCTCGCTCGCACACGCGGCGGCGAACCCGGCCTGGGGCCGGATCAGCGTGGTCGAGCGCGAACCCGCCGTCGTCGCCTGGCACCGCGACGGGGGCCCGCTGTCCGCGCTCTCGCGGGCCGCGCTGGCCGATCCGCGTGCCGAGATCGTCGAAGCCGACCTCGTGACCTACGTCAATGAGACGTTCGACACGTTCGACGCGCTCTGCCTCGACATCGACAACGGCCCCGGGTGGACGGTGACCGAGGACAACGGCGGTCTCTACACACCCGCTGGACTCGCCGCCTGCGCAAGGGTGTTGAGGCCCGGAGGCGTGCTGGCGGTATGGTCGGCCGAGCCCTCTGCGGAATTTGAAGGAACCTTGCGGAATGCCGGGTTCCGCCACGTGCGTACCGAAGAGGTGCCCGTTGCCCGGGGCGTTCCGGACGCTGTCCACCTCGCTGTCCGCCCTGGATAGCGACGGTACGGGGTGTCCCCGTAATGTGCTGCCCTGACGCCGATCATTCAAGCGTCAAACGCAGTCATGGGATCACCCCACGGATTCCGGAAAGCAACAGGGGCGGGCGATGGAGCAGACACACACCTCCCAGACCGGCGCGGCGACGACCACTCCGGGCGCACAGCGCCGGGTGCTGGTCGTCGAGGACGACCCCACGATCGTCGACGCCATCGCGGCCCGG
This sequence comes from Streptomyces collinus Tu 365, assembly GCF_000444875.1. Taxonomy (NCBI): domain Bacteria; kingdom Bacillati; phylum Actinomycetota; class Actinomycetes; order Kitasatosporales; family Streptomycetaceae; genus Streptomyces; species Streptomyces collinus. The sequence continues at coordinate 5,709,864 of NC_021985.1, read as the reverse complement.
CTCCGTGCCGAGGGATTTCTCGTGCAGACCGCGGGTGACGGTCCGGCCGCGGTCGACACGGCCGAGGCCTGGCAGCCCGACCTGCTGATCCTCGACATCATGCTGCCCGGCTTCGACGGCCTGGAGGTCTGCCGCCGTGTGCAGGCCCAGCGCCCGGTGCCGGTGCTGATGCTCACCGCGCGGGACGACGAGACCGACATGCTGGTCGGCCTCGGCGTCGGCGCCGACGACTACATGACCAAGCCGTTCTCGATGCGGGAGCTGGCCGCGCGGGTGCACGTCCTGCTGCGCCGGGTGGAGCGGGCGGCCGTCGCCGCCTCCACGCCCCGCTCGGGCATCCTGCGGCTCGGCGAGCTGGAGATCGACCACGCGCAGCGCCGGGTGCGGGTGCGCTCCGAGGACGTCCACCTCACGCCCACCGAGTTCGACCTGCTGGTGTGCCTGGCGAACACCCCGCGCGCGGTGCTCTCCCGGGAGCAGCTGCTGGCCGAGGTGTGGGACTGGGCCGACGCCTCCGGCACCCGGACCGTCGACAGCCACATCAAGGCGCTGCGCCGGAAGATCGGCGCCGAGCGGATCCGCACCGTGCACGGTGTCGGCTACGCCCTGGAGACACCGACGCCATGAGCGGCGGGCGGGAGGCCGCACGGAGGAGCCCCGGGCCCCTGGGAGAGGAGCCCTGGGGCGGCGTACGCCCGTTCTCGATCAAGACCAAGCTGGGCGCTCTGGTCGTCATCTCGGTGCTGATCACCACCGGTCTGTCGATGATCGCCGTGCACACCAAGACGGAGCTCCGCTTCATCACGGTCTTCTCGATGATCGCCACACTGCTGATCACGCAGTTCGTGGCGCATTCGCTCACCGCGCCGCTGGACGAGATGAACGCGGTGGCCCGGTCCATCTCGCGCGGCGACTACACCCGCCGGGTGCGCGAGAACCGCCGCGACGAGCTGGGCGACCTGGCCGAGACGATCAACGTCATGGCCGACGAGCTGGAGGCACAGGACCAGCAGCGCAAGGAGCTGGTCGCGAACGTCTCGCACGAGCTGCGCACGCCCATCGCGGGCCTGCGCGCGGTGCTGGAGAACATCGTCGACGGCGTCACCGAGGCCGACCCGGAGACCATGCGGACGGCCCTGAAGCAGACGGAGCGCCTCGGCCGGCTGGTGGAGACCCTGCTGGACCTCTCCCGGCTGGACAACGGCGTGGTGCCGCTGAAGACGCGCCGCTTCGAGGTGTGGCCGTACCTCTCGGGCGTGCTCAAGGAGGCCAACATGGTGGCCTCGGCGCGCGCGGGCATGGCGTCGGGATCCGGCAGCCACACCCGCACAGACGTGCATCTGCACCTGGACGTGTCCCCGCCGGAGCTGACCGCGCACGCCGACCCCGAGCGCATCCACCAGGTCGTCGCGAACCTCATCGACAACGCGGTCAAGCACAGCCCGCCGCACGGCCGGGTGACCGTGCGGGCCCGGCGCGGCGCGCAGCCGGACTCGCTGGAGCTGGAGGTGCTGGACGAGGGTCCCGGCATCCCCCGCTCGGAGTGGCACCGCGTGTTCGAGCGCTTCAACCGGGGCGCCGTGAACCGGCCGCACGGGCCGGGCAGCGACGGCGGTACGGGCCTCGGCCTGGCGATCGCCCGGTGGGCGGTGGATCTGCACGGCGGCCGGATCGGTGTGGCCGAATCCGAGCGGGGGTGCCGGATCATCGTCACTCTTCCGGGACTGACTTCCGTCCCAAGTTGACGTAAAGTCCGAACCGGAGCCACAAGATCCACGGGTGTCCGCACAGCCGGACACGTGTGATCAGGGCCGGGCCCCGGACGCGCCGACGCAGGGCCGCCCCCGGCTGTCCCACGCGCACCCCGGCACATCCGGAACCACGCTTGTTTCCCGCCATTTCAAGCCCTGAAACAAGATTTTCGATGTGACTTACGCGACGATGAACGGGCCCGACCTGACCTTCACCGTCTTGGGGGCGTAGCCTTTATTCCCGCTGTCCATCACCTTGTGAAGCGGAAGAGGGCGGTTGCCGCCGTGTCGCCACAGTCCCCCAGTAACTCGAGCATCTCGACCGACGACCAAGCCGGGAAGAACCCCGCTGCTGCGTTCGGTCCCAATGAGTGGCTCGTCGACGAGATCTATCAGCAGTACCTCCAGGACCCGAACTCGGTAGACCGTGCCTGGTGGGACTTCTTCGCCGACTACAAGCCGGGCGCGCCTGCCGCCCCGGCCCCGGCGGGTACTGCGGCCGCGGGGGCCGCAGAGACCACCTCCTCGGCTCCCCCGGCCCAGCCCGCGGCTCCGGCCCCGGCGGCCGCGCCCGCGCCGGCCCCTGCGGCCGCTCCGAAGCCCGCGGCCGCCCCGGCCCCTGCTCCCGCGGCGCATGCCGCGGCCCCCGCCCCGGCCAAGCCGGCGACGCCCGCACAGGCGCCCGCTCAGCCGAAGGCCAAGGCCGCCCCCGCCGCCGCGCCCGAGGGCCCGGAGCTGATCACGCTGCGCGGCCCCGCCGCCGCGGTCGCGAAGAACATGAACGCCTCGCTGGAACTGCCGACCGCCACCTCGGTCCGCGCGGTCCCGGTGAAGCTGCTGTTCGACAACCGGATCGTCATCAACAACCACCTGAAGCGCGCCCGGGGCGGGAAGATCTCCTTCACGCACCTGATCGGCTTCGCGATGGTGCAGGCCATCAAGGCCATGCCGGCGATGAACTGGTCGTTCGGCGAGAAGGACGGCAAGCCGACCCTGGTCAAGCCGCCGCACGTCAACCTCGGCCTGGCCATCGACCTGGTCAAGCCGAACGGTGACCGCCAGCTCGTCGTGGCCGCCATCAAGAAGGCCGAGACGCTGAACTTCTTCGAGTTCTGGCAGGCCTACGAGGACATCGTCCGCCGCGCCCGCGACGGCAAGCTGACGATGGACGACTTCACCGGTGTCACGGTCTCCCTGACCAACCCCGGCGGCCTCGGCACCGTGCACTCCGTGCCGCGTCTGATGCCCGGCCAGTCCGTGATCATGGGCGTCGGCTCCATGGACTACCCGGCGGAGTTCCAGGGCACCTCCCAGGACACCCTGAACAAGCTCGGCATCTCGAAGGTCATGACGCTCACGTCGACCTACGACCACCGGGTGATCCAGGGTGCCGCCTCCGGCGAGTTCCTGCGCCAGGTCGCGAACCTGCTGCTCGGCGAGAACGGCTTCTACGACGCGATCTTCGAGGCGCTGCGCATCCCCTACGAGCCGGTCCGCTGGCTCAAGGACATCGACGCCTCCCACGACGACGACGTCACCAAGGCCGCCCGCGTCTTCGAGCTGATCCACTCCTACCGGGTCCGCGGCCACGTGATGGCCGACACCGACCCGCTGGAGTACAAGCAGCGCAAGCACCCCGACCTGGACATCACCGAGCACGGCCTCACCCTGTGGGACCTGGAGCGCGACTTCGCGGTCGGCGGCTTCGCCGGCAAGTCGCTGATGAAGCTGCGCGACATCCTCGGCGTGCTGCGCGACTCGTACTGCCGCACCACCGGCATCGAGTTCATGCACATCCAGGACCCCAAGCAGCGCAAGTGGATCCAGGACCGCGTGGAGCGCCCGCACTCGAAGGTGGAGCGCGAGGAGCAGCTGCGCATCCTGCGCCGCCTGAACGCCGCCGAGGCCTTCGAGACCTTCCTGCAGACGAAGTACGTCGGCCAGAAGCGCTTCTCGCTGGAGGGCGGCGAGTCCGTCATCCCGCTGCTCGACGCGGTGATCGACTCCGCCGCGGAGTCCCGCCTGGACGAGGTCGTCATCGGCATGGCCCACCGCGGCCGCCTGAACGTCCTCGCCAACATCGTCGGCAAGTCCTACGCGCAGATCTTCCGCGAGTTCGAGGGCAACCTCGACCCGAAGTCGATGCACGGCTCCGGCGACGTGAAGTACCACCTGGGCGCCGAGGGCACCTTCACCGGCCTGGACGGCGAGCAGATCAAGGTCTCGCTGGCCGCCAACCCGTCCCACCTGGAGACGGTCGACCCGGTCATCGAGGGCATCGCCCGCGCCAAGCAGGACATCATCAACAAGGGCGGCACGGACTTCACGGTCCTGCCCGTCGCGCTGCACGGCGACGCGGCCTTCGCGGGCCAGGGCGTGGTGGCCGAGACCCTGAACATGTCGCAGCTGCGCGGCTACCGCACCGGCGGCACGGTCCACATCGTCATCAACAACCAGGTCGGCTTCACCGCGGCGCCGGAGTCCTCGCGCTCGTCGATGTACGCCACCGACGTGGCCCGCATGATCGAGGCCCCGATCTTCCACGTGAACGGCGACGACCCGGAGGCCGTGGTGCGCGTCGCGCGTCTGGCCTTCGAGTTCCGCCAGGCGTTCAACAAGGACGTGGTGATCGACCTCATCTGCTACCGCCGCCGCGGTCACAACGAGTCGGACAACCCGGCCTTCACCCAGCCGCTGATGTACGACCTGATCGACAAGAAGCGCTCGGTGCGCAAGCTCTACACCGAGTCCCTGATCGGTCGCGGCGACATCACCCTGGAAGAGGCCGAGCAGGCGCTGCAGGACTACCAGGGCCAGCTGGAGAAGGTCTTCACGGAGGTCCGCGAGGCCGCCTCCCAGCCGGCCTCCGGCCCGGTCTCGGACCCGCAGGCGGACTTCCCGGTCGCCGTGAACACCGCGATCTCCTCCGAGGTCGTCAAGCGGATCGCCGAGTCCCAGGTCAACATCCCGGACTCCTTCCACGTCCACCCGCGTCTGCTGCCGCAGCTGCAGCGCCGCGCGGCGATGGTCGAGGACGGCACGATCGACTGGGGCATGGGCGAGACGCTCGCGGTCGGCTCCCTCCTGCTGGAGGGCACCCCGGTCCGCCTGTCCGGCCAGGACTCCCAGCGCGGCACCTTCGGCCAGCGTCACGCGGTCCTCATCGACCGCGAGTCGGGCGAGGAGTTCACGCCGCTGATGTACCTCGCCGAGGAGCAGGCGCGTTACAACGTCTACAACTCGCTGCTCTCCGAGTACGCCGTCATGGGCTTCGAGTACGGCTACTCGCTGGCCCGCCCGGACGCGCTGGTCATGTGGGAGGCGCAGTTCGGCGACTTCGTCAACGGCGCGCAGACCGTGGTCGACGAGTACATCTCGGCGGCCGAGCAGAAGTGGGGCCAGACGTCCGGCGTCACCCTCCTGCTGCCGCACGGCTACGAGGGCCAGGGCCCGGACCACTCCTCGGCCCGTGTCGAGCGCTTCCTGCAGCTCTGCGCCCAGAACAACATGACGGTCGCCATGCCGACCCTGCCGTCGAACTACTTCCACCTCCTGCGGTGGCAGGTGCACAACCCGCACCACAAGCCGCTGGTGGTCTTCACGCCGAAGTCGATGCTGCGCCTGAAGGCCGCCGCGTCGAAGACGGAGGAGTTCACCTCGGGTCAGTTCCGCCCGGTCATCGGCGACGCCAGCGTGGACCCGGCCGCGGTCCGCAAGGTCGTCTTCGTGGCGGGCAAGCTGTACTACGACCTGGAGGCCGAGCGGGTCAAGCGCGGTGTCACGGACACGGCGATCATCCGCATCGAGCGCCTGTACCCGCTGCCGGGTACCGAGATCCAGGCCGAGGTCAACAAGTACCCGAACGCCGAGAAGTACCTGTGGGCGCAGGAGGAGCCGGCGAACCAGGGTGCCTGGCCGTTCATCGCGCTCAACCTGATCGACCACCTGGACCTGGCGGTCGGCGCCGACATCCCGGCCGGCGAGCGGCTGCGGCGTATCTCGCGCCCGCACGGCTCGTCCCCGGCGGTGGGCTCCGCCAAGCGCCACCAGGCGGAGCAGGAACAGCTGGTGCGTGAGGTGTTCGAGGCGTAGGCCTCCGGCGGTTCGGCCGCTGATCTCCTGGGGCCCGGTGCCGAGTTTCCGCTCGGTACCGGGCCCTTCGCCTGCTCGGAGGGGGTGTTCGGGGCGTGCGCGGGTGCTGGTTCGTGGGGGTTGTTCGCGCCGTTCCCCGCGCCCCTTCGGGGGCGCTTCAGCCCAGGTAGGCTTCGAAGTCCCAGTAGGGGCGGGTTCGTTGGCGGGCCGAGATGGTGTGGGGGTGCTGGGCGCCCAGGGTGCGGGTGAGGCCCAGGAGGCCGTCCTCCTCCAGCTTCCCGGCCTCCTCCTGTTCGCGTGCGGCCCGCAGGTCGGCGGCGAGCGCCACCTGGCAGGACAGCGTGAGCGGGTGCTGGGGGCCGAGGGTCCGCTGGGCTCTGCGCAGGGTCTCCCGGCTCAGCTCCACGGCGTCGGGGATCCGCCCGTTGAAGTTGCGGGCGGATGCCGCGTTGAGCGCGCAGCCCAGGACCCAGGGGTGCTCGGTGCCCAGCGTGGCGCTGAGCCCGGCGAGGGCCGCCTCGAACATGGCCATCGCCTCGGCGCGTTCGCCCGCGGCCTGCATGACCAGGCCGGTGTTGGAGAGCATGCCGGTGGCCACCGGGTGGGCCGGCCCGAGCAGGGAGCGGTAGCCGGCCTCGGCCTCGTCGATGAGGTCCCGGGCCTGGCTGAGGTCGCCGTGCTCCCGCAGGAAGTTGCCGTAGTTGGTGAGGAACGCCAGGGTGCGGTAGTGCTCGCGGCCGTGCAGCTGCTCGAGCTGCTCCAGCAGGGTCGCCATGGACGGCCCCACCTCCTGCGAGAGGCTGCCCTCGCGGCGGCGGCACATGGCGAGCTGGGCGCGGGCCTCCAGGGTCTGCGGGTGCTGCGGGCCGAGCACCTGCACATGGAGCCGGACCACGGGCTCCTGCCGGACCAGCGCGTCGCGGTAGCGGCCCAGCAGGCGCAGGCCGTGGGTGACGGCGTTGCCCGAGTTCAGGGTGGTGATGTGCCGGGCGCGCAGTACGCTCTCGCGGCGGGCCAGCGTCTCCAGGTCGAGTTCGTACGCCTCCGCGTAGCGGCCGAGCAGGCGCAGTCCGACGCCCAGGTTGTGCCGGGCCACCAGGGTGGGGGGCTCGTCCTGGCCGAGGAGGCGCTCGTTGCCGGCCAGGACCTCGCGCTGGAGGTCGTGGGCCTCCCGGTAGCGGCCCAGGTGGCGCAGGCTGGCCGCCATGGCGCTGCGGGTGACGAGTTCACCGAGCACGTTGGGCTGCGGGGCCGCCCGGAGCTTGTCCAGGGCGGCGTGGTCGAGGTCGTAGGCGTCGCGGAACCTGCCGCTGGCCCGCAGCATGTTGCTCTGCTGGGTGGTGAGGTCCAGCACCGGCTGGGCCAGCGGGTCCATGAACTGCGACCACGCCTCGCGGATCTTGCGGACCAGGTCGAGACCGCTGTTGTACTCGCCGCTGCGCACGCAGTAGCGCAGGCAGTTCAGCAGCAGCTCCTGCACCCGGGGCTGGTTGCTGGCCAGGGCGCCGGACGGTTCGAGGTGCGGCAGCAGTTCGGCGTAGCGGGGCCAGGTCCGGCTGTCCGCCGGGTTGCCGGGGTCGGCCTCGGCGAGCAGGGTGCGCACCGCCCGGCGGTGCCGGGTGCGGCTGTCCTCGCTGGTCAGCTTGGAGACGATGTCGTGGACGAGCCGGTGCATGTGGACCGACTCCTGGTGCGGGCCCATCTCGGCGCCCACCGGCCCGCGCGTCTCCCGGGTCAGCACCGAGTAGTTGACCAGGGTGTCCAGCGCCCGGGTCCAGGCCGGCAGGTCGGTGGCCATCCAGCGCAGTTCCTCGGGGAGGTCGGCGCGCGGGTAGGCCCGGATCAGGCCGAGCGGGATCCGGCCGGGCGCGAACGAGGTGCAGAGGCTGAGGACGTCGATGGCCTGCGGCTGGGCGCCGCGCAACCGGTTGAGCAGTATCGACCAGGAGGTCAGCGAGGACTGCGGGAAGTCCTCCCCGGAGGCCGGTTCGTCCACGGTGGACAGGCTGCCCTCGCGCACCATGCGCAGGTACTCGGGCACGTCCATGCCGGACTCGCCGAGCCAGGAGGCGGCCTGCACCAGCGGCAGCGGCACGTCACCGAACTCCTCGGCGACCTCGTTGGCCTCGGTCGCGGTGATGTGCGGCGCGCGGCGCATCAGGTAGGCGGTGGACTCGCTGCGCAGGAAGGTGGGCACCTGCACCACTTCGCCGTGTTCGCTCCAGGCGCGGTTGCGGGAGGTGACGAGGACGTGGCCGCTGCCCTGCGGGAGCAGGGCGCTGACCCCCTCGGTGTCGTCCCAGCCGTCGAAGACCAGCAGCCAGTTGTTGTACGGCTCGCCGCGTCGCAGGGCGTCCCGCACGGCCCGGATGCGCTCGCCGGGCTCGCCGCCGATGGGCAGTCCGAGCTCCACGGCGAGTTCGCCGAGACGGTCGCGCTGGATGTTGCGGTCGTCGGAGTTGACCCACCACACCAGGTCGTAGTCGGTGCTGAAGCGGTGCGCGTACTCGGCCGCCAGCTGGGTCTTGCCGATGCCGGACATGCCGAGCAGGGTGCAGGCGGCGGCGCCCTGCTCGGCGTCCGCGAGGCGCTGGTGGATGTCGTTGAGCAGGTCGTCGCGCCCGGTGAAGCGCGAGTTGCGGCGCGGCACCTCGCCCCAGATGTCGCACCGGTTGTCGGGGTAGCGGACCCGGCCGGGCAGCGCCTTCGGGACCCGGCGGCGCTCCAGGGCGAGCCGGCCCAGCAGCCGCTCCTCGGCGGCCTCCTCGCTCAGCCCCCACAGGCTGGCCGGCTCCAGCACCGCCGTGGCCGGCAGCAGCGGCCGGTTGGTCAGGTTGACGGCGGCGAAGCGTTCGGCGTGCGCGGCGACGAAGCCGCGCAGGACGTCGTTCCACTCGCCGGCGGGGCGGGGGCCCAGTTCGAAGAACCAGTCGTTGAGCACGAGCAGGATGCGTCCGCTGGACAGCAGCAGGTCGCCGAGGGAGTCCTCCAGGGACGCCTCGCGCGGCGGGTCCCAGCGCTGCAGGGTGGTGCGGTGGCCCTGGCGCTCCAGGCAGTACGCGATCCATGCCGCCCAGGAGCGGTGGTATCCGGGGAAGACCACCAGAAAGTGCTCCGGTGCCCCAGGACCGTCTCCGCCCGACCGCCGCTGCTCCGCCATGACCGCTCCCTGTTCCCGCCGCCGTCCCACGCTGGGCGACCGCATGCATAACGTAACGCAACCGGACCTCTACACCGCGTCATGCCGGGTGCCGGGTCAGTGTGCCGAGCCGGGCCAGGTGCCGGTCCATGCCACGAACGAACTCCCTTCCCGCAGAGGTCAGTTCACTTGAATCGCGCAGGATCGACAAGGCCTCGGCGACCTCGTCCCGGTGGGCTTCGAACCGGCTGTGCGCGTGCAGCCGCCACCCCGGGGGCACGGCCGGTCCCGCCCGGGCCCGCCACCACAGGTCGAGCAGCGCCAGATGCGCGTAGGCGCCCTGCAGCACGCCGGACACCGGCCGCGGGTCCGGCCGCCAGGCGACCCGGTGCAGGGTGTCCGCGCCCGGCCGCAGCAGCGGCACGGCCTCCCCGATCGCGGCCAGCTTGGTGTGGTGCGTCTCGTGCACCAGGAGGTCGGCGAGGGCGCCCGCGTCCCGGGGCGGTTCGGCGAGGACCGCGCCGGGGGCGGCCCGGCGTGTCGCGCTGATCGGGGGGCCGGCGGTCGGGCCGGGGCGTTCCAGCGGGACGAGGGCGCGCACCGTCGCCCGGGTCTCGGCGGCGCGCTCGGGGTGGGCCGCGGCGAGCAGCGCGTGCGCCGCGCGCCAGAGCCGGCTCCAGCGCTCGTGGTCGACGCGGCCGCGCTCGGCCGCCCGCAGCGCGCCGGGGCCGATCCCGGCGGCCGGCACCCGGTACGGGTCGAGGTCGTCGAGGACGGCGCCGGCCGTCAGCGGGGCCAGCGGCGTCCAGGCGGGGTCGCTGCCGGCGACAGCGGTGGTGCCGGGCGGCCCGGCGGCGGGCCCGCGCAGGGTGCCGAGGCCGGGCAGGTGCAGCGGGTCAGGGGGATCGACGCGCGTCACATCGCGGCGGCAGCCGGCCCGGACGGCCGCGGCGGCGGCCAGTCCGCCGAGGTGGGCCAAGTGCCGCTCGAAGGGCGGGCCGGGCGGCGCGGCGAGCGCCTCGGTCAGCCAGGCTCCGGTCATGGGGTAGTCGACCACCTCGCGGACGGCGTCGGCGTCCGTGCGTTCGGCCGTCTCCAGCAGGGCCCAGTCCCGTTCGAAGCGCGCGCACGCCTCGGGCGGCAGTTCGGCGCGCTGCCGCTCGTAGCGCAGCAGGAGGGCCTTCAGTGTCAGGAGCCTGCGGGCGTGCAGCACGGCACGCAGTGCCGCGGTGCCGTCGGGTGACGGCCGGGTGCCGGCGAGTTCCGTGAGGAGCCCGGGCACGGTCACCGAGGTCATCCGCGGGGTTCCTCGCCGGTGTACGGCTGGACGCAGGCGGCCGAAAACGGATGCCCGGCGGCCTGCCCCGCCACGCCGTCGGGATCGCTGCCGGAGTACCAGACCTCGTGCAGCCGGTGGGCGGAGGTCAGCACCCGGAGCGCGGCCACGACGAGCTGCCGGTCGTCCGCGGCACGCAAGGTGCGCAGGTCGACGCCGGTGAGGTCGGGCGGGATGCGGCCCCCTGCGGCGCCCGGGCCGAGGCCGGCCCCCCGTGTCCTTGGCTCCCCCACCTCGGCTCCTCCCTGCCCCACGCCCGCCCCGCACGGCCATGACGGCTGCCCAGTTCTTCCCGACAGGCCGGAAGCAGAAACCCGGCCGGGATCAACTCCGGTCAAGCTCGGCCGAGTTGTTCCACTCCTGAGTCCAAGGCCACCACGGCGGAGCCGCTTCGCGCCACTGTTCCTCCGGCATCAGCCGGCCCGCGCTCGCGAGCGGGTCCGCGGGCGCGGCGCGGGACAGCTCGACGTCCGCCCAGTCCACCTCCCGCAGCGCGGCCACCAGCCGCTGCCACTGGTCGCGTGCCGCCCGGTACGCGCCGCGTGCCGCGCCGGGCCGGCCCATCAGCGCGAGCACCGTCCCGCTGCCGTACCTGGCCCGGGCCGCCGTCACCGAACCGGGGTCGGCCCCGTACGCCGACTGCGCCTCCCGTTCGGCGTTCTCGTACGCCTGGAGCGCGTCCATCAGCACCGGCGCTCCGGCGTGGTACCAGCCCTCCAGCCGCACCCGGCCCAGCTGCAGCCACACCTCGGCCCGTACGGCGGCGTCGGCCGCCGCGCGCAACGCCTGGCCGAGCAGGTGCCGGCTCTCGAACAGGTCGGGCAGGAAGCCCAGGTGGCGGAACCGCTGGGCCAGCGCGCTGCCGACCAGGCCCTGCAGGCGGCCGCGCTGCGTGGACCGGGCGGGCAGCGACTTCAGCGCCTCGCGCAGGACCTGCTCGGCCCGGTCCACGGTTCCCGCGCCGTCGCGCGCGGAGGCCCGCCGCAGCAGCGACTCGCCCCAGGAGGTGAGCAGCCGGCAGCGCAGGGCGCCCTCCGCGGGGGCGAGCAGGGCGGCCCGCTCGTACGCGGCGTCGGCCTCCCGGGCCTCGCCCGCCGCGTCGTGGAAGGCGGCCAGCGCGGCCAGGCAGGGCAGCAGCAGACCAGGGTCGTCCCCGGCGGACCGCCGGGCGCGCAGCAGGGCCCGCCGGGTCTCGCCGTCCTCGGCGCCGGACTCCCGCAGCGCCCGGGCCAGTTCGAGCAGCGCGGGCGCGCGTACGGCGTCGCCGGCCGCCTCGGCGTCCAGCAGCGCGCAGGCTTCGCGCAGTTCGCCGGCGGCGGCACCGGGATGCCGCAGATCGAGCAGGATCCTGCCGCGCAACAGCAGCCGGGACCGGTGCGCGGTGACGGCCCAGGGGACGCCACCCCGGCCCCTGCCCCGGGGCACGGGCACCTCGGTGCCGGTGGCGTCGTCCTGGGGCCGGGGTGTGCGCGCGGCGGTGGCGGTGACGTCGTCCTGGGGCCGGGGGGCGGGCGCCCCGGTGACGGAAGCGTCATCCTGCGGCCCGGGGGCGGGCGCCCCGGTGACGGAAGCGTCATCCTGCGGCCCGGGGGCGGGCACTCCGGTGACCAGGGCGTCATCCTGCGGCCCGGGGGCGGGCACTCCGGTGACCAGGGCGTCAAGCTGCGGCTGGGAGGCGGGCGCCCCGGTGACCGGGGCGGCCGGGTGGGCGTCGGGCGCGGCCGGGTCGGTGCCGGGCTCGGGGTGCGCGTCACCGCCGGGGCGCGCGTCACCGTCGCGAAGCGCACCGCCGTCGCGAAGCGCACCGCCGTCGCGAAGCGCGTCGTCGCCGGGGCGCGCGTCACCGCCAGGGAGCGCCTCACCGCCGGGGCGCGCGTCACCGTCGCGAACTGCCTCACCGTCGCGGAGTCCGTCGTCGCCGTCGCGAGGCGCCTCACCGCCGGGGCGCGCACCGCCGTCGCGAAGCGCGTCGTCGCCGGGGCCCGCGTCATCGCCAGGGCGCGCGTCACCGTCGCGAAGCGCCTCGCCGTCGCGGAGCGCCTCGCCGTCGCGGAGCGCCTCGCCGTCGCGGAGCGCACCGTCCTCGCGCTGGGTGTCGCCACGGAACACCTGGTCGTCGCCCGCGGGTTCCCGGTCGTCGGTGGGCCGGGCCGAGAACCACTCTCGTGCCCGTTCGGTCAGCATGGGCCAGGGTGCGAGGCCGGGGTCGAGGACGTCCAGGGCCCGCGCGAGCGGGTCGCTCTCCGCCGTGAGCTGCCACAGCTCGCGGCGGCAGCCGGCCAGTTCCAGGGCCGCCTCCGCCCGCTCCCGGCTGTCGCCGGAGGCCGCCGCGTGGGCCGCGGCGAGCGCGGTCGCGGCCTCGCGCAGGAGGTCCGCGCGGCCGCCCGTGGTCCGCGCGGCGGCCGTGCCCGCCTCGGCGCGCAGGATCCGGCCGAGCACCAGGTGGGGCCGGGGGCCGCCGGGCGCGGTGCCCGGCGCGACCGCCGCCAGGGCCTGCTCACGGGCCCGGCGCAGCACCTCCGGGTCGGCCAGCCGGCGCCACTGGCCGAGCAGCCGCTCCGCCTCGGTCAGCGGGTCGGGCGTGACCAGGTCGGGCAGGTAGAAGCGCAGCACCCGGGCCGGGATGCTGGCGAACAGCTCGGCCTCGACGCTGCCGCCGTCCCCCGGTGATCCGCTGCCCTCGGGCAGCGGCCCGGCGCCGGCCCCCGGATCGTGGTCGGCGAGCCGGGCGGCGGCGAGGGCGGCGAAGTTGCGGGTGCCCCTGCCGAAGTGCCGTTCCACGTAGGCGGAGCAGTGCTTGAGCACGAGTCCGGCGGTGTCCTGGTCGAGGGAGGACAGCAGCAGGTCCTGCACCCGGCCCGGGTAGGCGAAGCACGGGTGGTCCTCGGTGCCGGGGAGCTGCCTGAGCAGCCCGCCGAGCAGCACCTCCGCCAGTTCCATCGGGCCCGTGTCGGGCAGCATGGCCCGCTGGACCAGTTGCATCACGGGCAGCGTGAGCGGGGCCGCGGCGAGGTAGACGGCCAGCCGCAGCGCGCCGGGCGAGGCTCCGGCGCGGAAGGCGCGCAGCAGGTCGTGGTCGCTGCGCGCGGCCGGTGCGGCGGGGGCCGGGGCCGCCGGCGGGGGCGTGGCCGGGTCGGTGAGGGCCGCCCAGGCCCGCTCGCTGGTGGGGCCGGCGCCGCCCAGCAGCCGGGCGAAGGCCTCGAACGCCTCCGGGGTGGGCTGGAGCACCGGCACGGGCCGGGCCCCGGGCGCCGGTTCCTCCCAGGGCTCGTCGTCGGGCCGGAAGCCGAGCCGGCCGCCGACCTCGGCGGGGCGCACGAGCAGACCCGGCTCGGCGGGCAGCGCGGTGCGCCCCCACAGCCGGGGCGGCAGCGGCTGGACGACGGCCAGCGGGGCGGTGCGGGGCCAGTGGTGCAGCAGGCGCTGGGCGCTGCCGTTCTGCCACAGCGGGCCGACGCAGTCGCTGATGACGAAGGTGATCCGGCGCCCGGTGGGATCGTGCAGCTCGTCGGCCGGGCGCAGCCGGGTGTGCCGGCCCGGGCCCGCCGTCGTCCCGATCAGGGGGACGCCGGAGTCGTCGGCGTACAGGTGGTGGACGCGGACGGAGGCGAACGCGCCGGACTGCTGGCAGGCCTGGCGCAGTTCCTCGACCAGCCGCCCCCAGACGGCCATGGCGGGCCCGGTGTCCATCAGGAGCTGGACGTCGCAGCGCCGGCGGCGGCCGGGACGGGTGACCGGGAGCAGGATGCCGCTGGCGGCGGCGCGGTCGGCGGTGGCCTCCTCGTCGATGCGCTCGTCCCCGGAGCGGGCGGAGGCGACCCGGTAGCGGCCGAGGGCGCGCAGCGCCTTCTCCAGGCCGAGCAGTCCGGGCAGAGCCGCGGCGGCGGGCGCGCGGACCGGGAAGGCGGCCGGGGCGGCGGCCGGCGGGCGCGCGCCGAGGCCGGGGGTGAGCAGCGGCACCGGAGCGGCGGGGGCGTCGGCCGGGGGCCCGGCCGGGCCGGAGTCGGGCGACGCGCCGTCGGCGGAGCGTGCGGCGCCTCGGCCCGTGGCACCCCGCGCGGAGTCGGCGTCGCCCCCGCCGTGCGTGTGGGGCGCGTCGGGCGCGTCCCCGGTGCGCTCCGTGTCCGCCGCCGGTGCGCCGTCGAGGGTCCCGTCGGGCTGTCCGCGCGCCTCGCTCGGGGGTGCCGCGCCGAGCCGCCGGGCCAGCCAGACCGCGTCCGCCACGTCCTCGGCGGTGGGGTCGAGCCCGCCCTGGCGCAGCTTGCCGATCAGCTCGTCCAGGCGCATCCCGGGCATCCGGCCATCACCTCGTGCGGTCGAGCGGCTGCATGAGCATCTCGGCGATCCGTTCCCTGGTGAGGCTCTGCGCCCGTGGGTCGTGCCGGGTGAGGAACAGGGCGTTGAGGAGCTGGTCGGCGGCGAGCACCTCGCCGGGTTCGCGCTCCAGGAACCTGCGGATGAGGTCCGATCCGGCGCTGACGCCGTCCGCGCCGAGGTGCGCCTCGACCATGGCGGTGAGCTGTTCCTCGCCGGGCGGGTCCAGTTCGAGCTGGATGCAGCGCCTGAGCAGCGGTGCGGGGAAGTCGCGTTCGCCGTTGGAGGTCAGGACGATCACCGGGAAGGCGGTGCAGGCGATCCGGCCGCCGTGCACGGGGACCCGGTCGCCGTCGTGCGTGAGCACCTCGACGACGGGTTCGCGGTCCGCGAGCCGTTCCAGCTCGGGGATCGAGAACTCGCCCTCCTCCAGGGTGTTGAGCAGGTCGTTGGGCAGGTCGAGGTCGCTCTTGTCGAGTTCGTCGATGAGCAGCACGCGGGGCCGCGCGGCGGGCAGCAGCGCGGTGCCGAGCGGGCCGAGCCGGATGTAGGAGCCGATGCCGGGGGCGGCCGTCGCCCCCTCGGCGCCACGGGCCCGCTCCAGCTGGACGTCCTGGAGCCTGCCTATGGCGTCGTACCGGTACAGGCCGTCCTGGAGGCCGGTGCGGCTGACGATGGGCCAGCGCAGCACCTTGCCGAGGCCGAGTTCGTGGGCGATGGCGTACGCCAGCGTCGACTTGCCCGTGCCCGGGTTGCCGGTCACCAGCAGGGGGCGGCGCAGATAGAGGGCCGCGTTGACCGCGTCCACCTCGGCCGGCCGGGGCGCGTAGTTCTCGACCATGCGGCGGCGGACGCCGAGCCGGCGGGCGCTGCTGGGGTCCTCGGGGCCGGCCTCCTCGCCGTCCCGTGCGGCGGCGAAGTCGCGCCAGGGCGGCGGCGCCGGCAACCGCAGCATGCCGTCGTGCGGCTGGCCCACTCCGCGGTAGATCCGCCAGTCGTTCACCTTGGGCTCCTCCCGGCTCTGGTGATCATGCAGCGGACCCGGCCGTCCGACGTACGAGGCTACCGTCAGGCGACCGTGTCTGCCGAGGTTCGAAGCGCCCGGCGTTCACTTCCGGACCTCCGAACAGCCTTGCGAGGCAAGCGGGTTGACGGGGTGTCCGGCCGACGGCGGCGGGCGGGGCCGACCGTCGGGCCGGTCAGCCTCCGGGCGCGGACAGCGGTGGTGGTCGCATCGTCTCGGCGGCGTACGGCGGACGGTCGGGCGGGTCGACGAGGACCCCCAGCTTCCCGCGCAGGCCCCGCTCCCGGGCGCTGTCCGGGTCGTAGAGGCTGATCCGCAGGTCGCGCACCTGTTCGTGCAGCCCCTCGGCCGTGCGGGCCGTCCCCAGCACACGGGCGACCTGCCGGTGGAAGTCCCGGCACTCGTCGTGGTCGTGCCGGTCGCGCCGCCACAGCACCACCGAGTGGCCGGCCATGAGGGCGTCCTTCATCGCCGCCTGCCCCTCCCCGCTGCCGACGGGACCGCAGTAGACCGGGACGGAGGTGTCGTCCATCGCCGACAGGGCGCCGTAGTACGGGTAGCGGCCCGAGGGGCGGACCTGGGCGAGGTGGCCCTCGGCCGGGGAGCGGCCGTGCAGCGGTTCGTGCGCGAGCGGTCCGCGGACCGCGCCGCGCCATCGTTTGCGCCACTCGGGGGCGGGCGGCCGCGCGTTGCGCCGCACGTCCCGTATGACGACGCTCCTGCGCATCCCGAGCGGCATGGACCGCTCGTCGACGAAGTCGTCGTCGTCGATGCCGAGGCCGAGACCGGTGCCGTCGGCGCCGAAGCCCGCGTCACCGCCGCCGTCGGCGCCGAAGGCCGCCTCGCCTCCGCCGCCGGCGGCGGTCCACCCGCCCGAGCCGTGCGCGGGGTCCGGCGGGGCGGGGGTGTCGGGGAGCAGCTGCCACTCGTCCACCGGCAGGTCGAACAGGGCGCGGGGCAGGAACACCTCGATCGCCGCCAGGTGCTCGTCGTGGTCGCCCTGGCCCAGCGCCCGCGCGAGCGGTGCGCGCAGCGCCCCCGCCAGGTCCTCGGGCCGCGCCCCGCGGTCGTCGGCGTCGACCGGGGTGACGTCGAGGCCGTCGTGGATGAGCTGCACGGTCCAGGGGTGGCGCCCGTCGTACATGGGCGCGCCGACCGTGACGAGGACGTCCGTGCGGGTGCCGGGCGGTGCCGCGGCCGGCGGTGCGGCCGGTGGTGCGGCGAGGCGGAGGCCGTCGCCCGCGGGGGCGTCGATCCCTTCGAGCAGGGCCCGGACGGCCTCGCCGACCGCCCAGTGCCGGTGGCCGTCGGCCTGGCCGGCGAGCCAGTGGACGAACGCGCTCAGCCGCGCGGGGGCCACGGCCCCGGGGTGGTCGCGCACGGCCCTGCGGACCGCCTTGGCCGCGTACAGCAGGACGGCGTCGAGGTCCACCAGTGTGCCGCCGCCGCCCGGTTCCAGGGTGCGCAGCCCGTGCAGCAGCGCGGCGCCCTCGCGCCAGGTCCGCACGTCCCGCAGCACCAGCGAGGGCAGCCGCTCGCCGCGCACCTGTTCCTTGACCTCCTCCACGAGGTGGACGACCTCGCCCGCCCCGGCGGGCGGCGGCAGTTCGGCGAGGTGGGCGTAGAGCCGGGCGCGCGGTTCGGCGCCGACGCCGGTGACCGGGGGCGCGAGCGCGGGCAGTCCGGCCTGCAGGGCGGTCCAGTGGCCGTACGGCGAGGGGTCGTCGAGGAGGCGGACGTGGTGCAGGTCGTGGGCGCGCAGCACCTCGCGCAGGACGTCCGTCCCGGCGCGGCCCGCGCGCGGGTCGGGCAGTCCGTGCAGCGCGGTGACCGGGACGGCGACGCCCTCCTCGCGCCGGCGGCCCTTGATCACGCCGACGACCGCGCCGTACCGCAGGTCGAGCACGGGCCCGCCGGACAGTCCGCCGATCGGCAGGCTTCCGCCCAGCAGCAGCGCCCGTGCGTCGGAGCCCGTGAGCTCTCCGGTGCCGTGCCGGACGCCCAGCTCACCGGTCTGTACGGACCAGCCGTACAGCCCGACGGGGGTGCGGGCGGCGGGTTCCCGGTCGCTCAGCCACAGGCAGCGCACGTCGTCGGCGCCGGCGACCCGGACGAGCGCGAGGTCGGGGAAGGGCCAGGGGTCGCGCGGCGGCTCGCCGGGCCCGGGCCGGGGCGCGAGGAGGACGGCGGTCCCGGTGCCGGTCCGCTCTCGCAGGTCACCGGTGGTGGTGCGCTCCTCCCAGGTCACCCGCAGGGCGTTCTCCCCTCGGCACACCGCGGCTCCCCCCTTCCCCACGACGTGGGCGCAGGTCAACAGCCAGCCCGGGGCGACGAAGAACCCCGACCCCCAGTAGGCGTCACGGTCCGTTGCATACCCGTCACCCGGTGCGCCGATGCGTGCGAGCGAGGGGCGCACCAACTCGTCGAAGGCGCTCATGTGGTGCCGGGGGCCGGGGACCTGGGCGGTACGACGGAACCCCCGGGTGCGGCGGGGTCCGTGCCGCCCCCGGCCGCGGCCGGCTCGGTCCAGGTCAGGGACACCGTCAGGGAGGACGTGCCGCCACCCCCGGCGATGGCGCTCACGACCGTGCCGGACTGCGCCGTCAGTTCGATCCCGAAGCTGACGGACACCTCGACCGGGGTGGGTGTGTCCAGACCGGCGCGCAGGGAGCGCACGACGCCCCCGACCGTGCCGGCCAGGCCGCCCGCCATGCCGATGACCCGGTCGCCGAGGCCGGTGTCCCAGTACCCGCCCTCGTCCGGGGCCTCCTCGCCGGTCCCGCCGATCCTCGCCCAGACGACGGTCCCGTCGTCCAGCCGTACGCGTTCGAGCCCTCCACCCATGACGCCCCCGTTCGCTGGAATGGGAGGAGAAGGCTAACGCCGGAGAAAGCGGAGAGGGAGGGCCGACGGACGATACGGCTGATGATCGCCGTTGCGGGCGGGGCCGCCCGGGCCGCCGGGACTACTCGTCGTCCTCGTCGTCGAGCCGGGCGAGCCAGGTCGCGAGCCGCTCGACGGGCACCTCGAAGTCGGGGTTGAGGTCCACGAACGTGCGCAGCTGCTCGGCAAGCCACTCGAAGGTGACCTCTTCCTCGCCGCGCCGCTTCTCCAGCTCCTCGATCCCGCGGTCGGTGAAGTACATGGCTGCCTCTCCTGCGTGTCCGCCTGCGTGCCGTCCGCGCCCCGGTCGTGCGACGGGCGGCGCGGTGGATGGTCCGGCACCAGCGTATGCAACGGCGCGGGTGGTACGGACGGCCGCCCGTCGCACGAACAGGTGCCTTGACTTTCCGTGACCACGATATATCGTGTTTCACGGAAGACGCGATATGGCGTGTCGCGATGGTCGCGACCGTGTCCGGCCGAGGAGGCTCCCCATGTCCGAGTGGTCCGTCGCCGAGCCCAGGAAGCTCACCTTCGACACTCCGGTGAGCGACCTGCACGTGCGCATCGTCAACGGAACGGTGAACGTCGTGGGCACCGACGAAGGTTCCGCCCGCATGGAGGTCACGGACATCGAGGGGCCACCCCTGGTGGTCACCCAGCAGGGCGGCACCCTGACGGTGGCCTACGACGACCTGCCCTGGAAGGGCTTCCTCAAGTGGCTCGACCGCAAGGGCTGGCGGCGCAGCGCCGTGGTCTCGCTCGCGGTCCCCGCCGACACGCGCGTGGAGGTGGGCGTGGTCGGCGCCGGTGCGGTCGTCTCCGGCATCAGCGGCCCGGCCGTGGTCAAGGGGGTCACGGGCGACACGACCCTGGTGGGGCTGTCGGGGCCGGTCCGCGCCGACACCGTCTCGGGGAATCTGGAGGCCCAGGCCGTCACCGGCGACCTGCGGTTCAACTCGGTCTCGGGCGACCTGACCGTGGTCGAGGGCTCGGGCTCAGCCGTCCGCGCCGACTCCGTGAGCGGCTCCATGATCATCGATCTGGACCCGGACGGCCCCACGGACGTCCGGCTGACCAGCGTCTCCGGCGAGATCGCCATCCGGCTGCCGCACCCGGCCGACGCGGAGGTGGAGGCCAACACCGCGAGCGGCACCATCTCCAACGCCTTCGACGGACTGCGGGTGCACGGCCAGTGGGGCGCCCACAAGATCACCGGCCGCCTCGGCGACGGCAACGGCAAGCTGCGGGCCACCACGGTCTCCGGCTCGATCGCCCTACTGCGCCGCCCGCCGGGGGAGGACGAACCGGCCGCCGCCTGGGAGTCCGGTCCCACCACGGACGCCGCACCGGCGCCGGCACCCGACCCGGCGACCGGGCCCGGGACCTCTTCGGGGGACAATTCCGTCACCGGCCAGGGCGCCGACGCCACCCGCGACCCGGCCGACGGCACGACCGACAAGAAGGTGCTCTGACATGCCCCCCGTCTTCGCCCACGGCCGCCTCCGCCTCTACCTGCTCAAGCTGCTCGACGAGGCCCCGCGCCACGGCTACGAGGTGATCAGGCTGCTGGAGGAGCGTTTCCAGGGCCTGTACGCCCCCTCGGCGGGCACGGTCTACCCCCGGCTGGCCAAGCTGGAGGCCGAGGGCCTGGTCACGCACACCACCGAGGGCGGCCGCAAGGTGTACGCGATCACCGACGCCGGCCGCGCCGAGCTGGCCGACCGCAGCGGTGAGCTGGCCGACCTGGAGCTGGAGATCCGCGAGTCGGTGGCCGAACTGGCCGCGGAGATAAGGGCGGACGTGCGCGGTGCCGCCGGCGACCTGCGGCGCGAGGTGCGGGCGGCCGCCTCCGAGGCCCGCCGGGGTGCCACGGCCGGCGGCGACCGGACAGGCCCCTTCGGGGAGTTCGGCGACCTCGGCGACAAGGAGGCGTGGCGCGCGGCCAAGGAGGAGATGCGCCGGGCCAAGCAGGAGTGGAAGGAGCAGGCCCGCCGCGCCAAGGACGAGAGCCGCCGGGCCCGCGAGGAGGCCCAGCGGGCCCGCCACCAGGCACAGGAGGCCCAGGCACGGGCACGGGCGCAGGCCCAGGAGGAGGTGCAGCGCATCGCCCGCCGGGTCCAGGAACGCGTACAGGACCACTTCACCCGCGGCGACTGGCCGACCGGCGTGCGCGAGGGCCTGACCGAGCTCGCCAAGGAGTTCGGCGAGTTCGGCAAGGACTACGGCAAGGAGTTCGGCAGGGACCGGGGCTTCGGCCGCGCCTCCGGGGAGCCGGCCGGCGGCCCCCGCAAGTCCGCCCCCGCGACGGGACCCGACTACCTCTCCGCCCCGGAGGACTTCCCCGCCGAGTACGAGCCGGCCTGGGCCCACGAGGAGACCACCGGCGACCCGGCCCGCGACCTCGACCGGCTGCTCGACCGCTTCCGCGACGGCATCCGGGACGCCGCCCGGGACCACGGCGTCAGCGACGACCAGGTCCGCGACGCCCGCCGCCACCTGTCGGCGGCGGCCGCCCACATCGGGGCGATACTGCGCGGCCCGAAGGTCTGACCCGCCGCGCACGGCCGGGCCGGACCGGTGGTCCGTCCCGGCTCGGCCGGTCAGTCGTCGGTCAGCCGTCGGTCAGCCGTTGGTCAGCACGATCTTGCCGAACTGCTCACCCGACGCCAGCCGTTCGAAGCCCTCGCGGGCCCGGTCGAGCGGCAGCTCCTCGTCGATGACGGGCCGCACCCCGGTGGCGGCGCAGAAGGACAGCAGGTCCTCCAGCTCCTCCTTGGTGCCCATGGTGGAGCCGACGACCTTCAGCTCCAGGAAGAAGATGCGGGTCAGCTCGGCGTGCGAGGGCCGGTCACCGCTGGTGGCGCCGGAGATGACGACCGTGCCGCCGGGACGCAGCGACTTCACCGAGTGGGACCAGGTGGCAGCGCCGACGGTCTCGATGACGGCGTCCACCCGCTGCGGCAGCCGGGCCCCCGGCTCCACCGCCTCGACCGCGCCCAGCTCCACGGCCCGCTTGCGCTTGGCCTCGTCCCGGCTGGTGGCGAAGACCCTGAGGCCGGCCGCCTTGCCGAGCACGATCGCGGCCGTGGCGACACCGCCGCCCGCGCCCTGCACGAGGACCGAGTCACCGGGCCGCACACCGGCGTTGGTGAAGAGCATCCGGTACGCGGTCAGCCAGGCCGTCGGCAGACAGGCGGCCTCCGCGAAGGACAGCTCCTTGGGCTTGGGCAGGATGTTCCAGGTCGGCACGGCGACCTGCTCGGCGAAGGTGCCCTGGTAGCGCTCGGTGAGGATGGAGCGCGGCTCGTTCGGGCCGACTCCGTGGCCGGTCTGGCCGATGACGGAGTGCAGGACGACCTCGTTGCCGTCCTCGTCGACGCCGGCGGCGTCGCAGCCGAGGATCATCGGCAGCTTGTCCTCTGCGAGGCCCACGCCGCGCAGGGACCACAGGTCGTGGTGGTTGAGGGAGGCGGCCCGCACGGTGACGGTACTCCAGCCGGGCCTGGCCTCGGGAGCCGGGCGCTCCCCCAACTCAAGTCCGGTCAGCGGCTGGTCGCGGTCGATTCGGGCGGCGTAGGCAGCGAACATGGGCTCGACGATAGGTGCGCCGTGCAGCGGACGAAACCGCAGGGGGCTGTGACACATGCCCTCTTGCGTGACGGCACCCGTGCGGCGCAGTGCACCCGACGGAGGGACGCGAACCGGGAAGCGGACACGGGGCGGGACACGCGAACGGCCCCGTCCGCGGGGGGACGGGGCCGTTCGCGCGATACCGGCGACGCGCCGCGTCAGCGGCGGGCGACCCCCTCGGCGCGGGCGGCAGCCGCCACGGCCGCGGTCACCGCGGGAGCGACCCGCTCGTCGAACGGCGAGGGGATGACGTAGTCGGCGGCGAGGTCGTCGCCCACGACGGACGCCAGCGCCTCGGCGGCGGCGATCTTCATGCCCTCGGTGATGCGGGTGGCCCGCACCTGCAGCGCGCCGGCGAAGATGCCGGGGAAGGCGAGGACGTTGTTGATCTGGTTCGGGAAGTCCGAACGCCCGGTCGCGACGACCGCCGCGTACCGGTGCGCCACCTCCGGGTGCACCTCCGGGTTCGGGTTGGCCATCGCGAACACGAAGGCGCCCTTCGCCATGGAGGCGACCGCGGACTCGGCGACCGTACCGCCGGAGACGCCGATGAAGACGTCGGCGCCCGCGAGGGCGTCCTCCAGCGAACCGGTGACGCCCGCCTTGTTGGTGAAGCCGGCGAGCTCGCGCTTGACCGGCGTCAGGTCCTGGCGGTCGGCCGAGACGACGCCCTTGCGGTCCGCCACGGCCACGTCGCCGATGCCGGCCTCGACCAGCATCTTGGCGATGGCCACACCGGCCGCGCCGGCGCCCGAGATGACGGCCCGGAGCTGGCCGATCTCCCGTCCGCTCAGCCGCGCCGCGTTGCGCAGCGCCGCCAGCGTCACGACCGCCGTCCCGTGCTGGTCGTCGTGGAAGACCGGGATGTCGAGGCGCTCCTGCAGCCGGCGCTCGATCTCGAAGCACCGGGGCGCCGAGATGTCCTCCAGGTTCACTCCGCCGAACGAGGGAGCGAGCCGGACCACGGTCTCGACGATGTCGTCGACGTCCGTGCAGTCGAGCGCGATCGGCACCGCGTCCACGCCGCCGAACTGCTTGAAGAGGATCGCCTTGCCCTCCATCACGGGGAGGGAGGCCTGGGGACCGATGTCCCCGAGTCCGAGCACGGCCGTGCCGTCGGTCACGACGGCGACCACGGAGGACTTCCATGTGTAGTCGTTGACAAGCTCCGGCTGTTCCGCGATCGCGGTGCACACGCGAGCGACGCCGGGCGTGTACGCGAGGGAAAGGTCGTCCTTGTCGCGGATCGGCACGGTGGCCTGCACAGCCATCTTGCCGCCACGGTGCAGCGCGAACGCCGGATCGAAGGAATCGAGGGGCTCGGCCCCGTCCTGATCCGTGCCGCTGTCGCTGCGAGGATTGACGATCTCCGCTGCCACTTTGTTGTACCCCTTAGGTATGCATGGTTTGAGGGTCGACCACTCCTGGTGAGGGGTGGGCGGGCACCGCGTCGGTCCCGGTAGCTGATACGTACGGACCGAAGCGACGGGCGCGCCGCACACGCGCCCTGAGCCCCGGATGAGGGGTGTAAAGAACCTTCTTACCGGACGGACGGCGGTCACGACGAGTCCATTAGGTGCAAGGTCACATCACTGACCAGAACGCCACACCCCGGTGACACGCGGCTGACGCGGGCACACCGCCGTCGTGACCGGTCGGTAACTACGAGGGCGGTCGACAACGCCACACCAGGGACCACATCGTGAGATGGCCCGAAGGTTTTCCGGCTTCGCTGATGGATTTCCGCAGATCTGCGGGTCTGATGGCCCGTCGTAACAGGACCTGATCGGGTTCGGGGGTCA
This sequence comes from Streptomyces collinus Tu 365, assembly GCF_000444875.1. Taxonomy (NCBI): domain Bacteria; kingdom Bacillati; phylum Actinomycetota; class Actinomycetes; order Kitasatosporales; family Streptomycetaceae; genus Streptomyces; species Streptomyces collinus. Next base: position 5,685,890 of record NC_021985.1, on the reverse strand, counting down.
CCCGTTATCCGATTTTGACATAGCGACGCCCTCGAATGGCGTAGTCCGAATGGCAAGATGCCGTAAACCCACGAGGTCGCGACACCCGATGGTGTGTGTTTCCGTCGACCCATCGGCACCTCTCCCATTCGCCGGAGGAACCACGATGACCGCAAGCTCCACCCGTCGTAGGACCGCGCACTCCCGTCTGGCCGCGGTCGGTGCGATCGCGGTCGCCGGAGCCCTGCTGCTCACCGGTTGCGGTGACCAGACCAAGAACAAGAACAACGACTCCGGCAGTGCGTCCACCGGCACCGCACCGCTGGCCGGCAAGCTCCCCAAGGAGATCCGCGACAAGGGCGAGATCAAGGTCGGCTCGGACATCGCGTACGCCCCGGTGGAGTTCAAGGACTCCTCCGGCAAGGTCGTCGGTCTCGACCCCGACCTGGCCGCCGCGATGGGCAAGCAGCTCGGCGTGAAGCTCACGTTCGAGAACGGCACCTTCGACGCCCTGCTCACCGGTCTGCGCTCCGGCCGCTACGACATCGCGATGTCGGCGATGACGGACAACAAGAACCGCCAGGAGGGCGTCGACCCGGACACCGGCAAGAAGGTCGGCGAGGGCGTCGACTTCGTCGACTACCTGACCGCCGGTGTCTCCATCTACACGCGCAAGGGCGACACCAAGGGCATCACGTCCTGGTCGGACCTGTGCGGCAAGAAGCTCGCCGTCGAGCGCGGCACCGTCTCCGAGGACCTGGCCAAGCAGGAGGCCAAGAAGTGTCCCGGGGGCAAGAAGCTCACCATCGAGCCGTTCGACGACGACCAGCAGTCCCAGACCCGTCTGCGCTCGGGCGGCGTGGACGCGGCCTCCTCCGACTTCCCGGTCGCCGCGTACGCGGTGAAGACCTCCGGTGGCGGCAAGGACTTCCAGGTCGTCGGCGACCAGGTCGAGGCGGCTCCGTACGGCATCGCCGTGGCCAAGAACGACACGCAGCTGCGCGACGCCCTCCAGGCGGCCATGAACGCCATCATCAAGAACGGCGACTACCAGAAGATCCTCGAGAAGTGGGGCGCCGAGGACGGCGCCGTCAAGGAGTCCGCCGTCAACGGCGGCAAGTGACCCGCGGATCCCGAGCGGCCACTGGAAGGCAACACCCGTGACTGACATGAAGAAGACGGCGGAACCGGCGGCCGCCCCGCCGGCCGGCCCGGAGGCCATCAAGGCCATCCCGGTCCGCCACTACGGGCGGTACGTCACCGCCGTCATCGCGATCGCGATCCTCGTGGCGATCGTCTACGCGTTCGGCCAGGGCAAGATCAACTGGCACGCGGTCCCGGACTACTTCTTCGACGACCGGATCCTGACCGGTGTCGGCAAGACCCTCCTGTTGACGGTCCTGTCGATGGTGATCGGCATCCTCGGCGGCGTCGGCCTCGCCGTGATGCGCCTGTCGAAGAACCCGGTGACCTCGTCGATCGCGTGGTTCTACATCTGGTTCTTCCGCGGCACCCCGGTCCTGGTGCAGCTGTTCCTGTGGTTCAACCTGGGCCTCGTCTTCGAGTACATCAACCTGGGTCCGATCTACAAGGACTACTGGTCCGACTTCATGACGCCGCTGCTGACGGCACTGCTCGGCCTGGGCCTGAACGAGGCCGCGTACATGGCCGAGATCTGCCGGGCCGGTCTGCTCGCGGTGGACGAGGGCCAGACCGAGGCGGCCCACGCGCTGGGCATGAGCCACGGCAAGACGCTGCGCCGCATCGTCATCCCGCAGGCCATGCGGGTGATCGTGCCGCCGACCGGCAACGAAGTGATCAACATGCTGAAGACGACCTCGCTCGTGGCGGCCGTCCAGTACCCGGAGCTGTTCCGTTACGCCCAGGACATCGGGCAGAACTCGGGCGCCCCGGTGGAGATGTACTTCCTGGCCGCGGCCTGGTACCTGATCATGACGTCGATCCTCAGCGTCGGCCAGTACTACATCGAGCGGTACTACGCACGTGGCTCCAGCCGCAGCCTGCCGCCCACCCCGTGGCAGAAGGTCAGGGCGCACCTCACGACCTTCTCGAGCAGGAAGGTCACGGCATGACCGACAAGACGATCACGGACTCCGTGGCGCGGCACTCCACCGTCCCGATGGTCAAGGCCGAGGGCGTGCACAAGTCCTTCGGGCCCGTCGAGGTCCTCAAGGGCATCGACCTGGAGGTCAAGGCGGGTGAGGTGTTCTGCCTCATCGGCCCCTCCGGCTCCGGCAAGTCCACCTTCCTGAGGTGCATCAACCACCTGGAGAAGGTCAACGCCGGCCGGCTGTACGTGGACGGCGAGCTGGTCGGCTACCGCCAGAAGGGCGACAAGCTGTACGAGCTCAAGGACAGCGAGGTCGCGCTCAAGCGCCGGGACATCGGCATGGTCTTCCAGCGCTTCAACCTGTTCCCGCACATGACCGCGGCCGAGAACGTCGTCGAGGCGCCGGTCCAGGTCAAGGGCGTCAGCAGGAGCCAGGCCAGGGAGCGCGCCATGCAGCTGCTGGAGCGGGTGGGCCTGGCCGACAAGGCCGGGAACTACCCCTCCCAGCTCTCCGGCGGCCAGCAGCAGCGCGTGGCCATCGCCCGGGCGCTCGCGATGGACCCGAAGCTGATGCTGTTCGACGAGCCGACCTCGGCCCTCGACCCGGAGCTGGTCGGTGACGTCCTCGACGTCATGCGCGACCTCGCCGAGTCGGGCATGACGATGGTCGTCGTCACCCACGAGATGGGCTTCGCCCGCGAGGTGGGCGACAGCCTGGTGTTCATGGACGGCGGCGTCGTGGTCGAATCCGGCCATCCGCGCGACGTGCTGACGGACCCGCAGCACGAGCGGACGCAGTCGTTCCTGTCCAAGGTGCTGTAGGACCCCTGCGAGAGGGGCGGTACGAGGATCCTCGTACCGCCCCTCTCGCGTGCTACTTGAGCGCGAGCAGCAACGTGTCCGACGGTGAGCACCACACCGGCCGGGCCTCGGCGAACCCCCGCTCGCGCAGCACCCGGGCGTGCCACCTCGCGGAGGGCATGTCCCCGTCGGCGTGCTCGCCGTAGATCTCGAAGCGGCGGGCGGTGGGCCCGGCCAGGACGGGGTCCGCCTGCGCGAGCTGCCACCACTCGGCCCAGTCCAGGGCCCCGTCCCGTTTGGCCTGATCCATACGGGCATGTCGCAGCGCCCGCTCCGCCGCGTTGATCCGCGGCGTGCTCTCGTCGATCATGTGGTCCGCGTTCATGAAGACACCGCCGTCGCGGACCAGCCCCGCGACCCGACCGTAGAGGGCCGCGAGGGGTTCGCTGTGCAGCCAGTGCAGGGCCGTGGCGGTCAGGACCGCGTCGTAGGAGTCGTACGGCAGCAGCGCCGGCCAGTCGGGGTCCTTGAGGTCGGCGGTGACGAAGGAGACCCGGTCGTCGCCCTCGAAGGTGCCGCGCGCGATGGCGAGCAGCGCGGGGTCGAGGTCCACCCCGGTGCTGGTGGCCGCGGGGAACCGGGCCAGCAGCCGGGCGGTGATGCTGCCGGTGCCGCAGGCCAGGTCGAGCACGCGCGGGGCGGTGCCCACGAGCGCCTCGACCATGTCGAGCATGATCCGGAACCGCTCCTCGCGGTCCGGCATGTACCACTCCTGCTGCCGGTCCCAGCTCTCCTGCCAGGCGGCCCAGTCCGTCCCGGTACCGGTCGTCATGGAAGCCCCGTCTCCTCACGTCCGCGTAATACCCTGGAAGCACGACCGGCTGTTACCCGACCGCAGACACGACCATAGAGCGCCCTCGTAAGGACTACAAGTGGAACTGGCCTATTACTCGGATTACGCCGTACGGCTCGTCAACAGCGAGGAACCGGTCCGCGGCAAGGATTCCCTGACCTCGGTCGAGGCCGTCCGCGACCTGTTCGGCGGCAACGCGTCGGCGGCCCGCCGCGCCACCGACGCCGACGTCACCCGCTTCCGCTCGGTGCGCGGCCGCCTGCGGGGCGTCTTCGAGGCGGCCGACCAGGGCGACGAAACCCTCGCCGTGGACCTGCTGAACTCCCTGCTGCTGGAGTTCCCGGTGAGCCCGCAGATCTCCGGCCACGACCACCGGGACGAGGACGGCCGCCCGCTGTGGCACATGCACCTGGCCGACCACCCGTCCAACGCCACCGCCGGCTACGCGGCCATCGCGGCGATGGGCCTCGCGTTCCACCTGACCGAGTACGGCGTAGACCGGCTCGGCCTGTGCCAGGCCGCGCCCTGCCGCAACGCCTACCTCGACACGTCCACCAACCGCTCCCGGCGCTACTGCTCGGACCGCTGTGCGACCCGCGCCAACGTGGCCGCCTACCGGGCCCGCAAGCGCCTGGAGGCCGACCGGTCGGGCAGCAGCGGCCTGGCAGCGCCGAGCACCCAGCGGGCCAGCGCGAGCGGCGAGCGCTGACCGTCCTTGAGCGGCCGGTAGCGCAGCCACGCCCGGCCGAGGATCAGTTCCTCGGGCACCACCCCGTAGTCCGTGCTGTCCCCGCCCGCGTACGGATTGTCCCCGAGCACCCACCAGCCGCCCTCGCGCCGCTCCACGGCGCGTTTGACGACCAGCAGGTCCTGCTGGAAGGGATGACGCAGGACGACCACGTCCCCCGGCCTGATCGCCGCCCCGTACTGCAGCAGCAGCCGGTCCCCGTGGTGCAGCGTGGGCACCATGGACGGTCCGGTCACCTCGGCCAGCCCGAACGGCGCCCCGGCCCTCCCCCGCTCGGTCTCCTGCGACAGCTCCGGCATCACCGGCACCTCCCCGGTCCGTTCCTCCACCAGTCTCAGTCTGACCCTGGACTTTTGTCCTAAGCCCTAGGGGGCACTCAGGAAAACATGTCTCCCAGGGAGTAATGTCGCACCTGAGAAGACGATCACGAGGAAGGAATGCTCCATGCTTTCCCGCCTGTTTGCCCCCACGGTCAAGGTCAGCGCGCACTGCGACCTGCCCTGCGGTGTGTACGACCCGGCCCAGGCCCGCATCGAGGCGGAGTCGGTCAAGGCTGTCCAGGAGAAGATGGCCGGCAACGACGACCCGCACTTCCAGGCGCGTGCCACCGTCATCAAGGAGCAGCGCGCCGAGCTGGCGAAGCACCACGTCTCCGTGCTCTGGAGCGACTACTTCAAGCCCCCGCACTTCGAGAAGTACCCGGAGCTGCACCAGCTGGTCAACGACACCCTGAAGGCCCTCTCGGCCGCCAAGGCGTCCACGGACCCGGCGACGGGCCAGAAGGCTCTGGACTACATCGCCCAGATCGACAAGATCTTCTGGGAGACGAAGAAGGCCTGACGGCGCTTCTCCCCGACGGGGGCCCGGCCGGACATCCGGCCGGGCCCCCGTGGCGTGCGCGGGCCCCTTGACGTGCGCGGGCCCCTTGACGTGCGCGGCCCTTGGCGTGAGCGGACCCCCTCCGTCCGGCCGCCGGACGTGACAGGCTGAGGGGCATGACCCTGGAGGACCTGGTACGGCTGCGCCGGGTGCGCGACCGCATGGACCGCGAGTACGCCGAGCCGCTCGACATGGCCGAGCTGGCCCGCGGCGCCCACATGTCACCGGGCCACTTCCAGCGCAGCTTCCGCAAGGCGTACGGCGAGACGCCGTACAGCTATCTGATGACCCGCCGGGTCGAGCGCGCCAAGGCGCTGCTGCGCGGCGGCGAGCTCTCCGTCACCGAGGTGTGCTTCGCCGTCGGCTGCACCTCGCTCGGCTCGTTCAGCTCCCGGTTCACCGAGCTGGTCGGCCAGACTCCGAGCGCCTACCGGGCCGGCTCGCACGAGGAGAGCGCGGTGATCCCGTCCTGCGTGGCCCGTTCCCTCACCCGCCCCCGCCGCCGCCCGTACTGACCGGACCGGGCATCGGGAGGGCACGCCGGCCCGGCCCGGCCTAGCGTGAGGCCATGGATCTGAAACTGAAGCAGTGCTTCATCGCCGTGGACGACCACGACAAGGCGCTCCACTTCTACTGCGAGGTGCTCGGCATGGAGGTCCGCAACGACGTGGGCTTCGAGGGCATGCGGTGGGTCACCGTGGGCTCGCCGCTGCAGCCGGACGTGGAGATCGTGCTGGAGCCGCCGGGCGCGAGCCCGGACATCTCCGCCGCCGACAAGCAGGCGATCGCCGAGCTGCTCGCCAAGGGCCTGCTGCGCGGGGTCATCTTCACCACCACCGACTGCGACGCGCTGTACGAACGGGTCCGTGAGGCCGGCGGTGATGTGCTCCAGGCGCCGACGGACCAGCCGTACGGGGTGCGTGACTGCGCCTTCCGGGACCCGGCCGGCAACATGCTGCGCTTCCTCCAGCGCCCCGCGGAGCGACCGGCGGCCTGACCTACCGCTGATCATTTGCCCGCCCGGGGGCGTGGGCGGCTGCCTACCATCCGGTCATGAACACGATCCGCTGGACCTACGCCTTCGTCGACCGGCCGCTCGGCCGGTTCGCCGAGGCCCACGCTTTCTGGACGGCCGTCACGGGCGCCCGGCTCTCCGGATTCCGGGGCGAGCACCAGGAGTTCGTGACACTGCTGTCGGACGGCGCCGACCCCTGCCTGAAGCTTCAGGGGGTCCTCGACGGCGCGGGCGGGGCCCATCTCGACTTCTCCGTCGAGGACGTACGGGCGTTCCTGGCCATGGCCACCGGACTCGGCGCGGCGACGGCCGCCGACCACGGCGACTGGGCCGTGCTCCGCTCGCCGGGCGGGCAGCCGTTCTGCGTGGGGGCCTGGCGGGGCGAGGCGGTCCGGCCGCCCGTGGTCGAGGGCAGCCGCCTGGACCAGGTGTGCCTGGACGTCCCGCCCTCCGTGTACGACGCGGAGACCGCCTTCTGGGCGGCGCTGACCGGCTGGGAGTCGCCGGCCGCCTCCCGGCCCGAGTTCCGTGTGCTGAGGCCGCCGGCGGGCCTGCCGGTCCGGATCCTGCTGCAGCGGCTCGACGACGAGCGTGCGCCCTCCGCCCATCCTGACCTCGCCTGCGCCGACATCGGGGCGACCCGGGCCCGGCACGAGCGGCTGGGCGCCACGGTCGTCGGCCGGGGCCCGCACTGGACGGTGATGCGCGACCCGGCCGGCGGCGTCTACTGCCTGACCGGCCGGGATCCGGGGACCGGCGGGCTGCCCACGGCGTGAACACGCCGCCCGGCCGGCCCGGTCAGCCCCAGGGCTCGACGTCCACGACGGCGTCGACCCGCACCGGACCGTACACGTGCGGGAACTCCTCGCCGTGCGGCGGCATGGCGTCGTACCGCACCGGCACGCCGAGCAGCGCGGGGTCCACGACCAGCACGACGAGTTCGTCCGGCCCCTCGTAGTCGCCGTACAGGAGGGCGGCGATGCGCGGGAGTTGCTCGCGGGTGGAGAAGTGGATGAAGCCCTCCTCCTGGAGGGTGCGGCCGCGGGTGGACACCTCGTAGGTACCGGCCTCGCGCGCGGCCTCCCACAGGGAGCGCTCGGTGATGTGGACGATGTGCGGCAGTTTCGGCATGCGGCCACGCTAGAGCCTCGGCCGGGCCACGCGGCACACCGCGGTCCCGGCCGGCCAGGACCGCCCGGTCGGGAGCCGTCCGCGGCTCACTCGCCGGGAGGTGCCGCCCCGGCGCCGGGGGCCGGGACACCGGGCTCGCTCCGCACGGCCCGCTCGGCCGGACCCCCGTGGGCCGCGCAGTCGGGGTTGCGGCACGGGCCGGGCCGCCACACGGGGACCCAGGCACCCAGCGTCTTGTGCCGCCCGACGACCGTGTCGACGGACTGTCCGCAGACGGGACAGACGTGGTCCTCCCTGTCCATGTCCTCAGGGTAGGGCGGCCGGGGGCTCAGCGCTTCCTGTGGTACGTCCGCACGAGCGCCCCGTTGCCGAACCGGCGCACCGCGTCCAGGCCGAACTCCTGGATGTCGAGGCCGGTGGCGAACATCGGCATCCCCTTGCCGTAGACGATCGGGTAGGTCTTGATGACGAGTTCGTCGATCTCGTCGAGCAGGGCGCCCGCGACCTGCGAGCCGCCGCACAGGAAGATGCCGAGGCCGCCGTCCTCCGCCTTGAGCCGGCGCACCCGGCCGACCAGGTCGTCGTCGATGATCTCGACGTTCGGATCGCGCGAGGCGCCCAGGGTGCGCGAGGCGACGTACTCGCGCAGGTGGGCGTAGGGGCTGGTGATGCCCTCCTTGAGGGCCAGTTCGTAACTGCCCCGGCCCTGGAGGACGGTGTCGAACCGCTTGTTCTCCAGGTCGCCCGCGCCCAGCGGCACTCTGCTGTGGGTGGGCAGGGTCTCCGGGAACTCCGTCTTCAGGAAGTCGAGGTACTCCTCGTCGAGGAAGCGGAGCATCGCGGAGGCGTCGCCGTGCTCGTCGCCGATGAAGCCGTCGAGCGAGCAGGCGATGAAGTACGTGAGCTTTCGCAAGCCAGGGTCTCTTTCGTCGACCGCCGGACGGCCGATTGACCACTCCGGTTGTAGTGGTTCTGTTGTAGTACTACAGCCGTAGTGGTGGCAAGCTGTTCTCGCGATGTCGTCGGCATCGGGGAGAAGTGGGAGAAGGGGTTCCGCATGGCGGGCAATCCGGAACGGCGGGCCGCTCTGGTGGACGCGGGGATCGCGGTACTGGCGCGGGAGGGCGCGCGCGGTCTGACGTTCCGCGCGGTGGACACCGAGGCGCGGGTGCCCACCGGCACCGCCTCCAACTACTTCACCGGCCGCGACGACCTGCTGCGCCAGATCGACGCCCGGCTGCATGTGCGGCTCGCGCCCGACCCCGAGGTGCTGGGGCGGCTGCTGGCGGGCCCCCGTGACCGCTCGCTGGTCATGGCCCTCATGCGTGACCTCATGGACCGCGCCACGCGCGACCGGTCCGGCCATCTGGCCCTGCTGGAGATGCGCCTGGAGGCCACCCGCCGGCCCGAGCTGCGGGCCTCCCTCACCAGGTCGGTGCGCGGGGACCTGGAAGGGGGCATGGAGTTCCACCGGCAGACCGGCCTGCCCGGCGGGGACGAGACCGTCACCGTGCTCTACCTGGCCATGCTCGGGCTCATCGTGGAGCACCTCACCCTGCCCGGGGTCCTGGACGACGCCCTGCCGGGCATGCGGGTCCCGGAGGGCCTGGTCGAGGCGATCGTCAGGACGATCGTCCCCGCCGGGTAGCCGCCCCCGGCCCGGACGTAGGGGGCCCGCGCACTGCGGGGACCCGCGGGGCCGCTCGGGCCGGAACGTGCGGCGGGCTTCGCGCACTGCGGGGCCGCTCGGGCCGGAACGTGCGGCGGGCTTCGCGCACTGCGGGGACGCGCAGGACCCGTCGGGCCGGAACGTGCGGCGGGCCCCGCGTGCCGTGGGGACGCGCAGGACCCGTCGGGCCGGAACGTGCGGCGGGCCCCGCGTGCTGTAGGGACGCGCGGGGCCGGTCGGGCCGGAACCACCGGTGGGTGCGCGGGGTCAGGAGCCGCACACCCCCGGTGGCTCCGGGGTCCTCGTCCGCCGGCCGCCGGCGGGGGCCGCGGCCACCGCGTCACAGTCGCGGCGGCCCCAGTCACCGCGCCGCCGGCCGACGGCGGTCCAGGGTCCTGCTAGTTCCGGCCAGGCCGGGCCGGGCTGGGCCCGATCCCGGTCGGCGTAGGCCGGTCCAGGCCCGAGCCAGGCCGGGCAAGGCGGGGGCCAGGCCGGGCAAGGCGGGGGCCAGGCCGGGCAGGGGGCCCGATCCAGGCCAGGCCGGCCCAGGCCGAGCTAGGCCGGGGCCAGGCAAGGCCAGGGCCAGGCCGAGCTAGGTCCAATGCAGGCCAGGCAAGGCCGGGCCAGAAAACGGACCAGGCCGGGCAGGAACGGATCGGTTGGGAACCGTCAGGACCCGGCGCCGGAACCAGGCGTCAGGACCCGGCGCCGGAACCAGGCGTCAGGACCCGGCGCCGGAACCAGGCGTCAGGACCCGGCGCCGGAACCGGGCGTCAGGGACCGGCGCCGGGCCGTGGGAAGCGCAGCAGGGGACCTAAGTGCTGCGCCGGGTCACGAACTCGGCCAGGGCCAGCAGGCCGCCCGCCGCCTCCGGCGCGGGGACGGCGCGGGCCAGCTCCTGCATCGCCCGGGCCATCCGGTCGGCCGCCTCCGTCTGCGCCCAGTCCCGGCCGCCGGCCCGCTCGACGGCCAGGGCCGTCCGCGTGATCTCACCGCCGTCCCCGGCGCTTCCCGCGGCGTACGGGGTGCCGTAGAGCGCGGCGAGTTCGGCCGCCGCCGGGGTGCCGGAGGCCAGGGCCGCCGCCACCGGAAGCGACTTCTTGCGGACCACGAGATCGGCGCCGGCCGGCTTGCCGGTGCGCCGCGGATCGCCCCATATGCCGATGACGTCGTCGATCAGCTGGAACGCGAGCCCGGCCTGGCGGCCGAATCCGTCGAGCGCCGCCACATCCTCCTCATCGGCGCCGGCGTACAGGGCGCCCAGGGCACAGGCACAGCCCAGCAGCGCGCCGGTCTTCGCCTCGGCCATGGCGAGCACCTCGTCGAGCGTGACCTCGTCCGGGGCGCGGCGCTCCATTGCCGTGTCCGTGTGCTGGCCCTCGCACAGCTCGACGACGCAGTCGGCGAGCCGCACGGCGGCCGGCCCGGCGGCCGGGTGCGGGTCCTCGGCGAGCAGGCGCAGGGCCAGCGCCTGCAGGGCGTCACCGGCGAGGATCGCGTCCGCCTCACCGAACACGGTCCAGGCGGTGGGCCGGTGCCTGCGGGAGGTGTCCCGGTCCATCACGTCGTCGTGCAACAGCGAGAAGTTGTGGACCAGTTCGACGGCGGCGGCCGCCCGGACCGCCGCCGTCCTCGCCCGGGACCCGCCGAGCGCGCCGGCCGCGGCCAGGACGAGCGCCGGTCTGATGGCCTTGCCCGCGTTGCCCGCCGCCGGTGTGCCGTCGGCCTGCTCCCAGCCGAAGTGGTAGAGCGCGATCCGCCGCATGGCGCCGGGCAGAGAGTCGAGGGCCGCCCGCAGCGCCGGGTCGACCAGGGCCCGGGTCCGCTCCAGCAGCGCCGCCGCCTCCTGTCCGTCGAGCGGGGCGGGTCCGGCGTCCCCCACGGCCCCCCGCCGCTCGCGCGCGGCGGGCGCACGCTGTCTGGTCCCCGTCATGAAGTCGGTCATGGGCCCCCCTCGTACAGTGCGCGGACGGCGCCGCTTCCGCTGCGGCCGGCCGCACACCCCGGGGGTGCACCCGCCCCGGAGGGCGGGGACACGGCCGTGACGTGCGGAAAGGTCACCTCCACCGGCCGATCTCGACGTTCTCCAGCACACCGAGGGCGTCGGGCACCAGGACGGCCGCCGAGTAGTACGCCGTGACCAGGTAGTTGATGACGGCCTGCTCGTTGATGCCCATGAACCGGACGGACAGGCTCGGCTCGATCTCGTCCGGGATGCCGGACTGCCGGAGCCCGACGACGCCCTGCTCGGCCTCGCCGGTACGCATGGCGATGATCGAGGTCGTGCGCTCCGGGGTGACGGGGATCTTGTTGCACGGGTAGATCGGCACACCGCGCCAGGTCGGGATGCGGTTGCCGCCGATCTCGACGGTCTCCGGGACGAGTCCGCGCTTGTTCAGCTCGCGCCCGAACGCGGCGATCGCGCGCGGGTGGGCCAGGAACAGCTTGGTGCCGCGGCGGCGGCTGAGCAGCTCGTCCATGTCGTCCGGGCTGGGCACACCGTCGTGCGGCTGGAGCCGCTGGTCGTACTCGCAGTTGTGCAGCAGCCCGAAGTCCCGGTTGTTGACCAGCTCGTGCTCCTGACGCTCCTTCAGCGCCTCGACGGTGAGCCGCAGCTGTTGCTCGGTCTGATTCATCGGCTGGTTGTAGAGGTCGGCGACGCGCGAGTGGATGCGCAGCACCGTCTGGGCGATGCTCAGTTCGTACTCGCGGGGGCGGCCCTCGTAGTCGACGAAGGTGTGCGGGATGTCCGGCTCACCGCTGTGGCCGGCCGCCAGCTCGACCTCCTTCTCGCCGTACTTGTTGGTCCGCTGCTCGGGGATCGAGCGCAGTTCGTGGACGTGGTCGCGCAGCGAGTCGGAGCGCTCGGCGACCTGCTCGAAGTCCTGGCGGCTGAGGGTCAGCACCGTGCACGCGGTGTCCGCGCGGGCCGTGTACTCCCAGATCGCGTCCGGGTCCAGCAGCGCCGCCTCGCCGAAGTAGGCGCCGTCGGCGAGGACACCGAGGACCGCGTCGTCGCCGTACGGGCCGGTGCCGATCTTCTCGACCCTGCCGTGCGCCAGCAGGTGGACCTCGTCGGTCCGGCTGCCGAAGGAGGCGATCAGCTCGCCGGGCGCGAACTCCCGCTGCCGGCAGCGCCGGGCCAGCTCGGTGAGCACCTCGTCGTCCTCGTACGACCGCAGGGCCGGCAGCTCGCCGAGTTCGGCCGGGATGACCTCCACCTGGTCCCCGGTCTTGACGAAGGTGATACGGCCGTCGCCGACGGCGAACGTCAGACGCCGGTTCACCCGGTACGTGCCGCCCTGCACGTCGACCCAGGGCAGGGTCCGCAGCAGCCAGCGGGAGGTGATCTCCTGCATCTGCGGGACGGACTTGGTCGTGGTGGCCAGGTTCCGCGCAGCCGCCGTGCCGAGAGACTGCTGGGGCTTGCCCTGCTCCGTGCGGACCTCTTCGCCTACCGACATAAGAAAATGCCCTCTCCTGTATGCCCGGCGCCGCATCGCACACCGGTCTCGCGGTCGAGCCTTCCAGTACGGAGAGCGACCACGCCATTACCCGAAAGAGGGGGAATGGATCATCGCATTAGTGGGCAGAAAGAGGGACCTTGTCCAGTACCGGCCACGGTGCGTGACCTGTCCGGATCGGCTCGCTCAGCGTGCGAACGATGTAGGCCGGGACGTCCGTTTTCGGTAGAAGCTCCGGTACGACGGGGCCGCGACCGGCGGTCACCGGGCACAGCACGAAGGAGCCGGCCATGGCCCCTCCCCTGTCCGCGAGCGGATTTCTGGACGCGCTTCGCGCGGAAGGCGTCACCGTCGTCGAGGTCGGCGACTGGCGGCACCACAACCGCAACCACAAGGGGCCCTGGGGCCCCGTGCACGGCGTGATGATCCACCACACCGCGACCCACGGCAGCGCGCGCACCGTGGAGATCTGCCGGGACGGGTTCCCCGAGCTGCCGGGCCCGCTGTGCCACGGCGTGATCACCAAGGACGGCACGGTCCACCTGGTCGGCTACGGGCGCGCCAACCACGCGGGCCTCGGCGACGACGACGTGCTGCGCGCCGTGATCGCCGAGAAGCGGCTGCCGCCGGACAACGAGGCCAACACCGACGGCAACCGCCACTTCTACGGCTTCGAGTGCGAGAACCTGGGGGACGGCGAGGACCCCTGGCCCGAGGAGCAGCTGGACGCGATCGAGCGGGTCGCCGCGGCCGTGTGCCGTGCCCACGGCTGGACGGAGCGGTCGGTCATCGGCCACCGGGAGTGGCAGCCGGGCAAGGTCGACCCGCGTGGCTTCTCGATGGCCTGGCTGCGCGAGCGGGTCGGGGAGCGGCTGAAGGGGTAGCCGGGGCCCGGGCGACAATGGGTGCGTGACCAGCCCCGGCCAGCTCGCCCCGCGTCTGCCGTCGCCCCTGGAGGAGATACGGGACGACCGGTTCGACCGGCGCGGCCTGCGTCTCCTGCTCAAGCGGGACGACCTCATCCACCCCGAGCTGATCGGCAACAAGTGGCGCAAGCTGGCGCCGAACCTGGCGGCGGCGGGAGGCCGGCCGCTGGTCACCTTCGGCGGTGCCTGGTCCAACCACCTGCGGGCGACCGCGGCGGCGGGCCGGCTGCTCGGGCTGCCGACCACCGGCGTGGTGCGCGGCCACGAACTGGCGGACCGCCCGCTCAACCCGTCGCTGTCCCGGTGCGCGGCCGACGGCATGCGGCTGCACTTCGTCGACCGGTCGGCGTACCGGCGCAAGGACGAGCCGGAGACCCTGGCCGCGCTGCTGCGGGCGGCCGGCGCGGAGGAGGCGTACGTCGTCCCGGAGGGCGGCAGCAACACCGCGGCGGTGCGCGGCTGCCGTGACCTCGGCGCGGAGCTGCGCGGCCGTGCCGACGTCGTGGCGGTGGCCTGCGGCACCGGCGGCACGCTCGCCGGACTCGCCGCCGGACTGGACGCGGGGCAGCGCGCGCTCGGCGTCCCGGTGCTCAGGGGCGGCTTCCTGGAGGGCGAGGTGACGGCCCTCCAGGAGCGCGCCTTCGGCTCCCGCACCGGCGCCTGGTCCCTGGACGACCGCTTCCACTTCGGCGGCTACGCCCGTACCGGCCCCGAACTCGACTCCTTCGCCGAGGACTTCGAACAGCGGCACCGGCTGCCGGTGGAACGTCTCTATGTCGCCAAGTTGCTCTGGGGACTTGTCGCCCTGGCCGAGGAGGGCGCCTTCCCGCGCGGTACGGCCGTCGCCGCGGTCGTCACCGGCCGGCCCTTCCCCGCCGCCTGACAGCCGGCCCGGACGACCCCAGGGGACCGCCGGCCTGCGCTACGCGGCTTCGCGGTAGGCCGCCGCCTCCTCCAGGTCGAGCCGGCGCAGCAGCGCGCGCAGCATCTCGTCGTCGATGTAGCGGTGGTCGCGGAGCCGGACGAAGACCTCGCGCTCGGAGCTGATCATCTCGCGGGACAGCCGGCGGTAGGTGTCGTCCACGGACTCGCCGGTGACGGGGTTCACCTGGCCGAGCCGTTCCCAGACGGCGTTGCGCCGGCGCTCCAGGACCGTGCGCAGGCGATCGGCGAGCGGCGGGGGCAGGGCGTTGCGCTCGTCGGAGAGCAGCTCCTCCAGGCGGCTCTCGGCGGCCCGGGACGCCTGGGCCTGGGCGTTGGCCTCGGCCAGCGTCTCGGCCTGCCGGTCGCGGCCGGGGAACTTCAGCAGGCGGATCAGCGGGGGCAGGGTCAGCCCCTGCAGGACCAGGGTGCCGATGACGGTGGTGAAGGTCAGGAAGAGGATCAGGTTGCGCTGCGGAAAGGCACCGCCGCCCTTCACGGCCGCCGGGATGGAGAAGGCGATGGCCAGCGAGACCACGCCGCGCATCCCGGCCCACGAGATGACCATCGCTCCCCGCCAGGTGGGGTCCTCCTCGCGCTCCCTGACGCGCGCCGACAGGCGCGGCAGGAAGGTCGCCGGGTACACCCACGCGAACCGGGCGAGGACGACGACGAGGAAGAGGACGACCGCGTACCAGGTCGCCTCGGCACCCGCGTAGTGCCCGAGGCCCTTGAGGACGACCGGGAGCTGGAGGCCGATCAGGGCGAAGACGGCCGACTCCAGGATGAAGGCGACCATCTTCCACACCGCCTCCTCCTGGAGCCGGGTGGCGAAGTCGACCTCCCACGCGCGGTGGCCGAGGTACAGGGCGACGACCACGACCGCGAGGACCCCGGAGGCGTGCAGCTGCTCGGCGACGCCGTAGGCGACGAACGGGATCAGCAGCGAGAGGGTGTTCTGGATGAGCGGTTCCCTGAGGTGGGTGCGCAGCCAGTGCAGGGGCGCCATGAGGACGAGCCCGATGCCGACGCCGCCTACGGCGGCGAACAGGAACTCGCGGATGCCGCCGGCCCAGGTGGCGGCCGCGCCGACGGCGGCGGCGAGGGCGACCTTGTAGGCGGTGATCGCGGTGGCGTCGTTCAGCAGGGACTCGCCCTGGAGGATCGTCGTGATCCGGGACGGCAGACCGACCCGGCGGGCGACCGCCGTGGCGGCCACCGCGTCCGGCGGGGCCACCACGGCGCCGAGCACCAGCGCGGCGGTCAGCGGCATTCCCGGGATGATCACATAGGCGGCCCATCCGACGACCACGGTCGCGAAGAGCACGTAGCCGACCGAGAGCAGGGCCACCGGTCTGAGCTGCGCCCGCAGGTCGAGGTAGGAGCTGTCGGTGGCCGAGGTGTACAGCAGCGGGGGCAGCAGCAGCGGGAGTACCACTTCCGGGTCGAGTTCGTAGTCCGGCACCCCGGGCACGTAGGAGACCGCGAGGCCGACGGCGACCAGCAGCAGCGGCGCCGGCACCGGTCCGCGGCGGGCCGCCGCGGCGACCACCGCACTGCCCGCCACCAGCAACAGCAGCGGCATCACGTCCATGGTTCTCGCCCACCCTCGTTTTCCGCGCGGTCCCCCGCACGCCCGTCGTACTGTGGCAATCATGAAACAGTGCACGCACACCGACGCGCTGCCGCTCGACGAGCCCGAGCCGCTCGACGCGACCTGTCCCGAGTGCCTGCGGGACGGTACGCACCCGGTGCAGTTGCGCCTGTGCCTCACCTGCGGCCACGTCGGCTGCTGCGACTCCTCGCCCGGGAGGCACGCCACGGAGCACCACGCGACGACCGGTCATCCCGTGATGCGGACCTTCGAGCCCGGCGAGGACTGGCGGTGGTGCTTCGTCGACCACGTTCTCGTGTGACACTTCACAGGGACGGCACGCGGCCGTGACCGCCGACGGTTCGGGCGTCTGACGCCGGGGTACGTCAACCCGGCGCACGCTCTTCCCTTTTGGGGCCGCTGACCCTCTAGACACGGAGCGTATCCACAGCTTTACTGTGAGTGACGCCAGGGGGTTGGGGTCCCGGGGACAGATACGTTCGGAGCGCGATAGCGTCACCGCGGAACCACGTGTGCGTTACCCCGGGGGGCGACCCTCGGCCCCGTATAGCTTGTACCACCATGGAGGTGAGGGTGTCCCAGATCGCAGGCGAGCCCGCGACCCAGGACTTCGTGGAAGTCCGGCTGCCGGCTGCGGGTGCCTACCTGTCGGTGCTGCGGACGGCCACGGCCGGCCTGGCGGCCCGTTTGGACTTCACCCTGGACGAGATCGAGGACCTGCGCATCGCCGTCGACGAGGCCTGCGCGATCCTGCTGCAACAAGCCGTGCCCGGCTCGGTGCTGAGCTGTGTCTTCCGGCTCGTCGACGACTCGCTGGAAGTGACGGTGTCGGCGCCGACCACCGACGGCCACGCCCCCTCGCGGGACACCTTCGCGTGGACCGTGCTCTCGGCCCTGGCGGGCAAGGTCTCGTCCGCCGTGGACGAGGACAGGACCGTGTCGATCAGCCTCTACAAACAGCGCGGCGCGGGCCCCGGGCCGGCGTGAGGAACGGGGACGGGCCGGTGCGGGACGAAGAGCGCGGCACAAGGGAGCTGCCGACGGGGGACCGAGAGTCCACGGCTGCATCCCGACGCATGGCGGACGGCATCGACGGCATCCCCGAGCAGGCCAGGCCACACCCGGAGGAGGACTCCGCGGAGGCCGCCGGCGACGGTGCCGCGCAGAGCACGCCTGCCGAGGGACGTGGGACGGCCGGCTCCGCCGCCCGCGCGCAGGCGAGGGCTCGGGGAAGGGCTACGGGCGGGACGATGAGCGAGCACGAGCGATACGCGGAGGACGGCGCGCCGGGCGCGGAGGCCGCGCCGACCCCTCAGCACGACCCCCAGGACCGCAGCGGGGCGCGCGTGATGTTCGTCGAGCTGCGCAAGCTGAACGCGGGCAGCGCGGAGTACGCGGAGCTGCGCAACCGGCTGGTCCGTATGCACCTGCCGCTCGTCGAGCACCTGGCGCGCCGCTTCCGCAACCGCGGTGAGCCGCTGGACGACCTGACCCAGGTCGCCACCATCGGGCTGATCAAGTCGGTGGACCGCTTCGATCCCGAGCGCGGGGTGGAGTTCTCTACGTACGCCACGCCGACGGTCGTCGGCGAGATCAAGCGGCACTTCCGCGACAAGGGCTGGGCGGTCCGCGTGCCGCGCCGGCTCCAGGAGCTGCGCCTGTCGCTGACCACTGCGACGGCGGAGCTGTCCCAGCTGCACGGCCGCTCCCCCACGGTGCACGAGCTGGCCGAGAAGCTCGCCATCTCCGAGGAGGAGGTCCTGGAGGGCCTGGAGTCCGCGAACGCGTACTCGACGCTGTCCCTGGACGTCCCCGACACCGACGACGAGTCCCCGGCGGTCGCCGACACCCTCGGCGCCGAGGACGAGGCGCTGGAGGGCGTGGAGTACCGCGAGTCCCTCAAGCCGCTGCTGGAGGACCTGCCGCCGCGGGAGAAGCGCATCCTGCTGCTGCGCTTCTTCGGGAACATGACCCAGTCGCAGATCGCGCAGGAGGTCGGCATCTCGCAGATGCACGTGTCCCGGCTGCTCGCCCGGACCCTCGCCCAGCTGCGGGAGAAGCTGCTGGTCGAGGAGTAGGAGCGGTACCGGAGCGGGCGGCGCCTACTCCGCCCGGCCCGGCCCCTTGATCCCGAGGGCCCGGGTCGTCGCCGGATTCACCAGCAGCACCAGGGACGCCACGGCCGCGACGGCCAGGGCGATACCGCCCGGGATGGCCATGCTGTCGGCCTTGAGCAGGTTGTAGGCCACCGGAAGCGCCATGATCTGCGTGATGACGGCGGGCCCCCGGCTCCAGCCGCGCCTGAGCAGCAGGCCGCGCGCGGCCAGCAGCGGCAGCAGCGCGAGCACCACCAGCGTGACCCCGCCGGTCACGGCCTGCTGCCGGTCGTCCGGGTCGCCGGTGAGCCCGAGGACGAGGATCCAGACGCCGCCGACGAGGAGGGCGATCCCCTCCAGCGCCGAGAGCGCCGCCGCGTACGTCAGCCGGCGCGGGCGCGCTCCGGCGGTGTCGCCGCTGCCGCCGCCGGCCTCGGTCACGTCGGTGGCGCCGTCGTTCTGGGTGGGGTTCTGCTCGCTGCTCACCCTTGAAGGGTAGCCGTGCCCCGCGCCGCGGCCCGGGGCGGAGCGGCCCCGGCCCGGCGTCCGGAGTGTCCAGACTCACGCGCCCGCCTCTTACCCGATCCCTACCTCGGTCTGGGCCGGGTACCCCCCAGTAGGTACGCTGCCATCCATGCGTGCACTCCTCGTGGTCAATCCGGCGGCAACCACCACAAGCGCACGCAGGCGTGATGTGCTGATCCACGCGCTGGCGAGCGAGATGAAGCTGGAGGCGGTCACCACCGAGTACCGCGGCCACGCCCGCGACCTCGGCCGGCAGGCCGCGGAGAGCGACGACATCGACCTCGTCGTGGCCCTCGGCGGCGACGGCACCGTCAACGAGGTGGTCAACGGCCTGCTGCACGCCGGCCCCGACCCGGACCGGCTGCCCGGCCTCGCCGTGGTCCCCGGGGGTTCCACCAACGTCTTCGCCCGCGCCCTGGGTCTGCCCAACGACCCCGTCGAGGCCACCGGCGCCCTCCTGGACGCCCTGCGCCTGGGCAGCGAGCGGGTCGTCGGCCTCGGGCTGACCTCGGGCACACCCGGCACCGAGGACGAGGCGGTGCCGGACCGCTGGTTCACCTTCAACGCCGGTCTCGGCTTCGACGCGGGCGTGGTCGGCCGGGTCGAGCAGCAGCGCGAGCGGGGCAAGAAGTCCACCCACGCGCTGTACGTGCGTCAGGTGGTCCGGCAGTTCCTCGGCGAGCAGCACCGCCGGCACGGCCCGATCACGCTGGAGCGGGACGGCGCGGACGCGATCACCGACCTGGTCGTCGCCATAGTCTCGAACACGTCCCCGTGGACGTATCTCGGCAATCGCCCGATGTACACGTCACCTAAGGCCTCGTTCGATACCGGCATCGACGTGCTCGGTCTCAGCCGCCTGTCGACGGCCGCGGTTGCCCGGTATGGCACCCAGTTGCTCACTTCGTCCCCCGAGCGCGGGCCCCACGGCAAGCACGCCCTCTCCCTGCACGACCTGGACCGGTTCACCTTGCATTCGAAGGTCCCCCTCCCCCTTCAGATGGACGGCGACCACCTGGGACTGCGTACGAGCGTGACGTTCACAGGCGTACGCCGCGCACTGCGTGTGATTGTGTGAGCGGAAGAGGCCAAAGTCCTTTCACTCGAACGTTTAGGCCAGGATCCACCCCATGGAAGTACGGCTGTGACCCAGTCGACACCGAGGAATCAAAAAAAACTTTTCTGAAGGGGTTGTATCCGCCGCTGAGGTTTGCGAGTCTCTACGTGGCGATCGGGACGGCCCGCAAGACCGGCCTCCACTGATCACCGGAACCCCTCTTCAAACCAAGGACCACGCCGGGGAAGACTCGGCGGTCGGCCCTTCACTTGTTGAGGGATTCGTGAAAGCGTTCACATTCACAAGCAACTTGCACGTAATACCAAGGAGAGGTAGCAGCCATGGACTGGCGTCACAACGCCGTTTGCCGCGAGGAAGACCCCGAGCTCTTCTTCCCCATCGGCAACACCGGTCCTGCGCTGCTGCAGATCGAGGAAGCCAAGGCCGTCTGCCGTCGCTGCCCCGTCATGGAGCAGTGCCTGCAGTGGGCGCTCGAGTCCGGCCAGGACTCCGGCGTCTGGGGTGGTCTCAGCGAGGACGAGCGCCGCGCCATGAAGCGCCGCGCCGCTCGCAACCGGGCCCGTCAGGCCTCCGCCTGACACTCCCACCCCTGCTGACAGCCTGAGCTTGGCGGCGCGTGCAGCGAGCACGCATCTCCCGCCCCCGAGCCGCAGCGCGCAGTACCCCCGATGCGCTTAGCGAGAGCAGAGCAGCAACGAGCACGAGCCTCGGACCCACAGTGGTCCGGGGCTTTCTGCTTGCCCGCCGCGCCACGGCCCGCGCACCTCGGCCCGCGCACCACGGCGGGCACGACCGCACGACCGGTGTGCCCCCGCCGTCACTTCTGGGCGCGCACCGGGATGTCGAGGATCACCCGGGTCCCGCGCTCGGGCGCCGGGACCATGTCGAACGTGCCGCCCAACTCGCCCTCGACCAGCGTCCGCACGATCTGCAGGCCGAGGTTGCCCGAGCGGTGCGGGTCGAAGCCCTCGGGCAGCCCGACCCCGTCGTCCTGGACGGTGACCAGCAGCCGGGCCTCCTTGGTGGTGCCGCCGCGGACCGCGGACACCTCGACCGTGCCGGTGTCGCCCTCGCGGAAGCCGTGTTCCAGGGCGTTCTGCAGGATCTCCGTCAGCACCATGGACAGCGGTGTGGCGACCTCCGCGTCGAGTATCCCGAAGCGTCCGCTGCGCCGGCCGGTCACCTTGCCCGGCGAGATCTCGGCGACCATCGCGAGCACCCGGTCGGCGATGTCGTCGAACTCCACCCGCTCGTCCAGGTTCTGAGAAAGCGTCTCATGGACGATGGCGATCGAGCCGACCCGTCGCACCGCCTCCTCCAGCGCCTCCCGGCCGCGCTCGGAACCGATGCGGCGGGCCTGCAGCCGCAGCAGGGCGGCGACCGTCTGGAGGTTGTTCTTCACCCGGTGGTGGATCTCCCGGATGGTCGCATCCTTGGTGATCAACTCACGTTCACGGCGCCGGAGTTCGGTGACGTCCCGGCACAGCACCAGTGAGCCGATGCGGGTTCCCTTGGGCTTGAGCGGGATGGCCCGGAACTGGATGACCCCCTCGTTGGTCTCGATCTCGAACTCGCGCGGCGCCCAGCCGCTGGCCACCTTGGCGAGCGCCTCGTCCACCGGGCCCCGGGTCGGGGCCAGTTCGGCGGTGGTCTGCCCGAGGTGCTGGCCGACCAGGTCGGTGGCGAGGCCGAGGCGGTGGTAGGCGGACAGGGCGTTCGGGGAGGCGTACTGGACGACGCCGTCCGCGTCCAGCCGGATCAGTCCGTCGCCGACGCGCGGCGAGGCGTCCATGTCGACCTGCTGGTCGGGGAACGGGAAGGAGCCGGCGGCGATCATCTGCGCGAGGTCCGAGGCGCTCTGGAGATAGGTCAGCTCCAGGCGGCTCGGGGTGCGGACGGTCAGCAGGTTGGTGTTGCGGGCGATGACACCGAGGACGCGGCCCTCACGGCGCACCGGGATCGACTCGACCCGCACGGGGACCTCTTCGCGCCACTCCGGGTCCCCCTCGCGCACGATCCGGCCCTCGTCCAGCGCCGCGTCCAGCATGGGCCGCCGGCCGCGCGGCACCAGATGCCCGACCATGTCGTCCTGGTAGGAGGTCGGGCCGGTGTTGGGCCGCATCTGGGCGATGGAGACGTACCGGGCGCCGTCCAGCGTCGGGACCCACAGCACCAGGTCGGCGAAGGAGAGGTCGGAGAGCAGCTGCCACTCCGAGACCAGCAGGTGGAGCCACTCGAGGTCGGAGTCGTCGAGGGCCGTGTGCTGGCGTACGAGTTCGTTCATGGAGGGCACCTTGTGAGCGTACCCGGGCCGTGAGTGGCCGAAAAAACACCCGCGGGCCGCGGCGCCTGAGAGGGACCCTCAGCCCTCCCGGCACCGCAGCCCGGAGCATCATCGGCCGTGGGGTGTGCGGTCCCGGTCGGCCGAAGGTCGAGGAGCCGGGGCAGTCAGGGCAGAGAGCACCGGTTCCTCGGTCCGTCCTCCTGTGCGGGGAAGACGGAAGCTTTTCAGTTTTCCCTGCGAAGCCCCCCGTGCATTGTGGACTAGACCACGAGGGCGTGTCCATGCGCGCGGGGGCAGGGGTCGTGGCACAGCCACTGGCACGCGATGCCACGAAGCCTAGCCCGCCCGGGTCGGCAGCGGGGCCGGATGGCGGGGGCAATTTTCGGCGATCGGCTCCGGACCGGCCCGGCGCGAGGGCCCGGGAACGGCATGGTGCGGCCCTCCCGATCCTGTTAGATTGGTCTAAACCACATAGCTCCTCATGGCTCCTTCAGAACGGCAGGCCCAGCGTGGAAGTTGTCATCGTTCCGGACGCCGCGGCGGGCGGCGAGCTGATCGCCGAGGCCATGGCCCAGCTCCTGCGGCGCAAGCCCGACGCGCTCCTCGGGGTGGCCACCGGCTCCACCCCGCTGCCCGTCTACCAGGCGCTGACCGCCAAGGTGCGCTCCGGTGCCGTGGACACCTCGCGGGCCCGCATCGCCCAGCTCGACGAGTACGTGGGCCTGCCCGCCGAGCACCCCGAGTCCTACCGCTCGGTGCTGCGCCGGGAGGTGCTGGAGCCGCTCGGGATCGGCATGGACGCGTTCATGGGCCCGGACGGCACCGCCGCGGACGTCCAGGCGGCCTGCGAGGCGTACGACCGGGCGCTCGCCGGGGCCGGCGGCGTCGACCTCCAGCTGCTCGGGATCGGCACCGACGGGCACATCGGCTTCAACGAGCCGTGCTCCTCGCTCGCCTCGCGCACCCGGATCAAGACCCTGACCGAGCAGACCCGGGTCGACAACGCCCGCTTCTTCGACGGCGACATCGAGCAGGTGCCGCACCACGTGATCACGCAGGGCATCGGCACCATCCTGGAGGCCCGGCACCTGGTGCTGCTCGCGACGGGCGAGGGCAAGGCGGACGCGGTCGCCGCGACCGTCGAGGGGCCGGTGGCGGCCGTCTGCCCGGCCTCCGCGCTCCAGCTGCACCCGCACGCCACGGTGGTCGTCGACGAGGCAGCCGCCTCCAAGCTCAAGCTGGCCGACTACTTCCGGCACACCTACGCCGCAAAGCCCGACTGGCAGGGGATCTAGCCGGGCACCGGGCGGGAACGGCCACGGGGACGGCCGGGGCTTTGGACTAGACCAACACCGGGTCCCCGGGTATATAGAGGAGGTCACGGACCGTGCGGATGGATCCCTGACACACGAAGCCGTGCCACGATGTGAGCCGTGGCCGATGGGATGTCGGTCGCTTTCGGCATCAGGAGCCGGGAAGGCAGAGCATGAGCACCGACGTCGGCAGTGCGGAGAACGAGGCCGGGACGACGGTCCGTACCGCGCGCGTGCCCAAGTACTACCGCTTGAAGAAGCACCTGCTCGACATGACGGAGACGCAGGCGCCCGGCACGCCGGTACCGCCCGAGCGCACGCTCGCGGCCGAGTTCGACACCTCCCGCACCACCGTCCGCCAGGCCCTGCAGGAACTCGTCGTCGAGGGCAGGCTCGAACGCATCCAGGGCAAGGGCACCTTCGTCGCCAAGCCGAAGGTCTCGCAGGCGCTCCAGCTCACCTCGTACACCGAGGACATGCGCGCCCAGGGACTGGAGCCCACCTCCCAGCTGCTGGACATCGGGTACATCACGGCCGACGACCGGCTCGCCGAGCTGCTCGACATCACGGCGGGCGGCCGCGTGCTGCGCATCGAGCGCCTGCGCATGGCCAACGCCGAGCCGATGGCCATCGAGACCACCCACCTCTCGGCCAAGCGCTTCCCGGCGCTCAGGCGCTCGCTGGTCAAGTACACCTCGCTGTACACGGCCCTGGCCGAGGTCTACGACGTCCATCTCGCCGAGGCCGAGGAGACCATCGAGACCTCGCTGGCCACCCCGCGCGAGGCCGGCCTGCTGGGCACCGACGTGGGTCTGCCGATGCTGATGCTCTCGCGCCACTCCCTGGACCGCGAGGGCAAGCCGGTGGAGTGGGTGCGTTCGGTGTACCGCGGCGACCGGTACAAGTTCGTGGCCCGTCTCAAGCGCCCGGTGGAGTGACCCGGTCAACCCGGTGAACCGGCCCGTCCCGCGGCCGGTCCGGCGTCTTCACACGTCAACCGCGAAATCGGCATGCCGATATGCGGACGGGGTCTTCCGCTTCGGCGACACCGTCACCTAGATTGCCTGCGCATTACACAGGTTGATCAGCGAGGGGACGGAGCCGTGGCATGTCCGAAACGCCTGAAGTGAGACCACCGGTGGTGACACCGGTCCGCGTGATCATCGCTCTGTGCCTCGTCGCGCCCTTCGTGGCGATGCTGTGGGTCGGCTCGTACGCCAAGACGGACCCCGCGTTCATCGGGATCCCGTTCTTCTACTGGTACCAGATGCTGTGGGTGCTGATCTCCACCGCGCTCACCGTGCTCGCCCACCGGCTGTGGCTGCGCGACCAGCGCGGCCGCCGGACTCCGGACGGGGGTGCGGCGAAGTGAAGGACGGCGTCAACGGCGTCGCGCTCGGCGTCTTCATCTTCTTCTTCCTGGCCGTCACGGTCATGGGCTTCCTGGCCGCGCGCTGGCGCAAGGCCGACAACGAGCACTCGCTGGACGAATGGGGCCTGGGCGGCAGGTCGTTCGGCACCTGGGTCACCTGGTTCCTGCTCGGCGGCGACCTGTACACGGCGTACACCTTCGTCGCCGTACCGGCCGCGATCTACGCGGCGGGCGCGGCCGGGTTCTTCGCGGTGCCGTACACGATCCTGGTCTACCCGCTGATCTTCACGTTCCTGCCCCGCCTGTGGTCGGTCTCGCACCGCCACGGCTATGTGACGACGTCGGACTTCGTGCGCGGCCGCTTCGGCTCCAAGGGCCTGTCGCTGGCCGTGGCGCTCACCGGCATCCTCGCGACGATGCCGTACATCGCGCTCCAGCTCGTCGGCATCCAGGCGGTGCTGGACGTGATGGGCGTCGGCGGCGGCGAGAACACCAACTGGTTCGTCAAGGACCTGCCGCTGCTCATCGCCTTCGGCGTGCTGGCCGCGTACACCTACTCGTCGGGTCTGCGCGCCCCCGCCCTGATCGCGTTCGTGAAGGACGCGCTGATCTACATCGTCATCGCGGTGGCGATCATCTACATCCCGATCAAGCTGGGCGGTTTCGACGACGTCTTCGCCAAGGCGAGCGCCGCGTTCAGCCAGGTCAACCCGGCCACCGGCAAGCCGCGCGGCGCGCTCGTCCCGCCGGAGGCCGGTCAGTGGACCTACGCCACGCTGGCGCTCGGCTCGGCCCTGGCGCTGTTCATGTACCCGCACTCGATCACCGCGACCCTGTCCTCCAGGAGCCGTGAGGTGATCCGCCGCAACACCACGATCCTGCCGCTGTACTCGCTGATGCTGGGCCTGCTCGCGCTGCTCGGCTTCATGGCGATCGCGGCCGGGGTCAAGGTCACCAACGGGCAGCTGGCGATCCCGCAGCTGTTCGAGGACATGTTCCCGGACTGGTTCGCGGGCGTGGCCTTCGCGGCGATCGGCATCGGTGCCCTGGTGCCGGCGGCCATCATGTCCATCGCCGCGGCGAACCTGTTCACGCGCAACATCTACAAGGACTTCATCAAGCCGGACGCCACGCCGAAGCAGGAGGCGCAGGTCTCCAAGGTCGTGTCGCTGCTGGTGAAGGTGGGCGCGCTGGTCTTCGTCCTGACGATGGACAAGACGGTGGCCATCAACTTCCAGCTGCTGGGCGGCATCTGGATCCTGCAGACCTTCCCGGCCCTGGTCGGCGGTCTGTTCACGCGCTGGTTCCACCGCTGGGCGCTGCTGGCCGGCTGGGCGGTCGGTATGGTCTACGGCACGTTCGCCGCCTACGGCGTCGCCTCCCCGACGCAGAAGCACTTCGGCGGCTCCGCGAAGGAGATCCCGGGCATCGGTGAGATCGGCTACATCGGTCTCACGGCGTTCGTCCTCAACGTGGTGGTCACGGTGGTCCTCACGTTCGTCCTGAAGGCCGTGAAGGCCCCCGAGGGCCTCGACGAGACCCGGCCGGAGGACTACACGGCGGACGCGGGCGACGCGGGGGTCCAGGTGGAGCTCCCGCCGGCCACGGCGGGCGCCGGCCACTGACCGGACGGCACACCGGGAGCGGGCCGCCGACGCCATGTCGGCGGCCCGCTCCGTGTCGTCCCCGGGCCGTCCCCCGGCCGCCAGGCGGGGGCCGCCGCTCGTCACTCTGGCGGTCCGCGAGCTGACCCTCTGGAGCCACCGCACCTCGCGACAGACACAACATCTGGGGGTGACACCACAGCCCGGCACTAGATGTATGCTCATGCTCGCTGTCGCCGCAGGGGAATCCGGTGCGAATCCGGAACTGTCCCGCAACGGTGTACTTGCGTGCATCCGCGCGCCTGTCCAGTCCGAGGACCTGCCGTCAGCGCGCGCCCGGCCGTCCGGTCCGGGTGCCCCCAGACGTCCGGGCCTCGTGGAGTGGGCCGGTGGACGCGACGTCGTGCGCCCTCGTGCCGTCGCCGCCCGCTGCCCTCCGCCGGGCCCCCGTGCCGAGCGAGGGAGAGCCCCACGTGACCATCGCGCCCGCCGATCCGGCTCCGGTCAGCGACCCGAACGCCGACGGTCCCGGTGCCGCGCTGCTGCGGACCCTGACCGAGCTGACCGCCGACCTCCCCGACGCCGACCCCGGCCGGGTGGCCGCGGCCGCGCTGCGCGGCCGGTCCGCGCGGGCGGACGAGGCGGAGCTGCGCGAGCTGGCCACCGAGGCGGCCGCCGGACTCATCTCCGAGGACCCGGCCTACTCCCGGCTGGCCGCCCGGCTGCTGACCGTCTCGGTGCGCGCCGAGGCCGCCTCGCAGGGCGTCACCTCCTTCACCGGGTCCGTCGCCGTGGGCCACCGCGAGGGCCTGATCGCCGACCGCACCGCGGAGTTCGTCCGGCTGCACGCCGACCGCCTCGACGCGCTGGTCGACACCGCGGCCGACGACCGCTTCGGCTACTTCGGCCTGCGCACCCTGCACAGCCGCTACCTGCTGAGGCACCCCATCACCCGCAAGGTGATCGAGACGCCCCAGCACTTCATGCTGCGGGTGGCGTCGGGCCTCGCCGAGGACGACACGGTCCGCTCCCTGGACGAGGTCGCCGCCCTCTACCGGCTGATGAGCCGCCTCGACTACCTGCCCTCCTCCCCCACGCTGTTCAACTCCGGCACGCGGCACCCGCAGATGTCGTCCTGCTACCTGCTCGACTCGCCGCTGGACGAGCTGGACTCCATCTACGACCGCTACCACCAGGTGGCCCGCCTCTCGAAGCACGCCGGCGGCATCGGCCTGTCGTACTCCCGCATCCGCAGCCGCGGTTCGCTGATCCGCGGCACCAACGGGCACTCCAACGGCATCGTGCCGTTCCTGAAGACCCTGGACGCCTCCGTGGCCGCCGTGAACCAGGGCGGGCGGCGCAAGGGCGCGGCCGCGGTGTACCTGGAGACCTGGCACTCCGACATCGAGGAGTTCCTGGAGCTGCGCGACAACACCGGTGAGGACGCCCGCCGTACGCACAACCTGAACCTGGCGCACTGGGTCCCGGACGAGTTCATGCGCCGGGTCAACGCCGACGAGCAGTGGTCGCTGTTCTCCCCGGCGGACGTGCCGGAACTGGTGGACCTGTGGGGCGCGGAGTTCGACGCGGCCTACCGCAGGGCGGAGGCGGACGGGCTCGCCCGCCGGACCATCCCGGCCCGCGACCTGTACGGCCGCATGATGCGCACCCTCGCGCAGACCGGCAACGGCTGGATGACCTTCAAGGACGCCGCCAACCGCACCGCCAACCAGACGGCGACCGCGGGCCACGTGGTGCACTCCTCCAACCTCTGCACCGAGATCCTGGAGGTCACGGACGACGGGGAGACGGCCGTCTGCAACCTGGGTTCGGTCAACCTCGGCGCCTTCGTGACCGACGGCGACCTCGACTGGGAGCGCCTGGACGCCACGGTCCGCACCGCCGTCACCTTCCTCGACCGCGTCGTGGACATCAACTTCTACCCCACCGAGCAGGCGGGCCGTTCCAACGCCAAGTGGCGTCCGGTGGGCCTGGGCGCGATGGGCCTGCAGGACGTCTTCTTCAAGCTGCGCCTGCCCTTCGACTCCGCCGAGGCCAGGGCCCTGTCCACGCGGATCGCCGAGCGGATCATGCTGGCCGCCTACGAGGCCTCCGCCGACCTCGCCGAGCGCAACGGCCCGCTGCCGGCCTGGGAGAAGACCCGCACCGCCCGCGGCGTCCTGCACCCGGACCACTACGACGTGGAGCTGACCTGGCCGGAACGCTGGGCGGCGCTGCGCGAGCGGATCGCCTCCGTGGGCATGCGCAACTCGCTGCTCCTGGCGATCGCGCCGACCGCGACCATCGCCTCCATCGCGGGCGTGTACGAGTGCATCGAGCCGCAGGTGTCCAACCTGTTCAAGCGCGAGACGCTGTCCGGTGAGTTCCTCCAGGTGAACTCCTACCTGGTGCAGGACCTGAAGGAGCTGGGCGTGTGGGACGCCCGGACCCGGGAGGCGCTGCGCGACTCGAACGGCTCGGTGCAGGACTTCGCCTGGATCCCGGCCGAGGTGCGGGCGCTGTACCGCACGGCGTGGGAGATCCCGCAGCGCGGTCTGATCGACATGGCCGCCGCCCGCACCCCGTTCCTGGACCAGGCGCAGTCGCTGAACCTGTTCCTGGAGACGCCGACCATCGGCAAGCTCTCCTCGATGTACGCCTACGCCTGGAAGTCGGGCCTGAAGACGACGTACTACCTGCGCTCCCGTCCGGCGACCCGGATCGCCCGGGCCGCCCAGGGCCAGGCGCGGGCCGAGGCCGCCATCCCCGTCCAGCAGGCCGCCGACCCCGACGCGGTCGCCTGCTCCCTTGAGAACCCCGAGTCCTGCGAGGCCTGCCAGTAATGACCACCCGTCACCAGAACCTGCTCGACCCGGGCTTCGAACTGACCCTGCGTCCGATGCGCTACCCGGACTTCTACGAGCGCTACCGCGACGCCATCAAGAACACCTGGACCGTGGAGGAGGTCGACCTCCACTCGGACGTGGCCGACCTCGCGAAGCTGTCCCCGGAGGAGCAGCACCTCATCGGCCGCCTGGTGGCGTTCTTCGCGACGGGCGACTCGATCGTCGCGAACAACCTGGTGCTGACGCTGTACAAGCACATCAACTCCCCCGAGGCGCGGCTCTACCTGAGCCGGCAGCTCTTCGAGGAGGCCGTGCACGTCCAGTTCTACCTGACGCTGCTGGACACCTACCTGCCCGACCCGGACGACCGGGCGGCGGCCTTCGCGGCCGTGGAGAACATCCCCTCCATCCGCGAGAAGGCGGGGTTCTGCTTCAAGTGGATCAACGAGGTGGAGAAGCTGGACCGCCTGGAGTCCCGGGCGGACCGCCGGCGGTTCCTGCTGAACCTGATCTGCTTCGCCGCGTGCATCGAGGGCCTGTTCTTCTACGGCGCCTTCGCGTACGTCTACTGGTTCCGCAGCCGGGGCCTGCTGCACGGCCTCGCCACCGGCACCAACTGGGTGTTCCGCGACGAGACGATGCACATGTCCTTCGCCTTCGACGTGGTCGACACCGTCCGCAAGGAGGAGCCGGACCTCTTCGACGACGAGCTGCGGCAGCAGGTCACCGACATGCTGCGGGAGGCCGTCGAGGCCGAGCTGCAGTTCGCGCGCGACCTGTGCGGTGACGGCCTCCCGGGGATGAACACCGAGTCGATGCGCCAGTACCTGGAGTGCGTCGCCGACCAGCGTCTGACGCGTCTCGGCTTCGCGCCGGTGTACGGCTCGGAGAACCCGTTCTCCTTCATGGAGCTGCAGGGTGTTCAGGAGCTGACGAACTTCTTCGAGCGCCGCCCGTCGGCGTACCAGGTCGCGGTGGAAGGCACGGTCGACCTGGACGAGGACTTCTGATCCCTCCTTCCGGCCCGGGTCTCCCGGGCTTCGGGGGCCTCCTGGGCCCTCCTGATCTGACGGTCGATGATCCGGTCCCGCACGATGCCGATCACCGCCGGGAGGACCAGGAGGCCCAGGATCCCGATCACGGCGACCATGCCGAGCAGTCCTTCTGTCTGTGCCGTAGTCATAGACACCACTGTCTCGCCTGACACTCCTTACCGGGAGTGGCAGGACTGCCGCGCACCCTCGATTTACTGCCAGCGGCGAGGCACACTGACGGCATGCTGCGCAACGTGGTCGCCGTCCTCCTCGACGGCGTGAACCCCTTCGAGCTGGCCGTCGTGTGCGAGGTCTTCGGCACCGACCGCAGCGACGAGGGCCTGCCCGTGTACGACTTCGCCGTCGCCTCGGCCGAAGGCCGCACCCTGCGTTCGAACGCGGGTTTCTCGCTGCACGTGGAGCACGGCCTGGAGCGACTGGATTCGGCCGATCTGATCGCCGTGCCGGCCGGCTCCCACTACGCCTCCCGGCCCTTCCCGCCCGAGCTGCTGGACGCCCTGCGCCGTGGTGTGGACCGCGGCGCCCGGGTGCTCAGCGTCTGCTCGGGCGTCTTCGTGCTCGCCGCGGCCGGACTGCTGGACGGCCGGCGGTGCGCCGTGCACTGGCACCACGCGGACGAGCTGGCCCGCCAGTACCCGCGGCTGACCGTCGAGCCGGACGTGCTCTACGTGGACGAGGACCCGGTGATCACCTCCGCCGGCACCGCGGCCGGCATCGACGCCTGTCTGCACCTCGTCCGCAGGGAACAGGGCCCGGAGGTCGCCAACCGGATCGCCCGGCGCATGGTGGTGCCGCCGCACCGCGACGGCGGCCAGGCGCAGTACATCGAGCGGCCGCTGCCCAAGGCCCCGTGCGACACCGTCGGCGAGGTCCTCGCGTGGATGGAGCGGCACCTCGACCGGGAGGTGACCGTCGAACAGCTCGCCGCCCGCGCCCACATGGCCCCGCGCACCTTCGCCCGCCGCTTCCAGCAGGAGACGGGGACCACCCCCTACCGCTGGATCCTGCGCCAGCGCGTGCTGCTGGCCCAGGAGTTGCTGGAGGGCACGGACGAGACCATGGAGGCGATCGCCTCGCGCACGGGCTTCGGCACGGCGGCCGCGCTGCGCCACCAGTTCGTCCGCGCGCTGGGCACCACCCCGGTGGCCTACCGGCGCACGTTCCGCGGCCCGCAGGCCGCCTGAACGCGCGCCGGCGCCGCCCGGCCGCGGGCTACCAGGGCAGGGGCCTCAGCAGCAGCCGGTGCGGCCGCAGCGTGATGCCCACGCGGGTGCTGTCGTCCGACCCGCCGACCTGCTCGAAGCGGTACTTCGCCGAGATCGCCGCGGTGATCAGGCTGAGCTGGGCCATGGAGAAGTGGTCGCTGGGGCACTTGCGGTTGCCCACGCTGAACGGGCTCATGGCGTACTTCGGCACCTCCTTGGCCCGCTCGGGCAGCCAGCGGTCCGGGTCGAAGTCGAGGTGGCGGTCGTAGGAGCGGGCGTCGCGCTGGACGGCGTAGGGGCTGTAGACGATGTCCGCCCCGGCCGGAATGCGATAGCCGCCCAGCTCGGTGTCGGTCACCGCGCGCCGGGTCAATATCCAAACGGCGGGCCTGAGCCGCATGGCTTCCACGACCACATTGTTGGTGTGCCTGAGCTCCCGGACGTCGGCGAATCCGACGGGCCGGCCACCGGTCACGGATTCAACCTCCGCGCGCACCTTCTCCGCGTGTTCCGGGTGTTCCGCGAGCACCTGGAGCAACCACATGATCGTGGAGGCGACTGTTTCGCTTCCGGGGGTGAGTATCGCGACCACCTGGTCGTGGATCTCCTGTTCCCCGATGGGGTCGCCATTGTCGTCCTTCGCCTCCAGCAATGCCGTCAGCAAATCGTCCGGCTTTTGACCAGATGCCCTCCGCTCGGCGACGATCTCGTCGACCAGCAGATGCAAATCGGCCAGTGCCCGGTTGAATTCGCGGTTGGCCGGGAACGGCAGCCGGTAGAGCGGTCCGAGCGGGATGACCATCCTGCGGTACATACCACGGAAGACGGTGGCGAGATCGGCGCTCAGCCGCTCGGCGCGCTCGTCCATGTACTCGCCGCGCAACAGGCAGCGGGCGGCGATGCGCACGGCGACACGGAACGACTCCGCGGTGCAGTCGACGGTCGCGCCCGGCTTCCAGCGCTCGGTCAGCCCGTGCGCCTCCTCCTCCATCACCGGGCCGTAGGCGGGGATCGCGTCGAGCCGGAACGCGGGCTGGATGGTGCGCCGCTGGCGGCGGTGCCGGGGGCCGTTGGCGGTCGCCACGCCCTCCTCGCCCAGCAGGCCCTCCAGGGACTCCCACAGCGGTCCGTCGATGCGGTAGTCGGGGCTGAGCGCGAGGGCGCCGGTGAGCGCCGGGGTGGTGACGGCGTAGACCGTCTTCGGGCCGAGCTTCAGGCGCACGACGTCACCGTGCTCGCGCAGGCCGGACATGAAGGCCAGCGGGTCGCGGACCAGTTTCAGGCCGTGGCCGAGGCCCGGGACGGCGCCGCCGGCCAGCGGCGGCTCACGCAGTTCCGGTGTCCGCGGGGTCACGGGCTTCACAGACTCGACGGTCATTTCTCACCTGCCGCTTCGTTGTTGACGTACGGGGGCGTGGACCGGTCGTCCCAGCTGTCGACCATGTACCGGCCTGACTCGTGGTGGAACCAGTAGACGGAGCTGAACCAGTTCCGCATGTTTCCGACGCAGACGCGCACGGCGGCGCTCAATTCCTTTCCGCGCGTGGTTCCGTCGGCGAGCCCGTCGGCGAACCGCAGGGCCTCGCGCTCGGCCTCCAGGAATTCGCTGACACATTCCTCGACGCGTCGCCTCACCTCGTCCACGGCCTCTTCGAGGGTGAACCCCTCATGTGTGACGAGACTGATTCCGAGATTGTGCACCTCGTCGCCCGCTATTTCCTTGGGCAGCGAGCAGAGGTCGTTGTACCAGGCGGCGAATTCCTGGCTCAGCAGGGCCGGCCTGCGATATGCCGCGTGTTTCCTCACCGGGTCCGGGAGTTCACAGCCGGCGCCCTGCTCCAGCAGGTCCGTCCATATCCAGTGCGCGAAGGTGAGCCGGCGCAGGGCGAGGTACTCCTCGACCTTCGGGACGTATCCCGCGGTCCGGTTGCGGAACTCGCGGTCGTAGGCCTCGATCACCTCGTGGAAGTGGCGGGCGAAACGCCGGTTCCAGGTGCGCGGCAGGAACGAGTACAACCGCAGCAGACTGTCCGCGAACCCCGCAACCAGGGCGTCCGGGTGGTGCAGATGGTGCCGGGGGGAGTCGAGGGCCGCGTGCAGGCGGTGCCTGAGGCGCCGCCAGTCGTCCGGGCGGCCGTGCACGATGTCCCGGTCGTGGCGGTCGTCCCAGACGAAGAACCAGGCGCTGTAGTCGGCGATGGCCTGGAGCACCTCCTCGGAGGCGTCCGTGTAGTACCCCGCCATCAGGTCCGTGTAGCAAAGACCGTCGGCATATTCCCGCACCTTGTCCGCCGGCATGAGCCGTTTTTCGAGCAGCCACAGCCGGGTCTTCTCCTGGAGCTTCGGCCAATACGGGTGGAGCTGCCGGGGAAACACGTCCTCGATCACCGGGAGGGCGAGAGACGGCGGTACCGCGACCGCTGTCGACGATGTGGTGCCGTGTGAGAAAGCGTGCACGAACAGTCCCCTCTCAGCCGCCAGGAGCGCAACACCCCTCCGTGCCGTGCCGGGCGTGCGCCGTTGCGTATCCCCGCTCTTACATTCAGCACTACAACTGACCGTTATGGGAACGGATTTGCTTCACTCACCACCCCAACATGCCGGGAATCATGCGACGAACAAACGAACGACGCCCGGTCGGGAAAGCTCCCGACCGGGCGTCGTCGATGACGTCGTGGCTGCTCCCGCAGGGTCGCCGTACGTCTCGGCCGCGTCTCTCAGCCGTTGGCGACCACGGGGTAGCGTGGTTCGTTCTCGGCCATCTGCCGCAGCGCGTCCTTGCGGTCCCGCTTGGACAGCCGGTCGATGTAGAGGTAGCCGTACAGGTGGTCCGTCTCGTGCTGCAAACACCGCGCGAAGTAGCCGCCGCCCCGGACCTTGATCGGGTTGCCCTTCTCGTCCTGGCCGGTGACCTCGGCGTAGTCGGGGCGCGCGAGCGGCGCGTACGCCGTGGGCACGGACAGGCAGCCCTCGTTGCTGTCGTCCAGCCGGCGCCGGTCGGCTGGCAGCTCCACCAGCTTCGGGTTGCACACCACGCCCACGTGCCGGACACCCTCGTCGTCCTGGCAGTCGTAGACGAAGACCTTCAGGTCCACGCCGATCTGGTTGGCGGCCAGGCCCACGCCCTCGGCGGTGCGCTGGCTGGCGAACATGTCCGCGACCAGCTGATCGAGCTCCGCGCCGAACTCGGTGACGTCCTTGCACTCGGTGTGCAGCACGGGGTTGCCGACGACGGTGATCGGCCGCGAGGTGCCGCGCTCGCGCCAGGCGTTCTCGCGCTCCTCGCAGCCCTCCGTGTCGACGACGTACCCCTCGTCGTCGACGGGGAGCACGCCCGCGTGCTGCTGATCGGTGTCCTGCTGCGCCATGACCGACGTAAGCCTTCCTGCACAAATACTGGGAGTGATGCTGATACAGGGTACGTGCAACGCCCTGTCACGGGCGCGGGGAACCGTGCGACCGGCCCGCTGCGGGTCCGCGGCGCGCGATGCCGTCAGCACACCTCTTCGAGATCCCGCCAGTCGCGCGAGTCCGGGCTGTCGGCGACCCAGCCGTCCAGCAGCCCACGGACCAGCGCGGCGGGCGCGGCCACCCCGCACTCCCGCTCCGGCACCCACAGCTGCCCGTCCGTGCGGTGCCCGAGCGGCCCGGGGTGCCCCGGCTCGCTGTGGTCGTGCGGGTCCAGGTGCACGCCGTCGCCCTCGTCCGAGGGCATCCGCGACTCCGAGCACATGCGGCACAGCAGCCGCACCGAGGAGGACCAGTCCTCGGCGGCGAACCCGGCGTCGGCGGCGAGCTGCTCCAGGGCGTCCCGGTCGGCCTCGGTGGCCGCCTCCAGCAGCACCACCCAGGTGGGGACCGGCGAGGGCGCCCACAGCTCGATCTCGTCGAAGACCGGGTAGGAGTGCCCCGCGGACGTGGTGCGCTCGCCGTGCGGGACGCCGTCGTGCAGCACGACCTCACCCCAGCGCCGTCCGGACGACGGGAGCGGGATGGACAGCACCTCGATCCGCGCCGGGTCCAGCCGGCGGCCCCAGACCACCTCGGCCTCGCCCTCCGGGGAGAGCCGTACGGCCGCGCTGCCCAGCTCCATGCCCAGCGGCTCGCCGGAGGCGGCGGCCCCTGCCCCGGCCTTCGGCCGGGAGGTGCCGCCGGGCACCCGCAGCCCGTACGCCTGCCAGGCGCGGCGGGCCAGCGGCCAGTCCTGCAGGGCGGTCGCGGCGATGCCCACGTTCCACCAGTCCGGAGCGCCGGTCTCGCGGTCCAGGAGGGCCACGGCGCGCAGTCCGGCGGCGCGGGCCTGCTCCCAGTCGTGCCGGAACTTGTGCAGCAGCGCGAGGTTGAACCAGGACTCCGACAGCCAGGGTTCCAGGTCGGCGGCGCGTGTCAGCAGCTCGCCCGCGTCCTCGTACCGGCCGTCGCCGATGAGCGTGAACGCCCTGTCGGTGGCCTGCCGCCAGGAGGCGGAGGGCCGGTGCCGTCCCTTGCCGAAGATCCTCACGATTCCCGCCTGCCAGTTCCAGTTCCGCACGTGGGCTGGCTTGTGCCCCCGAACACCCTCTCCCTCGCATCCAACCACGTACGGCGGGAGGGGCGCTCATTACCCATGGGTTACCCCGTCACGCGCTGGGTCAGACAGTCGGGCCGCGCTCCGGCGCCGTCGCCTGCCGTGCTGCCGCGCCACCCCCGGCCCCCGACAGCACCCGGGCGAGCGACTCCACGACTTCCGGAGCGTAGTCCCCCGCGGTGGCCAGGCGCAGCTCCTCCAGGGCACGCAGCGGTCCGTCGGGCCCCGCGTCGCGCGCCTTCTCCTCGTAGGCGTTGACGACCCGGATGATCCGCGCGGCCGGCGGCTGGTCCGCGCAGGGGTCGGCCTGCCGCTCGACGACGACGGCGACCGCCGCGTCCACCCCGGTCTGCCGGACGACGGCCCCGCCGAGCAGCGCGATGCGCCGCTGCTCCTCGCGGG
Source organism: Streptomyces collinus Tu 365 (assembly GCF_000444875.1). Classification (NCBI taxonomy): domain Bacteria; kingdom Bacillati; phylum Actinomycetota; class Actinomycetes; order Kitasatosporales; family Streptomycetaceae; genus Streptomyces; species Streptomyces collinus. The sequence continues at coordinate 5,649,471 of NC_021985.1, read as the reverse complement.
GCAGGGCGGCGGTGGCGCCGGCCGGGACCGGGTCGACCAGGCTGAGCTGGCCGATGTCGTGCATGAGGGCGGCGTACTCCAGGACGGTCAGCGCGGGCCCGGGCAGGCCCAGGTCGCGGCCGACGGCCAGGCTGAGCGCGGCGACCCGGCGGGCGTGCCCGGCGGGGGTGTAGCCGGCGATCTCGGTGGCGCGGGCCAGGGAGGCGATGGTCTGCCGGTAGGTGGCGCGCACGGCGGCGTAGCGGCGCACGGAGAGCTGGGTGAGCAGCAGGGGCAGGCAGAACACCGGCAGTGCCCACAGCCCGGCGACGGCGACGGCGAGCGCCATCACCGCGCCGGTCGCGCACACGGCGGACCCGATGCCGAGCAGTCCGCGCAGTTCCTCGCGCAGCTGCGGGCCGAAGGGCCAGCCGGTGCGGGAGTGGGCGAGCGCGGCGGCGAGGACGGCGTCGCACAGGGCGGTCAGGACGAGCAGGGCCACGACGAGCAGGGCGTAGCCGGGGCCGTCCCAGCCCGCCAGGGCGCCCCCCAGGTACAGGGGCTGGAAGCAGACGGCGGCGAAGCCGACGGTCAGGACGCGGCGGGCCAGGTGGTCGAGGGTCGGGGTGCGGCCGGACCACAGGTGCGGGACGCCGCCGAGCAGGGAAGCGGCGAGGACGACGGTGACGACCTGTGCGGCGCCGTGCTGGGTGGGGTGTCCGGCGTCCGCTCCGAGCAGTGCGTACGACAGTGATCCGGCGGTGCCCAGCGGGGCGGCCTGCCGGACCTGGGGCCCGCTCCACCGGGTCAGCTCGCCGACGGCTATGAGCACCCCGAAGGCGAGCGCCACGCCCCGGTCCTCGATCCCGGTCCACAGGCTGACGGCGAGGCAGGCGCCGGCGGTGAGGCCGGCGCCCGTGTGCACGATCCGCAGGGCGGTCACCGGCCCGCTCCGCTCGGGCTGCCGGCGGCCGGCTGCTGGGCCGGGACCACGGGCGAGGTCTCGTCGGCGGTGACGGCCGGGTGCCAGCCGTCGCGGCCCAGCGCGTCGGCGAGCGCGGTGACCATCCGCGGGTCGAAGTGGGTCCCGGCGCACCGCCGCAGCTCGGCGACCGCGGCCTCGACGGGCCGGGCCCGGCTGTAGGAGCGGGTGGAGGTCATGGCGTCGAAGGCGTCGGCGACGGCCACCACGCGGGCGCACTCGGGGATCTGCCCGCCCGCGAGTCCGTACGGGTAGCCGCTGCCGTCGAGCCGTTCGTGGTGGTGGAGGATGGCCGCGCGGGCCTCGCCGAGGAAGGAGATCCCGCGGACCATCTCGTGGCCGTACTCGGGGTGCAGCTCGATGACCCGCCGCTCCTCGGGCGTCAGCGGGCCGTCCTTGCGCAGCAGCCGGGTGGGCACGCCGAGCTTGCCGACGTCGTGCAGGATGCCCGCGAAGCGCAGCACCTCGACGCGCGCGTCGTCCATGCCGAGTTCGCGGGCGATCAGCACGGACGCCTGGCCGACCCGTTCGCTGTGGCCGCGGGTGTAGCCGTCCTTGATGTCGACGGCCTGCACCAGCGCGCGGATGGTGGCCTGGTGGGCGGCCCGCTCCCGGTGGTACTGGGCGAAGACCCAGCAGGAGACGCACATGGGCAGCAGCACGAGCAGCGCGGCGACGGGCCCGTAGCGGCTGCGCCACAGGACGGCCATCATCAGCCCGGCCAGTCCGTGCACCGCGACCGGCGCGAGGGAGCGGAACAGCAACCCGCCCCAGGACGGGCGCGGCGACATCCGCCCCCACGGTCTCAGCGGGGTGGGCGGCACCCCCACGCCCGCCGCCAGGATCCCGCCGTCGAGCACGGCGAGCACCAGGCAGAAGGCGAGGACGGCCGCGCCCGCGGGCACGAGCACGTAGGGGAAGTGGCAGGCGACGACGGCGTCACGGCCGCCGAGCGACCAGTGGACCCGCGCCGCGCCCCACACGGCGAGCGCGGGCCGCGCGGCCCGCCACACCCGGCGGAGCCGGACGGGCCGCTCCTCGTCGCGGGCGAGCAGGGCGGCCGGCAGCGGCACGAGCGCGGCGGCGGGCGGGGGCAGCAGGAAGGCCCCGGCGAGCAGGACGGGGTAGAACGTGCCGCCCAGACGACGCCGTACGACGTGGTCGCAGGCGGCGTACAGGCCGGCGAGCAGGGTCAGCGCCCACCAGGGGGTGCGGGTGTCCGGGAACGGCAGGGCGCACAGGACGACCGACAGGGCGACGCAGGCGACCCAGGCCCGTGCCCTCGCCGGAACCGCCTCCATCACGCCCCTCCCCGACCGTGCCTGCCCAGGCTCGGAGCCTAGGACGGGCGTCGGGGGGTGCGGGGGACCATGCCCCGAGGATTAGCACGTTCGAGTGATGAGGGGTCGCGGCGGGGCGGCGGCTCCGCCGCGGCGCTCAGCGCTCCTGCGGAGCGGCGGTCACGTCGTGCTCGGGCACGGTGTGCCCGGAGCGGATCAGGTCGATCCGCCCCATGACCTTGGCGCGCAGGTCCGCGGGCACGTCGTCATGTCCGCAGCACCGCTTGACCAGCTTCTTCACGGCCTGCTCCAGGCCGTACTTCTCCAGGCACGGGGAGCATTCCTCGAAGTGGTGCTGGAACTTGTCGCGATCGACGTCCGGCATCTCGCTGTCGAGGAACTCGTACAGGTGGTCGAGGACCTCACTGCAGTCCGTCTCGTGCGGCTCTCCGCAGCTCATGAGCCCGAGCCTTTCGCTTCGTTCGACTCTCCGGCGCCGGCCGGGACCAGCCCACGCTCACGGGCGTAGTCCTCGAGCATGCCGCGCAGTTGACGGCGGCCCCGGTGCAGCCGGGACATCACCGTACCGATGGGTGTCCCCATGATGTCCGCGATCTCCTTGTACGCAAAGCCCTCTACGTCCGCGAGATAGACGGCGATGCGGAACTCCTCGGGGATCGCCTGCAGCGCTTCCTTCACGTCGGAGTCCGGCAGGTGGTCGAGCGCCTGCGACTCGGCGGAGCGCAAACCGGTCGACATGTGCGACTCGGCACGGGCGAGCTGCCAGTCCTCGATCTCCTCGGCCGCGCTGCGCTGCGGCTCGCGCTGCTTCTTGCGGTACGAGTTGATGAAGGTGTTGGTGAGGATCCGGTACAGCCAGGCCTTCAGGTTGGTGCCCTCGCGGAACTGGTGGAAGGACGCGTACGCCTTCGCGTAGGTCTCCTGCACCAGGTCCTCGGCGTCGGCCGGGTTGCGCGTCATACGCAGCGCGGCCGAGTACATCTGGTCGAGGAATTCGAGCGCGTCCCGCTCGAAGCGCGCACTGCGCTCCGCGGTCGACTCAGCGCTGTCGCCCCGGCCCTCGGGCTGCTCCGCCTGGCCGTTGTCGGTCCCTGCGTCGGTACCGGTGACCGGACCCACCTCCTCAAGATCCCGGGCAGGACCGAAACCGATCCCACTCGTTTCGGAGGATAGAACACCACCCGTGCCTGCCGCCCCTCGAATAGGGGTGGTCTTGGCCGCGTGCAGCACCGTCCAGTCCAGGTCAGTGCGGCTGCTGCGGCTCGGGCAGATGGTCGAACCCATGCGGCGGACTTCCTCTCCTAGGACTTCGGTGCCGGTTCCCCAGCACTTCTGTCCGCCACAACAGTGCTCCGCCGCCCCGCATTCCCGGGGTTCAGCCGAGTGAACGGGTCCACGTCAGGACGGCGGCGGTGAGGACGTCGAGCGCCTCCTCCTGGGTGACGGCGGCGCGTCTGGGCACGGCGAACCCGTGATCGCCGTGGGGCACCTCGACCAGTTCGTGGTCGCCCTCGGGGAACTCCGCCGGCCTGCCGAAGGGGTCGGCGCCGCCCTGGACGACCAGCGTGGGCACCCCGGCGCCCAGCAGCTCGTCGGCCCGCGACTTCTCCGGCCGGCCCGGCGGGTGCAGCGGGAAGCTCAGCGCCAGCACGGCGTGCGCGCCGAGTTCGGCGGCGGTGCGGCAGGCGACCCGGGCGCCGGCGCTGCGCCCGCCGGAGACCACCGGCAGGCCGGGCCGGGTGAGCGCGGGCCAGATCCCGCGCCAGCCGGTGTCCAGGGTCTTCGGTGCGGGCGCGAGCTTCTTCCCGGCCACCCGCCAGGGCTGTTCGGCGAGGGCCACGCTCACTCCGTGCCCGGGCAGCACCCGGGCGAGTGCCTGGAGGTCCCGTGCCTCGACGCCGCCGCCGGCGCCGTGGCCGAGGGCCAGCACCAGCCGTGGCCGCTGCGCCGGGTGCCAGGTGATGCGGGCGTCTCCGGCGTCCGTGGCGATGATCTCGGTGGTGGTCACGTCAGAAGAGTGTGCCCTCCTCCGGTGCCTCCAGCTCCTTCAGCAGCTCCGGTCCGTTGTTGCGGACGTTGCTGACGGCGGTGCCGACCGGGTAGGCGCGCATCAGGCCGGGCGGGGGCGGGGACAGCAGTCCGCGCAGGTCGTCCGGGTCGGTGCGGGCGGGGTCGAGCCAGGCGTCCCAGCGGTCCGGGGTGAGCATCAGCGGCATCCGGGGGTGGATCTCGGCGAGGGTGTGCGGGCCCTCGGCGGGGGCCACCGCCAGCGGGGTCTTCTCCGCCTCGGTGGTGATCACCGAGCAGGTGACCCACCAGGCGCCCGGGTGGTCGTCGGGCAGGGTGCGGTCCCGCCAGAACTCGTAGAGACCGGCCATCGCGAACACCGAGCCGTCGGCGGGCAGCACGAAGTAGGGCTGCTTGCGGGGCCGCTTCCTGCGGCCCTCCTCCTCAAGCTCCCGCTCCTGCCTGCCGGTGACCCACTCGTAGTAGCCGTCGGCGGGCACGATGCAGCGCCGGGCGGCGAAGGCGCGGCGGTAGGAGGGCTTCTCGTGCACGGTCTCCGCGCGCGCGTTGATCATCCGGGCGCCGCCCTCGGGCGTCTTGGCCCAGGAGGGCACCAGGCCCCACTTGAGCCGGCGCAGCTGGCGAACCGGACGCGGGCTGTCCGCGTCTTTCACCGGACGGTCGAGAACGGCGTAGACCTCCTTGGTCGGGGCCACGTTGAAGTCCGCTTCCAGGGCCTCCTCGGGCTCCCACTTCTCGATCCCGAAGACGCCCGCGAGATCCTCCGGCCTACGACTGGATGCATACCGTCCGCACATACGTGCCACACTGCCAGGCCCACCCGTCCCCCGACCACCACCTTCAGGCGACGACCTCGCGCGCCGCCCTTCTCAAGACGCGCACCGAACCGAGCACAGGGAGCCACTCGGACCTATGGACAGCCTCGCCGCCACCGCGCTGCCCGACCTCTGGGACCGGCTGACCGGCACCCAGCCCGACCCCGACCTGTGGGTGGTGCTCGCCACACTGGTCGCCGCGCTCGCCGTGGTGGTCTGGCACCCGGTGTGGCGGCTCGCGCGCAACGCCGTGACCATCGCCCACGAGGGCGGCCACGGCCTGGTCGCGCTGCTCACCGGCCGGCAGCTCACGGGCATACGCCTGCACTCCGACACCAGCGGTCTGACGGTCAGCAGGGGCAAGCCGTACGGGCTGGGCATGATCCTCACGGCGGCCGCGGGCTACACCGCCCCCTCGCTGCTGGGCCTCGGCGGGGCCGCGCTGCTGGCCGCGGGCCGCGTCACGCTGCTGCTGTGGGCGGCCACCGCGCTGCTGGTCGCGATGCTGGTGATGATCCGCAACGCGTACGGGGTGCTGACCGTGGTCCTGGCCGGAGGCGCCTTCCTGCTGGTGTCCTGGCTGACCGGCCCGCAGGTGCAGGCCGCCTTCGCCTACGCGGTGGTGTGGTTCCTCCTCCTCGGGGGCGTGCGGCCGCCGTTCGAGCTCCAGTCCAAGCGGTCGCGGGGCGGCGCCGGGGACTCGGACGCGGACCAGCTCTCCCGGCTGACGCACGTCCCGGCGGGGCTGTGGCTGTTCCTGTTCCACGCGGTGTCCCTGTGCTCACTGATCGGTGGCGGCCGCTGGCTGCTGGAAGGTTGAGACCGGGCCCTGCTTATAAAGTGGCCTCATGGCCCCGAACACCGCCCACCCCGCCCTCTGGCCCGCCCCGCACGCGAGCGGAGCCGTCGACGCCACGGTCCACGTGCCGGGGTCCAAGTCGGTCACCAACCGCGCCCTCGTGCTGGCCGCCCTCGCCTCCGAGCCCGGCTGGCTGCGCCGCCCGCTGCGCTCCCGCGACACGCTGCTGATGGCCGGCGCCCTGCGGGCCATGGGCGTGGAGATCGAGGAGGGGGTGGGCCCGGACGGTTCCGGCGAGGCCTGGCGGGTGCTGCCCACCGGCCTGCACGGCCCGGCCACCGTGGACGTCGGCAACGCCGGCACGGTGATGCGCTTCCTGCCTCCGGTGGCCGCGCTGGCCGACGGCCCCATCCGGTTCGACGGGGACCCGCGGTCCTACGAGCGGCCGCTGCACGGGGTGATCGACGCGCTGCGCGTGCTCGGCGCCCGGATCGACGACGACGGCCGGGGCGCGCTGCCGCTGACCGTGCACGGCGTCGGGGCGCTGGACGGCGGGCCGGTCTCGATCGACGCCTCCTCGTCCTCCCAGTTCGTCTCGGCGCTGCTGCTGTCGGGCCCCCGCTTCAACCAGGGCGTGGAGGTCCGCCACACCGGCGCGACCCTGCCCTCGATGCCGCACATCCGGATGACCGTGGACATGCTGCGCGCGGTCGGTGCCCAGGTGGACACCCCGGAGTCGGGCGGCGAGCCGAACGTGTGGCGGGTGACCCCGGGCGCCCTGCTGGGCCGGGACCTGACGATCGAGCCCGACCTGTCGAACGCCCAGCCGTTCCTGGCCGCGGCCCTGGTCACCGGCGGCAAGGTGCTGATCCCGGACTGGCCGGAGCGCACCACCCAGCCGGGTGACCGGCTGCGGGAGATCTTCACCGAGATGGGCGGTTCCTGCGAACTGACCGAGTTCGGGCTCGTGTTCACCGGCTCGGGCGCGGTCCACGGCATCGACGTCGACCTCGGTGACGTCGGTGAGCTGACGCCGGGTGTCGCGGCGGTCGCCGCGCTCGCGGACTCCCCCTCGACGCTGCGGGGCGTGGCGCACCTGCGGCTGCACGAGACGGACCGGCTGGCCGCGCTGACCAAGGAGATCAACGAGCTGGGCGGTGACGTCACCGAGACGGCCGACGGCCTGCACATCCGCCCGCGCCCGCTGCACGGCGGGGTGTTCCACACCTACGAGGACCACCGCATGGCGACCGCCGGTGCGATCATCGGCCTGGCGGTCGAGGGTGTGCGGATCGAGAACGTGGCGACGACGGCGAAGACCTTGCCCGACTTCCCCGAACTGTGGACCGGGATGCTGGGGAACTGACGGGCGGACTGGGATCATGCGCCGCTACGGCAAGCACACCGACGAGGACGACATCCGCACCCGGCCCAACCGCAAGGGCAACCGGCCGCGCACCCACATCCGGCCCAAACACGAGGACGCGGCCGAGGGCATGGTCCTCACCGTCGACCGCGGCCGGCTGACCTGCCTGGTCGGCGACCGTACGGTCATGGCGATGAAGGCCCGCGAACTGGGCCGCAAGGCGGCCGTCGTGGGCGACCGGGTGGCCCTGGTCGGTGACCTGTCCGGCAAGAAGGACACCCTCGCGCGGATCGTGCGCATCGAGGAGCGCGCGTCGCTGCTGCGCCGTACCGCCGATGACGACGACCCCTACGAGCGGGTCGTCGTCGCCAACGCCGACCAGTTGGCGATCGTCACCGCGCTCGCCGACCCCGAGCCGCGCCCGCGTCTGATCGACCGCTGTCTGGTCGCCGCCTTCGACGGCGGCCTGGAGCCGCTGCTGGTGATGACCAAGTCCGACCTGGCCCCGCCGGACAAGCTGCTGGAGCTGTACGGCGCCCTCGACATCCCGTACGTCGTCACCAGCCGCGAGGAGCTGGAGAACGGCGACGCGGCGGACCGGGTGCGCGCACACCTGGACGGCAAGATCACCGCCTTCGTGGGGCACTCGGGCGTGGGCAAGACGACCCTGGTCAACGCGCTGGTCCCCAAGGAGCGCCGCCGGGTCACGGGGCATGTGAACGCGGTGACCGGACGCGGCCGCCACACCACGACGTCGGCGCTCGCGCTGCCGCTCGGCGCGGCGGAGGGCTGGGTCGTCGACACCCCGGGCGTGCGCTCCTTCGGCCTGGCGCACATCGACCCCTCCCGCGTGATCCACGCCTTCCCGGACCTGGAGCCGGGCACGGAGGGCTGCCCGCGCGCGTGCAGTCACGACGAGCCGGACTGCGCGCTGGACGCCTGGGTCGAGGAGGGGCACGCGGACCCGGCGCGGCTGTACTCCCTGCGCCGGCTGCTGGCCACGCGGGAGCGCAGGGAGGGCGACTGAGCTTCGCGTTGTTTGCCGGGGCCCGCCGCCGGTAAGTGCATAATCGCACCGAGCCGGAGATCAGGACCTACGGGAGGACCGTACATGCCGTGGCTGCTGGTCATCGTCGCCGGCTTTCTGGAGACGGGCTTCGCCGTGTGCCTCAAGCTCTCCCACGGGTTCACCCGGCTGTGGCCGACGATCGCCTTCGCCTCCTTCGCACTGGGCAGCTTCGGTCTGCTGACGCTCTCGTTGAAGAAACTGGACGTCGGCCCCGCGTACGCCGTGTGGACCGGGATCGGCGCGGCGGGCACCGCGATCTACGGCATGGTCTTCCTCGGTGACCTGGTGTCCACCCTGAAGATCGTGTCGATCTCGCTCGTCATCATCGGCGTGATCGGCCTGCAGTTGTCGGGCTCCGCCCACTGAGGGTCCGCCAACTTCGTTCCGTGCGGGCCGAGTCGGGTGTCAGACCGGCTGCCCGGGGAGCGCGCCGCGCACCAGCGCGGCCATCCCGCCCTCGCCCGGCGGCGCCGCCACGCAGGACAGCGCGAGCCGTACGACCAGTTCGCAGGAGCGGTTCAGCTCGGAGCCGTCGGCGTGCCCGCCCGCCGCGCCGCCCAGGACGGTCACCGCCCGGTCCCGCACGAGCCGCACGAAGTCGCCGGGCGTGGGCAGCGGCCCGTCCGCCCGGCGCTGCGCGGGCACGGCGGAAGCGGACGGCACGGCGGAGAGGGGCGGCGCGGGCAGCCGCTCGCTCCAGCAGCCGGTGAGCATGGCCCGCACCAGTGCGTTGTCCCGGGCGGCCGACGCCATCCACTCGGCGGTCGCGGTCAGCCGGTCCCGCGGGTCGGTGTGCGCGGCCAGCGCCCGCTCCACCCCGGCGAGATAGCCGTCGGCCTCGCGCCGCACCAGCGCTCTGGCCAGCCCTTCCTTGCTCCCGAACTCGTTGTACAGCGTCTGCCGGGACACCCCCGCCGCCGCCGCGACGTCGACCATCCGCACCGCCGACCACGGCCGCCGGGCGAGCGCCGTGTAAGCGGCGTCCAACAGCGATTCCCGGGCTGCAGGCATCTTCGCCTCCCTGGGGCGAGCGACACTGCGCCCAGATTTGACGCGCCTCCATGCACTGTCAAGGGTCCGCGGGGGTACGAACGGGCGTTCGCACCCCCTGCCCGGCGGTGCCGCGCTCGCGCGGGCGCGGTCCGCCCGCTCGCGCGCCACGGAACACGCCCGGCGCGCCGGCGGGGCCCGGCCCCGCCGTCACCCACGCTCCGCAGGGACGTTCGGCGGGGCGGGCCTCCGGGCGGGCGGGCCCCCTGTAGCCCCGCGCTCGTCCCGGCGGATACCGTTCGTCACATGCAGGACTACCTTGACGATCTTCGCCTCGCCCATGTCCTCGCGGATGCCGCCGACGCCGCCACCATGGCCCGTTTCAAGGCCCTCGACCTGAAGGTGGAGACGAAGCCGGACATGACGCCGGTGAGCGAGGCGGACAAGGCGGCGGAGGAACTCATCCGCGGCCAGCTCCAGCGCGCCCGCCCCCGGGACGCGGTCCTCGGCGAGGAGTACGGCATCGAGGGCACCGGCCCCCGCCGCTGGGTGGTCGACCCGATCGACGGCACCAAGAACTACGTACGCGGTGTGCCCGTGTGGGCGACGCTCATCTCGCTGATGGAGGCGGGCGAGGACGGATACCAGCCCGTCGTCGGCCTGGTGTCCGCGCCCGCGCTCGGCCGGCGCTGGTGGGCCGCCAAGGGCCACGGCGCGTACAGCGGCCGGAGTCTGACCTCGGCGGGGCGCATCCACGTCTCCCGCGTCGGCAGGCTGGCGGACGCCTCCTTCGCGTACTCCTCGCTCTCCGGCTGGGAGGAGCAGGGCCGGCTGGACGGGTTCCTCGAGCTCACCCGTGAGGTGTGGCGCACGCGCGCGTACGGCGACTTCTGGCCGTACATGATGGTCGCCGAGGGATCGGTGGACCTGTGCGCCGAACCCGAGCTGTCCCTGTGGGACATGGCCGCCAACGCGATCATCGTGACCGAGGCGGGCGGCACCTTCACCGGCCTCGACGGCCGACCGGGCCCCCACAGCGGCGACGCGGCCGCGTCCAACGGCCTGCTGCACGACGAGCTGCTGGGGTACCTCGCCCAGCGTCACTGACGGTGCCCGCAGGCCGTGCCGACGCGGCCTCGGTCGCGGGGCCGGACCCGGCTCAGCTGCAGTACCGGTGGTACGCCGAGCTGTAGCCCTGGTTGTAGCCCTCCACGTACCCGCGCGCCCACGAGGAGTCGTGGCCGCTGGAGTAGTTGGAGCCGTAACCGTCGCGGTCGCAGTCGGAACGCGCGTCGGAGAAGCCGTCGCGGAACCCTTGCCGGAACCCTTCCCGGTAATGGTTCTGCGTCGGCGCAACCGCTGCCGTGCTCACGTGCGTTGCGGGAGTCGACGCGAACGCCGGCTGAGCGCTCAACGGCATGAGGGCGACACCGGCCGCCACCAGAGCGGAGCTGAGGGCGGCGGCCCTCCTGACAGTCCTTCGCTGCAGCATGAGGTCTCCCAAATACGCTGATCGGGGATGTTTCCACTCTAGTAGGCCGAAAGTGTGATGCAACTCCTGGGCGATCAGCGCTCGCCAGCCCCAGGGGAAACCCACGCACGCCCTCAACAGGCCTCGCACGCCCCCTTGTTGACTCGCCTTTTACCTGCCACTCTGAAGCCACCCCCACTTGTGAACTTGTGAATCCCTGAACTTTCCCGGGATTCCCTAGGAGGTGGCCCTTCCCATGCTCGTCCGTGACGCCATGAGCACGGTGATCCTCACCGTCGGCCCCGCCCACTCACTCCGCCAGGCCGCGGCCCTGATGTCCGCCCGCCGCGTCGGCGCCGCCGTGGTCCTGGACCCCGACGCCGGCGGCATCGGCATCCTCACCGAACGCGACGTCCTCAACTCCGTGGGTCTCGGCCAGAACCCGGACACCGAGCGCACCCACGCCCACACCACCACCGAGGTCGTCTTCGCCGCCCCGACCTGGACGCTGGAGGAGGCGGCCCGCGCCATGACCCACGGCGGCTTCCGGCACCTGGTCGTCCTGGACCGCGGCGAGGTGGCGGGCATCGTCTCGGTCCGCGACATCATCCGCTGCTGGGTCCCGGCCCGGGAGCCGGCACCCGCCCTCTGAGCGCACGCGCACGCACCAGGGGCGGGGCCGGACCCCGTGGGTCCGGCCCCGCCCCGGCGGCACCGCCTCAGCCGCGCAGCTCGCGCACGGCCGCATCGAGCCGCTTGCCGAAGTCCGCGTCGGCGCGGGCGAAGTTCCCGATCGCGCGCTCGGCGATGTCGTCGCGGCTCACGCCCGCGATCGCGCCGGCCAGGTTGGCGACCAGCCGCTCCTTCTCGTCCTCGCGCATCAGGCGGTAGAGGTCGCCCGCCTGCACGAAGTCGTCGTCCTCGGCGTGCGCCGGGGTCGGGTGGGTGCCCGTGGCACCGGTGACGGCCGTGGGCTGCCACAGCGCGCGGTCCGTCTGGGCGGGCCCGCCGAAGCTGTTCGGCTCGTAGTTCTTCGCGCCGCCGTGCCGGCCGTCGTAGAGGAAGCCGTCACGGGAGTTGGTGCGCGCCTCGGTGGCGTGCGGGCGGTTCACCGGCAGATGGTCGGCGTTGATGCCGACGCGGTAGCGGTGCGCGTCGCCGTAGGCGAAGAGGCGGCCCTGGAGCATCTTGTCGGGCGACGGCCCGATGCCGGGCACGAAGTGCGCGGGGCTGAAGACCGACTGCTCGACCTCGGCGAAGATGTTGCGCGGGTTGCGGTTCAGCTCCAGCCGGCCGATCTCGACGACCGGGTAGTCCGCGTGCGGCCACACCTTGGTCAGGTCGAACGGGTTGAAGCGGTACGTCGCCGCGTCCGCCACCGGCATGATCTGCACGCCCACGGTCCAGCTCGGGAACTCGCCCCGCTCGATCGCCTCGCGCAGGTCGCGCTGGTGCGAGTCGGGGTCCTTGCCCGCGAGGACGTCCGCCTCCTCGGCGGTGAGGTTCCGGATCCCCTGGTCGGTCTTGAAGTGGTACTTGACCCAGAACGCCTCGCCCGCCGCGTTGTTCCACTGGAAGGTGTGCGAGCCGAAGCCGTCCATGTGCCGGTAGGACGCGGGGATGCCGCGGTCGCCGAACAGCCAGGTCACCTGGTGGGTCGACTCCGGCGACAGGGACCAGAAGTCCCACACGTTGTCGGCCTCCGTGGAGCCGGTGTAGGGGTCGCGCTTCTGGGTGTGGATGAAGTCCGGGAACTTGATCGCGTCGCGGATGAAGAAGACCGGGGTGTTGTTGCCGACGAGGTCGTAGTTGCCCTCCTCGGTGTAGAACTTCAGCGAGAAGCCGCGCGGGTCGCGGACGGCGTCCGCCGCGCCCAGGTTGCCGGCGACGGTCGAGAAGCGCAGGAAGACCTCGGTCTCCTTGCCGACCTCGGAGAGGAACGCGGCGCGGGTGTACGGGGTGACGTCGGCGGTCACGGTGAAGGTGCCGTAGGCCCCGGCGCCGCGCGCGTGCACGACCCGCTCCGGGATGCGCTCACGGTTGAAGTGGGCCAGCTTCTCCAGGAGCAGCTGGTCCTGCACGAGCACCGGGCCGCCGACCCCCGCGGTCTCGCTGTTCTGGTTGTCCGCCACCGGGGCACCGGCCTCCGTGGTGAGGGGTCCCTGCGTCACGTGCGCCTCCTGCGTCATCGCCGACCTGTCCTGTGGGTCGTTCAAAGTCAGGCTCGATCCTACATTGGACTAAGTCCAAATCAAATAATGTTCCAAAGTCACACCTATTCGGGTTCTGGTCTTCCTGCTGTTACGCTGTGAGCATGAGCGACCTTCTGGAACGGCTGCGCGGACGCGGATGGCGGATGACCGCACAGCGGCGCGTGGTGGCCGAGGTTCTCGACGGCGAGCACGTCCATCTGACGGCCGACGAGGTGCACGCCCGTGCCGTCGCGAAGCTGCCGGAGATCTCCCGGGCGACCGTCTACAACACGCTGGGCGAGCTGGTCACCCTCGGCGAGGTGCTCGAGGTCAGCACCGACAAGCGCGCCAAGCGGTACGACCCGAACGCGCACCGGCCGCACCACCACCTGGTCTGCGCCGGATGCGGCGCGATCCGCGACGTGCACCCGAACGGCAATCCGCTCGCCGACCTCCCCGACACGGAGCGCTTCGGCTTCAGGGTGTCGGACGTCGAGGTGACGTACCGCGGGCTGTGCCCGTCCTGCGCGGGCGCCTGACCGCCTTCTCAGAGGCCGAGGGGGGCGAGAGCCCCCCTCTTTTTTGCGTCCCTGCCCGCCGCGCTTCGGCCGGCCACGCCCGGAACGCACCGAGGGCCGGAATCCATTTCTGGATTCCGGCCCTCGGCCTTCAGTAGCGGGGACAGGATTTGAACCTGCGACCTCTGGGTTATGAGCCCAGCGAGCTACCGAGCTGCTCCACCCCGCGTCGGTGAACACGACATTACGTGAGGGAGGTGCGGGGAGGCAAATCCATTCGGCGGCGCGTGTCCCAGGTCACCCGCGGTCACGCCGACAGCTCCTCCCGCAGGGCGTCGCGCAGCCGCCCCGCGCGCTCGGCGACCTCGGCCGGCCCCAGCTCCACCGCCCGGGCGGCCCACTTCTGCCCCTCGGCCAGCTCGCCCCGACGCGCGTAGACGAGGGCCAGCCGCAGCGCCGCCCGCCCGTGGCCCGCGTCGGCCGCCCGCGCCCACCACACGGCCGCTTCCGGCTCGCTGCCCTCGCGCGCCAGCAGCAGCCCCAGGTTGAACGCCCCGTTTCGGGAGCCTGCCTCGGCCGCCGTCTTGTACCAGCGGGCCGCCTCGACCACGTCACCCCGGGCCGCGGCCAGCATGCCGACCCGCACCTGAGCCCGGCGGTGCCCCTGGGTGGCCGCCCGCTCGTACCACTCCTCGCACTCGGTCTTCTCGTGCACGGTCTCGCCCAGCTCGTGCGCGGGCTCCGGCGGCCGCCGCGCGTCCAGCACGGTGGCGAGACGGTACGCGCCCTCGGCGCTGCCGCCTCCGGCCGCGCACCGCAGATGCCGTTCGGCCTGCTGTTCGTCGCCCTCGCGCAGCCGGGCGATCCCGACCTGCAGCGCGGCCTCGGTGTGCCCGGCCGCGGCCGCCTGCTCGTACCACCGCAGAGCGGCCCGGTCCTCTCCCCGGCCGGCGTGCAGGATGCCGAGGTTGAACGCCGCGTCCACGCTGCCGGCCTCGGCCGCCTTGGAGAACCACGGTTCGGCCCCCGCGGTGTCGCCGCCCTGGAGCAGCAGGATGGCGAGCGCGTTGGCCGCCTCCCGGTGACCGGCGTAGGCGGCCCGCCGGTACCACTGCTCGGCCTGGGCGGTCCGCCCCTGCTCGGCGCAGAGCAGCCCCAGGTTGTACGCCCCGTTGTCGTCACCGGCGTCGAGCGCGGCCCGGTACCAGCGCTCGGCGGTCTGCGTCTCCCCGCGTTCGGCGTGCAGCGCGCCGAGCGCGTTGGCCGCGTTGCCGTCGCCGTCCTGGGCGGCCCTGAGCCACCACACGGCCGCGCTGTCGGTGTCCCCGGCGTCGCGCAGCAGGAAGCCGAGCGCGCAGGCGGCCCGCGGCTCGCCGTCCTTGGCGGAGGTCAGGTACCAGCGGCCGGCCTCCTTCAGCTCCCCGCGCTTCTCCAGGATCGCGCCGAGGTGCAGCGCGGCCCGCCGGTGGCCGCGCGCGGCGGCCTGCCGGTACCACTGCTCGACCTCCTCGACAGCGTTGTCACCCGTGGCCCCGTCCTCGTGACCGGCCCTGCGGTCGAGTGCGCGCGCCATCCGGTAGGCGGCCTCGCGGTGCCCGCGTTCGGCGGCGGCCCGCATCCAGTGCCCGGCTCCGGCGTCGCCGCGGTGCTCCAGCAGGTCGGCGAGCGCGTAGGCGCCCAGCGCGTGGCCCTGCTCGGCGGACTGGCGCAGCCAGTACTCGGCGGCGGGCTCGTCGCCGCGTTCGCGGTGGTGCCGGCCCAGCGCGTGCGCGGCGGCGGCGGAGCCGGCGACGGCCGCGATCCGCCACCAGCCGGCGGCCTCCTCGGCGTAGCCGCGCTGGTGCAGCAGGACGCCCAGGTTGTTGGCGGCGGCCCGGTCCCCGGCCGCGGTGGCGGCACGCAGCAGGGGTTCGGCGCCGTCGAGGTCGCCGCGGCGCAGCAGCATGGCGCCGAGGACGCTCATCGCCTCGTTCTCGCCGGACTCCGCGGCCAGCCGCAGGCGGACCTCCTCGGCGTCCTCCCCCATGTCGTTCGTCTCGTCCCGGGCCGGCTCCTCACCCGGGGGCTGCACAAATCGCCCTGTCTCGAACAGAGTTGCCTTGTCCCCCATAACGTCCATCGTCGCACCACCTGCAACCTGGGTACACCCGGTATACCGCAGCCCGTGAGGTCACTTCAGCGTTTTGTCGACATGCCCACAGAGAGACAAGTCAAACACAGACCGCCCAACTCCCCACCGCGGCGCGACGGCACGCCCTCCCTGCACATGAGTTCGCACATCACGAAGGCCCGGATCCCTGTAAGGAATCCGGGCCTTCGTTTTCAGTAGCGGGGACAGGATTTGAACCTGCGACCTCTGGGTTATGAGCCCAGCGAGCTACCGAGCTGCTCCACCCCGCGCCGTTGTGACTCAACCGTATCACGGCGCGGGACGGGGATTGATCAGCTCTTGTGGCCGCCGTTCGTCTTGTCCGCCTTGTCCGCCTTGTCCGCCTTGGTCTGCGCGTCCTCGGCCCGCTTCAGCGCGGCCTCCAGGTCCTTCTGGGCCTTGGCCCAGGCGTCCCAGTCGGGTCCCTGCGGCTGTTTCAGCGCCTCCTTGCCGGCGTCGATGGCCTTCTGGGCGTCCTGCAGCGCCTGCCGGACGGTCGGGTTGGCCGTGTCCGGCGGGTTGGTGGTGCCGGTGTCCGGCGGTGTCGAGGTCTTCACCCCGAACACCTCGTCGAGCGCCTCGCCCAGGGTGTCCTTGAACGCGGTCCGGCCCTCGTAGGTGACCAGGACCTTGCGCAGCAACGGGTACTTGAGGGAGCCGCCGCGGACGTAGACGGGCTCCGCGTACAGCAGTCCCCCGTCGAGGGGCACGGTCAGCAGATTGCCGTACTCGACCTTCGAGTGCCCGCGGCTGAGCAGGCTGATGGTCTCGGCGATGTCCGACTCGGAGTTGAACTGGCTCTGCACCTGTTTGGGTCCGTCGACCGTCGTGCTGGTCGGCAGCTTCAGTATTCTGATCTTGCCGTAGTCGGCGGCGCGCGGGTCGGAGTCGACGGCCATGAACGCGCTGAGGTTGTCCCGCCCGTTCGGTGTGAACGTCGTCGTCAGTGAGAACGCCTGGGCGCTCTGGTCCGGCATCTTCATACTCAGGTAGTACGGCGGCACCGCACTGCCGGAGTCGTTGGTGGGATCGTCGGGCACCTCCCACACCTCGCTGCCGCTGAGGAAGGTCTGCGCGTCGGTCACGTGGTACCGGGTGAGCAGTTCGCGCTGGACCTTGAACAGGTCCTGCGGGTACCGCAGGTGGGCCATCAGGTCGCCGGAGATGTCCGCGCGGGGCTTCACCGTGCCGGGGAAGGCCTTCATCCAGGTCTTCAGCACCGGGTCCCTGGTGTCCCACTGGTAGAGCTTGACCTCGCCGGTGTACGCGTCGACGGTCGCCTTGACCGAGTTGCGGATGTAGTTGACCTGGTTCTGCTGGGCCACCACCGCACGGGAGTTGTTGGTGGCGGTCAGCGAGTCGGCCGTGGTGTCACCGAGGGTGGTGCGGGAGGCGTACGGGTATCCGTTGCTGGTCGTGTACGCGTCGACGATCCACTGGATGCGGTGGTCGACGACGGCCGGGTAGGCGTCGCCGTCGATGGTCAGCCAGGGGGCGACCGCCTCGACCCGGTCCTTGGGCGTGCGGTTGTACAGGATCCGCGACCCCTTGCCGATGGCACCGGAGTAGAGGATCTGCGGCTCGTTGAACGCCACCGCGTACGCGGCCCGGTTGACCGGGTTGTCGAGGTTGACGCCGCTGTTGCCGGTGTAGCTGGTGGTCTTCTCACCCTCGTCGTCGGAGTAGTCGACCTCCTTCTGGGGGCCGCCGACGATCGAGTACGTGGTGGTCTTCTCGCCGTAGTAGATCTGCTGCTGGTAGGAGCCGAGGTCGCCGGTGGACGGCAGGTTCTTCTCGGTGAAGACCGGCCTGCCCTCGGAGTCGGCCTCGGTGCCCTTGGCGGCCACCACGCCGTAGCCGTGGGTGTAGCGGAAGTGGTCGTTGATCCAGTTGTTCTTCGGGATGCCGTCCAGGTTCAGCTCGCGCAGACCGATGACGGTGTCCTGGTCCTTGCCGTTCTTGGGGTACCGGTCGACGTCGAGGTTGGTCGGGAACCCGTAGTAGTTCCGGATCTGCTGGAGCTGCTGGAACGTCGGGGAGACGATGTTCGGGTCGAGGATGCGCAGGCTGGCGGTGTCGTCGACCTGGTCGCGCAGCACGGTCTTGTCCGGCGTGGTGGACTTGCCCGCGTACTCGTTGACCTTGGTGTCGTCGATGCCGTACGCGTCACGCGTCGCCTTGAGGTTCTTCTGGACGTACGGGGCTTCCTTGGCCTGCTCGTTCGGCTGCACCTGGAACTTCTGCACGATGGCCGGGTACAGGCCGCCGATCAGGATCGCCGAGAGGACCATCAGGCCGAAGCCGATGACCGGGAGCTGCCAGGTGCGCCGCCACAGGGTGGCGAAGAACAGCAGCGCGCAGATGACGGCGATGCAGAACAGGATGGTCTTGGCGGGCAGATAGGCGTTGGCGTCGACGTAGCGCAGGCCGGTCCAGTTGTCGGTGGCCTTGAAGTCGCTGGACTTGACGGCGAGTCCGTAGCGGTCGAGCCAGTAGGCGACCGCCTTCAGCGCCACGAAGACGCCGAGGAGCACCGACAGGTGCCCGGTCGCGGCGGCCGTGGCCCGCGCGCCCGGGCTGGTGACGCGCAGCCCGCCGTACAGGTAGTGGGTGAGCGCGGCGGCGATCAGGCAGAGGATCGCGGCGGCGAAGCCGAAGCCCAGCAGGAACCGGTACCAGGGCAGGTCGAACGCGTAGAAGGCGACGTCGAGGTGGAACTGCGGGTCCTTCTGGTGGAAGGGCACGCCGTTGACCCACAGCAGCCAGGTGCGCCACTGGCCGGCCGCCGAGGCGCCCGCGATCAGCCCGACGAGGGCGGTGACGGCGAGCAGCAGCCACGTCTTGTAGGGCGCGATGCCCATCCGGTAGCGGTCCAGGCTCTGCTGTTCCAGGGACATGGCGCTCAGCGGGGGCCGCAGCCGGTGCGCGAGCCAGATGTTGAAGCCCACCGCGACGGCCATGAGCAGGCCGAAGACGAAGAAAAGCCCGATCTTCGTCCACAGCGTGGTGGTGAACACCGACGAGTAGTGCACCGACCGGTACCACAGCCAGTCCGTCCAGAAGCCCGCGAACATGGTGAACGCCATGCCGAGGACGGCGAGGACGCCCAGTGTCATGAGCAGGGTCCGGGCCCGCCGGGACGGGCGTCCCGCTCTGATCCGCGGCCCCGTCGGGCCTCCGCCGCGGTCCGGCATCTGGAAAGCCAAGGTGCGCACCTCGAAGTTCGCTGTCGATACGTCAGGCCCCCGTGTTCGCGGGCCCCCCGTGTAGCCCGGTGATCGCGGGCCCACACCTATGCAACTTACTCACGGTTTAGCCGGTTCCCGATTCCGGCCGGGAACGAGGCAGGATTGTGACCATGTCCAACACTCCCATGGCGGCGAGCCCGCTCACCCGGGCCGTACTCGAGATCGACGAGTACGCCTCCGGCCTCGGCTGGGACCAGCCCGCTCGCCTTTTCGCCCTCGTAGACACCGCACGGCTGCGGGCCCAGGAACCTGCCCTCGCGGCCCAGCTCGGCCTGCAGGACGAGCCCGAGACCACCGGTCTCACCCCGATCGAGCAGGACGAGGTTCCAACGGACAGGCCGCTCGACGAGTTCCTCGGCACCATCGCCTGGCCGGACGCGGTGGTCGGGTGCGCCCTCACGGTGGAGCGGCTGATGCTGCCCCCGTCGGCCGAGGCCCAGGTCCCGCAGGGGCTGAGCGAGGCCAAGCTGGCCAGGTGGGTCGCCGAGCACCCCGAGCGCCAGGAGGTCCGCATGACGGTCGCGGTGCTGCGCGACGGCACCCGTGACTCGGCGCTGCGGCTGCGCGAGAAGGACTCCCCGACGGAGGTCCTGACCGGCCCCGACCTGGTGCCGGGTCTGGCCCAGGCGCTGTCCGTCACGTTCGAGGACTGATCCGCTCCGCCCGTACGGCACTGGGGGCGCCCCGTTCGTCAGGGGCGCCCCCAGCCGTGTACCGGGACCGCGGGGTCAGCCGCCGGTGGTGCACTTCGGCAGTGCGGCGGTGTCGCCGTCGCGGATGTCCTTCAGGGCGCCGAGGGCGTCCCGGATGGTCCTGACCTTGACCAGGGTGAGCCCGCCCGGGGTGTCCTTGGCGGCGGCCGCGCAGTTGTCGGCGGGGGTCAGGAAGTACTGGGCCCCCTTGTCGCGCGCGCCGACGGTCTTCATCTCGATGCCGCCGATCGGACCGACGTTGCCGCTGTCGTCGATGGTGCCGGTGCCGGCGACGAACTTGCCGCCGGTGAGACTGCCGGGGGTGAGCTTGTCGTAGACGCCGAGCGCGAACATCAGGCCGGCGCTGGGCCCGCCGACGTCGGCGAGCTTGATGTCGATGGTGAACGGGAAGGTGTGGTCGGTCCCGGCGGAGATCCCGACGATGGCCCGCTTGGCGCCGCTGTCGTCGGAGGTCGCCGTGGTGATGGTGACGTCCTGGGTGCGGGTCGCCGTCCGGTGGGCCTTCTCGGCGGCGGCCTGGTCCTTGGCGGGGACGACGGTGAAGACGACCTTCTGCCCGGGCTTGTGCCGGGTGACGAGCTTGGCGACGTCGGAGGGCTGCTTGACCGCGGTGCCGTCCACGGCCTTGATCACGTCACCGGCGTGCAGCCGGCCCTCGGCCGGGGAGCCCTTGACGACGGTGGAGACGATCACCCAGGACTTCACCGGGACGCCCAGTTCCTTCAGCGCGGCGACCTTGGCGCTCTCCTGGGACTGGCTGAACTCCTCGGCGTTCTCCTGGCTGGACTGCTCCTCCGTCTTGCCGTCCGGGTAGAGCGTGTCGTGCGGGACGATCTTGCTGTCGTGCGCCAGCCAGCCGTAGACGGCCTCCACCAGGTTCATCCGGAAGTCGGCGCTGGTGACCCGGACGGTCGTCATGTTGAGGTGGCCGTCGGTCGGGTACGTCCTGTGCCCGGTGATCTGCAGCACCGGCTCGCCCTGGTGGTCCCCGAGCGTGTTCACGGTCGGCCCCGGGGACATCTCCGAGTACGGCACGGGGATGAGCACTCCCGCGCACAGGAGCGCGATCAGCATCAGGGTGGAGGCGAGCATCGTCGCGGTGCGGCGTGGCATGCAACGACACTACGGGACGGCCCTGTCAGCGCACCGTCAGGGCACCCCTGTCAGGCGCCGCGCGCACCCGTGTGGGACTTCTCCATGGCCTCGCGGAACCGCGCGTACCCGTCGAGTTCGGGGCCGTCGCTGCGTGCCTTGCGTGTGCGGTTGGCCCAACTGCCCCACAGTCCGGCACAGACCGCGGCGACAAACGGAATCAGCAACCAGGCGAGTGCCGCCATGCCGACCTCCCTACCCCATGAGCGTCCGCAACTGAGTGATCAGCAGATTAACCACCCGCTCTGACAACGCTCACGTGAGGGGTGCGGTTACGCAACCGCAGTACCCGGAGGGCCCAACGTGAACAGGGGTGCGCCCGGGACCGGCGGGCGCGGCCGGGGTCAGCAGGCGCCCACCCACTCCTCCGTGCCGTCGGAGAACGTCTGGTGCTTCCAGATGGGCACCTCGTGCTTGACGTCGTCGATCAGCCGGCGGCAGGCCTCGAAGGCCTCCGCGCGGTGCGGGCAGGAGACGGCCACGACGACGGCGAGGTCCCCCACCTTGAGGTCTCCCACCCGGTGGACCGCGGCCAGGGCGCGCACCGGGTACTCGGCGACGACCTTCTCGGCGACCCGCCGCATCTCGTCCTCGGCGCTGGGGTGGCAGGAGTACCCGAGCGCGTCGACGTCGGCGCCGCCGTCGTGGTTGCGGACGGTGCCCACGAACAGCGCGATGCCGCCGGCGGCGTCGTCGCCGACGGCCCGGAACACCTCGTCCACGGACAGCGCGGTCTCCCGGACGGCGATCAGCTTGACGGGGTCCGGGGCGACCTGCTCACCGGGGTGATCGTGCGTGGATGCCATGCCCCCATCGTGCCGCATCCCCTCGACACGCCGGAATACGACTTTCACCAGGCACGCGCGCGGTGGCGTTTGGACGCTCCTACGAGGGCCGGCCGGGGCCGCGTGGGGCCGGCCCCGCCGGCCCCGGTGGCCGGCTCAGCGACGACGGGCCTTGCGGGCCCTCCGGACCACGGCGGCCGCGCCCAGCAGGGCCACCGTGGCGCCCGCGGCACCGGCCGCCGTCGCGTCCTTGCGGCCCAGCCGGCGCCCGGCCACCGTGTGCCGCCCGGCGACCTCCTCCAGCAGTTCCGCGAGGACCTCCTCGTTGGTCCACCGCGGCCGCCACCCGGCGTCGTGCAGCCGGCTCCCGCTGACCACCCACGGGTACATCGTGTAGGCGAGGTCCCCGGCCGGGGAGGGGGTGAGGCCGATGCGGTGCAGCCGGGCGGCGGCGCCGAGCGCGACCGCGGACGGCAGCTCCATCCGCCGGATCCCGCTCAGCTCCTCGACCTCCTCCTGCTCCAGCCATCCGTCACAGCCGACGGCCAGCTCGCCTTCCACCTTCTCGACGACGGCGTACTCCAGGGCCCCGCACAGGTCCTCGACGTGGCAGAACTGCCAGGCGGGCCGCGACCCGGCCACCACGAGCAGCCGGGGCGACTCGAAGTAGCGGGTGAGCGCGGTGTCCGTGCCGCCCACCAGCACGGCGGGCCGCACCACGGTGACGTTGAGCCCCGGGTGCGCGCGCGGCGCGCGGCGGGCGAGCCGCTCGATCTCCAGCAGGTCCCCGACCCCGGTGGCCTCGGCCGTGGCCCGCAGCTCCGCGTCCTCCGACAGCGGCAGCTCGTTGTCCGGCAGCGCCCCGTAGACCATCGCGGACGTGCACAGCACCACCCGGTGCACCCCGGCGGCCGCCGCCGCGGTCAGCACGGTCTGCGTCCCCCGGACGTTGTACGCGGTGCGCGCTGCCGTGTCGCTGCCGAGATCCAGGTCGAGCGCCAGGTGCACCACGACGTCGGCGCCGCGCAGCTTGTCCGCGATCGCCGGGTCCCGCACGTCGAGGATGTGCCACTGGGCGGACTCGCACTCCCCGCGCCGCTCGTCGATGGCGATGACCTGCTTGATGTCCTCCGAGGCCGCGAGCCGCTCGGTGAGCAGCGCGCCCACCCCGCGGGCGGCGCCGGTGACCGCGACGACGGGTCCGCGCACGGCGGGAGTGGTTGACGGGTTTCGCGCTGCGCGAACCTGCGGATCTGGGGAACTCACCGGGCGTCTCCAGCGGTTGTCTTCAGTACGGGCGCCGAGTGACGCGCACGTACCAGGTGCATCCATCCTGCCGCAGGCCTTCACAGGACGAAGCACCGAGGCCCGATCGGGTCCGGGTGTCTACGCTGGGTGGTGTTGTCGGGCAGCCGCGCCGCCGGAGAGAGACCGGTGGCCTTACCAGCCGAGGAACCCCGTGAGTGACACCCCATTCGGATTCGGCCTTCCGCCGGAGGAGCCGGAAGACGGCGACGAGGGCAAGAAGAAGGACCAGGAGAGCGGTGGTGGGCAGGGACCGGCCAACCCGTTCGGTTTCGGGCTCCCCGGAGCCGGAGGCTTTGGCGGTCCCGGCGCCGACAATCCGCTCGCAGCGATGTTCGGCTCCCTGAACCCCACCGACCTGGGTGCCGCGTTCCAGCAGCTGGGCCAGATGCTCTCCTACGAGGGCGGCCCGGTGAACTGGGACATGGCCAAGCAGATCGCCCGCCAGACCGTCGCCCAGGGCACGCCGGACGGCGTGAAGGACGCGAGCGTCGGCGCCTCCGAGCGCTCCGCCGTCCAGGAGGCCGTCCGCCTGGCCGACCTGTGGCTGGACGACGCTACGTCCCTGCCGTCGGGCGCCGGCACGGCCGTGGCCTGGTCCCGCGCGGAGTGGGTCGAGGCCACCCTGCCCGCCTGGCAGGAGCTGGTCGACCCGGTCGCCGAGCGGGTCGGCGCGGCCATGGGCGACGTCCTGCCGGAGGAGATGCAGGCCATGGCGGGCCCGCTGATCGGCATGATGCGCTCCATGGGCGGCGCCATGTTCGGCACCCAGATCGGGCAGGCCGTCGGCGTGCTCGCGGGCGAGGTCGTCGGCTCCACCGACATCGGCCTGCCGCTGGGACCGTCCGGCAAGGCCGCGCTGCTGCCGGCCAACGTGGAGGCGTTCGGCAGGGACCTGAGCGTCGCGCAGGACGAGGTGCGGCTCTACCTGGCGCTGCGCGAGGCCGCCCACCAGCGTCTGTTCACGCACGTGCCGTGGCTGCGCTCGCACCTGTTCGGCGCGGTCGACGGGTACGCGCGCGGGATCAAGGTCGACACGGCCAAGCTGGAGGACGTGGTCGGCCAGTTCGACCCGCAGAACCCGGAGCAACTGCAGGACGCCCTTCAGCAGGGCATGTTCCAGCCGGAGGACACGCCCGAGCAGAAGGCGGCCCTGGCCCGGCTGGAGACCGCTCTGGCGCTCGTCGAGGGCTGGGTGGACGCGGTGGTCCACGCGGCCGCGAAGCCGCGTCTGTCGTCCGCCGACGCCCTGCGCGAGACGCTGCGCAGGCGCCGCGCCACCGGCGGTCCGGCGGAGCAGACGTTCGCCACCCTGATCGGTCTCGAGCTGCGCCCGCGCCGGCTGCGTGACGCCTCCCGGCTGTGGGCCTCGCTCACGGACGCGCGCGGGGTCGACGGCCGCGACGCCCTGTGGCACCACCCGGACATGCTGCCGACGGCCACCGACCTGGACGACCCGGACGGCTTCGTGCACCGCGAGCAGATGGACTTCTCCGAGCTCGACAAGATGCTCGGCGAGGCGGCCGGCAAGCCCGACCTGCGGAAGAAGACCGACGACGAGGCCGCGGGCGAGGCCGAGAACGGCGGCGAGGCGAAGGGCGACGGCACCGAGTGAGCCTGCATGACGACGCGGTCCTCGTGCTCAAGGGGTACGGGGACCAGGAGGAGCTGCGGCAGGTCTACCTGGACCACCTCGACGCGCATCCGGACGGCATGTGGAAGGCGTGCGGGGACGGGCACGTCACGGCGAGCGCACTGGTGATCGACCCGGAGCGCGGCCGGGTGCTGCTCACCCTGCACCGCAAGCTGCGGATGTGGCTCCAGATGGGCGGCCACTGCGAGCCGTCCGACGCCACGCTCGCGGACGCGGCGCTGCGCGAGGGGACCGAGGAGTCCGGTGTCGCGGGGCTGACCCTGCTGCCCGGCGGCCCGGTGCGCCTGGACCGGCACCACACGCCCTGCGCCTGGCATCTCGACGTCCAGTACGCGGCGCTCGCCCCGTCCGGTGCCGTGGAGGCGATCAGCGACGAGTCGCTGGACCTGCGCTGGTTCGCCTACGACGAGGTGGCCGGCGTGGCCGACGCGTCCGTCGTGCGCCTGGTGGAGGCGGCCCGCGCCAGGCTCTGACCGGCGGCCGGGCACCGTGCGGTGCCCGAGGTGCTCGGCGACGAGGGGCGGCCGCCACGGCGGCCGCCCCTCGTGCCGCTCCGGTGACGGACCGGTGCCGGGTCAGCTCCAGACGTTGCCCTGGTTCTGGCCACGCGCGCCGTGCTGGCCCATGCCGAACTGCGCGGCGATGCCCTGGCCGATCTCGGCGTTCTGCGGCGGCAGCAGCTCGCTGGGCTGCACCAGCGCGAACCCGGAGCCCATGAAGCTCAGCTCCCAGCCCTCACCGGTGCTGCCGCGCCGCCGCCACACACCCGAGGAGTGCGTCTGGGCCTGCATCTGCACCCGCAGGCCGGTGGACCAGGCGACGATCGCGTCCGCGTCGCAGTTGACGTACTTGTCGGGCGTGACCTGCATCAGCAGCGGTGCGCCCGAGGTCATCAGGGCCACCTTGCCGCGGCCGGTGATGTTGAGCTGGTACTTCCCGGACCCCGAGATGCCGTAGAGGCTGTCGACGGCGATGACCTCGTGGTGCAGCGAGGAGTCCATGGCGAGGACGTAGCTGCTGTCCACCGTCAGGCCGTCCTGCTCGACGTCCATGACGTGCACGTACTGGGCGAGGTTGGCGAGGAGGACGGTGCCCTGCCCATGGCAGCGCATCAGGTCCAGGCCCTCGCCGGTGCGCGCACGCGCGCGTGCCTGGCCGTTCGAGCGGTACTCGGCGTCGAACTCGACGAGTCCCTGGTAGGCGACCATGGTGCCCTTGCGGGCGAGGACGTCGTCGTGACCCTCCAGGGTGACGCGGAGCATCTGCTTGTTCTGCAGGCTCCAGCGGTCCTGGTTCTGCGAGTCGTTGTGGGCGAAAAGCGGGCTCTGCATGGTGTTCTGACTCCCCCTCAGCCCCGGAACCGAAGGCGGTCGGTGCTGTCCTCGCTGGGCTGGACGACGACGATGCCCTGGCCGGAGAAGGCCATCTGGTAGGCCTCACCGCTGCCCCGGCCGATCAGCGACTGCGCCTTGAAGCTGCGCTTGCCCTTCACCTTCAGGTTCGGGGACCAGGCGACGAGCGCGTCGGGGTCGACGTACGTCTCGTCCTCGCCGCCGCCGCAGTCGACGACGATCGGCTTGCCCCGGGAGGTCAGCGCGACCCAGCCCTGCCCGGAGATCTTCGTGTTCCACAGGCCCTGCCCGGCGAACTTGGCGAGCCCCTTGACGCGTTCCACCCCCCAGGTGAGGTGGGCGTCGAAGGCGAGCAGGTTGGTGGCGTTGACGGAGATGCCGTCGCCGTTGAGGTTGATCACCACGACGTCGGCGCCGTAGTCGGCGAGGTAGAGCAGTCCGTCGCCGCTGCACTTCATCAGCGGGGCACCCTCGCCGGTGATCCAGTCGCGGGCGATCTGGCGGACGGCGGGCGGGTTGGGCTCGTACTGGATGAAGCCTTCGTAGGCGACCATCGACCCCACGCGCGCGAGGAGGTCGTTCCCGGTCTGCATGGCGACCTTCAGCATGTGGTTGCCGTGGTTGTCCATGCGGGCCGTGACGGGTGCGGGGGCGTAGCCCGCGAGCGGCTGGTTCATGACGGGCTCCCCTAGACCTCGTACGGCTGGACGACGATGAAGTTGCCGGGCGCGCCCCGGAACTGGAGGTTGACGCTCTCCCCGGTGTCGCCCGGGTAGGCGTTGCGGCGCATCCGCACCTGGCTGGAGACGATCACCTGGGAGGCGGCCGACCAGGCGACCACGGCGTTGCAGTCGGCGAACGTCGTGGGCGTCACCGGCAGCACGACGGGCGTGCCGTGCGTCTTGACGACGATGGTGCCGGTGCCCTGGAACTGCATGGTGAACAGCGCGCCACCGGGGATGCCGTGGCCCTCGATGCGGCGGACCTCGTACTGCAGGCTCTCGTCGAAGGCGAGGACGTTCTCCGCGGAGACGCAGATCGCGTCGCCCTGGAGTTCGACGGGGTGGAGGTGGGTGGAGTTCTCGGCGAGGAACACCTGGCCGTGGCCGGTGCAGCGCATGAGCTGCATCTCCTGGCCGGTGGCGTTGCCGACGATCCGGCCGGCGAAACCGGCGCCCTTGTAGCTGAAGTCGACCTTGCCCTGGTAGAGCACCATGCTGCCCTGCCGGGCCAGTACGGGCTGTCCGCCGATGCCGAGGTCGACGCGGATCAGCTTGCTGTTCTGCTGGGTCCAGCGCTGCCCGGTGGGCGTCTCCTTGAACTTCTGGAGCGCGGCCGACACCCCGGCGCCGCCCTGCGGGGCGCCCTGCGGCACTCCGTAGGGGGTGGTCTGCTGGCCGGGCACTTGGCCGTAGGGCGGCTGCTGTCCGTAGCCCGGCGGCATGGGCGCGCCCGGCTGGCCACCATACGAGGGCGGCTGCTGTCCGTAGCCCGGGGGCATCGGCGCGCCGGGCTGGCCGCCGTAGGGCGGCTGCTGCGGCGGCTGGCCGTAGGGCGCGGGGGCGGGGGCCGGCGGCGGAACCGTGCCGCCGGGCGGCGGGGTCAGCGGGGCGATGACCGTCGGCGCCCCGTGCATGTTCGGCGCGGGCGCCGGCGGCGGCGTGCTGCCGGGCGGCGCGAAGCCCTGCGGGGCCGGGGCCGGGGCCGGCGGCGGAACCGGGGCGGGCGCGGGGGCGGCCGGGGCGGCGAACGCGGGCGGCCGGCCGGTCTGGACGGGCGGGGCGAAGCCGGGTGCGGCGCCGGACTGCGGCTGCGGCTGCTGCGGGACGGCGGGCGCCTCCTCCTCCAGCACCTCGCCGCCGAAGTTCTTCAGCAGCGCCTCCAGACCGCCGTCGAAGCCCTGCCCGACGGCGGCGAACCGCCATACGTCCTTGAAGTACAGGTCACCGAGCATCACGGCCCGCTCGGTGGAGAACTCCGAGCCGTTGAACGAGTAGCGCGCGACCTCCTCACCACCGGCCACGATGCGCAGGTAACCGGGGTTCACCTGGGACATCTGCCCGGCGCCGTCGACGGTCGCCGTGAAGGACAGCTTGCGGATCCGGGAGGGAATCCGGTCCAGGGTCACCCGGAACGACTCCGTGTCGCCCGACTGGCTGCCCAGCAGCTGGATGGATTCCTCCGGGGACTTCGGCTGGTTGAAGAAGACGAAGTACCGGTCGTCGGAGAGACGCTCGTCGGCGTCCAGACCGAAGCAGCTGATGTCGAAGGTCAGTCCGGGGGCGGTGATCTGCACGCCTACGTACAGATCGGTGCCCGCCGTGAGGTCACTGATCCTGGCCTTGTGGCCGCGTTGGAATTCCCTGGCCATGCGTTACGACCGTCCCCCATCCCGAATGCGAGTGCGTCGCGCCAGGCTAACGGCAAACCCCGACATCGGACGCGGCCGGTACAGAGCCGGTACACAACCGCGTCCCGGGACGGACGTACGGCGCCCGACTCACTCCTCGCGGGCTCCGGGCACCTGCGGCAGCCGGTCGGCGGCCACCACTCCCTCCAGATAGCCGCGGGCCCGCTCGGTGCGCGGGTAGGACTCCAGCAGCCGCCAGAAGCCGGGTCCGTGACCGGGCACCAGCAGGTGCGCCAGCTCGTGGCAGAGCACGTAGTCGACGACGTACTCCGGCATGCCCTGCAGCCGGTGCGAGAGCCGGATGCTGCCCTCGGCCGGCGTGCACGAGCCCCAGCGGGTGTTCTGGTTGGTGACCCAGCGCACCGAGGCGGGGCGGGCCCGGCCCCCGAAGTACTGCTCCGACAGGCGCGCGGCCCGCTCGGTCAGCTCGGCGTCGCCCAGCTTCCGTCTGCTCTCCTGGGCGGCGAGCTTGTCGAGCATAAGGGTCACCCAGCGCTGCTCCTCCGCCTCGGACATCCGGGCGGGGATCAGCACGACGGTGCGATCGCCCTCGCGGTACGCGGAGACGGTACGGCGGCGCCGGGTACTCCTGCGGACCTCGATCGCGCTCGCCCCCGAGCCGCTCGGCGGCTGGCTCGTCGTGCTGCGCTGTGGCTTTCCGGCGCGGTGCAGGGGGTCGGCGGGCACGCCCCGACGTTACCCGCTGCACAGCGCAGAAGTCCCGGCTCCGGGGCGGTTCGATACCGAGACCCCACCGTACGTCTGATTAGTACGACCGATATGTCGGACTGGCCCGGCCGGCTTGTACGACGATCATCCCCTGCCTGTGGACAACGCACCGCACCGCCCGCCGCGGCCCGGCATCCTGGCATCCACCGGCGGAGCCCGACCGACTCCACCGGCAAGGGAACAATCTCCCACTCGACCGACGTTTGACACGACTGGTGCAATTCATGGCAAACGGGGACCCCGACATGCATCCGATGGTGAAGCCCGCGCTGCGGCGCGGCTGGCGTGATCTCGACACCGTGCAGTTCGGCATGACTCCGGCGCACGCGCTGACCCTGGGCCCGGTGGACACCGCCACGGGCGGCTTCCTCGACCTGCTCAACGGCACCCGCGGCCTTCCGCTGCTGCGCGAGGAGGGCCGGCGCATGGACCTGCCGGACGGCCACGTCGACACCCTGATCGACCGGCTGGCCGACGCCGGTCTCCTCGACGACACGCGCGGCGGCGGCCCGGCGGCGGACGCGCTGCGGGAGCGGACGGACGTCCTGGACCGGCTGCGGCCCGACCTCGCCACGCTGTCCCTGACGACCGCCGGCCCCGGCGACGCGCTCGCCCGGCTCGCCGCCCGCCGCGCCCAGCGCGTCCAGGTCCGGGGCGCGGGACGGGTCGGCGCCCTGCTGGCCTCGGTGCTCTCCGCCGCGGGCGTCGGCGAGGTCGACGTGCGCGACACGGGACGCGTCGAACCGTGGGACGTGACCCCGGGCGGCCTGCCCGCCGAGGCGCTCCACGAGCGCCGGGACGAGGCGGCCCGGGCGGCGGTCCGCCGCGCGGCCCCCGACCGCCGCGCCCGCCGCAGCCGCACCGCCCCGTCCCCCGGCGCCCCGGTCTCCCCCGGCTCCTCCCGCTCCTCCGCGGAGGCTCCCGGGCTCTCCCTCGTGATCCTCGCTCCCCGGGACGACGTCGCGGTGCACGCGCCGGACCCCTTCTCCGCCGGACCGCTCGTGGCCTCCGGCACCCCCCATCTGTACGCGGGCGTCGTGGAGGCGACCGGCGTCGTCGGGCCCCTCGTCCTGCCCGGCGAGACGGCCTGCGCCGGCTGCCTCGACCAGGGCCGCACGGACCGGGACCCGGTCTGGCCCCGCCTGGTCGCCCAGTGGCGGTCCGGCAGGGCCCGCCGGACCGGCGCCTGCGACGTGGCGCTCGCCACCACCGTCGCGGGACTGGCCGCCGCGCACGCCCTCGCCTTCCTGGACGGCGAGTCGCCGTCCGGCACGGGCACCCGCTGGGAGGCCTCCCTGCCCGGCCTGACCTGGCATTCCCGTCCCGTGTGGCCCCATCCGGCATGTGCGTGCGGGGCGGCGGAGGCAGCCAGGGGGGAGCACTCCTCCGGCAACGGGGAACCGCGCGCGACAATGGCGGTGCAAGGGCCGCGGACCCAGCGACCACGCGAGACAGGCGCGGCGCGGCCGACAGGGACTTGGAGGGCGCATGTCTGATCTTCCCCGGAAGGCGGTCACCCGGACCGCCAAGCTCGCCGCGCTCCCGCTCGGCTTCGCCGGCCGGGCCACCTGGGGGCTGGGCAAGCGGATCGTGGGCGAGTCCGCGGAGATCGTCGGCCGGGAGCTGCAACAGCGCACGGCGGAGCAGCTCTTCAAGGTGCTCGGTGAGCTCAAGGGCGGCGCCATGAAGTTCGGGCAGGCCCTGTCCGTCTTCGAGTCGGCGCTGCCCGAGGAGGTCGCCGGTCCCTACCGCGCGGCGCTGACCAAGCTCCAGGAAGCGGCTCCCCCCATGCCGACCCGCACGGTCCACGCGGTGCTGGAGGAACGGCTGGGAGCGGACTGGCGCGACCTCTTCGAGGAGTTCGAGGACAAGCCGGCGGCCGCGGCCTCCATCGGCCAGGTCCACCGGGCCGTGTGGCACGACGGCCGCGAGGTCGCCGTCAAGGTCCAGTACCCGGGCGCCGGCGAGGCGCTGCTGTCCGACCTGAGCCAGCTCAGCCGCTTCGCCCGGCTGCTGGGCCCGCTCATTCCGGGCATGGACATCAAGCCGCTGATCGCGGAGATGCGGGACCGCGTCTCCGAGGAGCTGGACTACGCCCTGGAGGCCGAGGCCCAGGCCGCTCACGCGGCGGAGTTCGCCGACGACCCGGACGTCGTGGTCCCGGCCGTGGTGCACCAGTGCGAGCAGGTCCTGGTCACGGAGTGGATCGACGGCATCCCGCTCTCCGAGATCATCACCGACGGCACCCAGGAGCAGCGCGACCGCGCCGGACAGCTGCTGGCCCGCTTCCTCTTCTCGGGGCCGGCGCGCACCGGCCTGCTGCACGCCGACCCGCACCCGGGCAACTTCCGGCTGCTGCCGGGCGACCCGGAGGACGAGGGCGACTGGCGGCTGGGCGTCCTGGACTTCGGCACGGTCGACCGGCTCCCGGGCGGGCTGCCCGCACCGATCGGCATCTCCCTGCGGATGACCCTGGACGGCGAGGCGGAGACGGTCTACGAGCTGTTGTGCGAGGAGGGCTTCGTCAAGGAGTCCATAGAGCTGGACCCGGACGCCGTCCTCGACTACCTGCTGCCGATCATCGAGCCGGCCCGGGTCGAGTCGTTCACCTTCACCCGCTCGTGGATGCGCGGCCAGGCCGCCCGTGTCGCCGACCCCCGCTCCCCCGCGTACCAGCTGGGCAAGCGGCTCAACCTGCCGCCGGCCTACCTGCTGATACACCGGGTGACGCTCAGCACCATCGGCGTGCTGTGCCAGCTCGGGGCCACGGTGCGGCTGCGCGACGAGCTCGAGGACTGGCTGCCCGGCTTCGCCGCCGAGGACGAGCCGGGCCTCGGGTCGGAGGACGGCGAGCCGGGCGAGGAGGAGCAGGCCGCGGAGGCGTGATCCCCCGACGCGTCACCCCGCCGGCGGCTCCCCGGCCGGGGAGCCGCCGCACAACGCACCGCGGGGGCCGGTCCGTTCGGCCGGACCGGCCCCCGCGTGGAGTCTTCGCCTCCCTGGGCCGGGAGGCCACCGCTTCTCAGGTGTGATCGTTACTGCATGACGGCCATGGCGAGCGCCCGGCGGGCACGCATCGAGGCGCGCTCCGCCCGGCGCTGCATGCGGCGGGCGGTCGCCAGGCGGATCGCCCGGTGTTCCCGCTCGGCCTCGTGCAGGCGCTCGTGCATATGCGCACGGGCCAGGGCTTCTTGAATGAGTTGCATCTCTCGGGTCCTGTTCTGACGCGAGCCGGTCGCGCCGCTGGTGGTGCGGGAGTCTGTGGTCGCGGAGCCTGCGGGCTCGCTGGTGGACGGCTTCATCGAGGCCTGCTTCTTGGGGTCGTGCGTGAGGGGACGGTCGATCGTTCCTGCGGTGTTCATGCCGTGACCGGGTTCTTCCGCGGGCGGCCACGGGGCCGCTTCCGGGCGACGACGACGCCCTGGACGAACAGTTCGCCACCCCAGACGCCCCAGGGCTCACGCCGCTCCTTGGCGCCGGCGAGGCAGGCCTCCATCAACGGGCAGGTGCGGCAGAGGGACTTGGCGTACTCGACGTCGGCCGGCGACTCGGCGAAGAAGACCTCCGGGTCGTAGGAGCGGCAGGGGACGGGTACGCCGAGGTTCTCGATGGCGTCGTCGAGCGCGGTGAGCGCGGTGAGGGGGGTCAAGGTGGAGTCCTCCGTGAGGCCGGGCGGGGGGATCGTTCGTGAAGGCGGTACGGACGGGGCGTGCGCTTCGAGTTGCACGGTCGGTCTTCCTCGTCTGGTCGTTCCGGCCGGTTGACCGGGTGCGGCTTGGTACCGGGTTCTTTTCTTGTCCCGAGGCCCCTTCGGTCTGTCGTGCCCGTTGGGGCAAACAGAAGGGCCGCGGATCCCGGATGGGGTTCCGCGGCCCTGAAGGCGCCGGCCTGATCGACGATCAGGCTGGATCACTCCAGGGTTCTGGCCCACGGAAGGCCCACATCAGGTGGTGCTGCGTCGTCTGCTTCCGGAATCCGGCACCGGCCGCGAAGGCATAGGCATGTGCCTGTGCCTCTACCGCTTCCAGTGCCTTGGTCGGTCGCTCATTGCGCTCACGGACGGGAAGACCCGCCAGAGACACGGAGGACGCCGGACGGACGGCACGAATGCCGGACAGACCGGTGCCCTGGTTCGAGGCGCCGAGCATGCACGTGGAGACGGTCGGGCGATCGGTCATTTTGGCCGCGCTGATGAAGCTGGTGTTGATGCTGATCACTGGACTCGCCTCCTCTCGGCGTCTTGGGGACCGGGGTGAGCCGGTCCGTTCGGATATGCAAGTACAACACGGAATCGGCGCCTTCGAGAAGGCCGCCGTTTCCGTGTCTAGAACCTATGGGGATCGCTGGGGCATGCGCAAACTATTTTTTCGACGAGTTGGCGTCAGTCTTCTTCGTCGTCCCGCGCGATGTCCTGGCCTGCGCAGATGGCCAGAATGTCGGCTCCGTGGCGTTGCAGCTTGCGGCTGAGGACGCCCGGGATGCGGGAGAGTTCGGCGGTGGTGTCGGGCTGGGCTTCGGCGATGGCCATCAGGGTGCGGTCGGTGAAGACGCAGAAGTCCGGCTGCCCGCTCCGCCGCGCCTGGACGGCGCGCCAGGCGCGGAGCCGTTCGTAGAGGCCTTCGTCCATGTCGGAGGGGCAGTCCGCACAGCGCATCAGCTTCATCTCGCCGGCGTCGGTGAGGCTGCGGCCGCAGACGCGGCAGCGGGCGGGGGTGCGCTGTCTGCGGCGGGGGGCGGCGGCGGCCGGTGCGAGGGTGCCGCGTTCGATGCCTCCGGCGGCCGCAGGTCCGGTGCGGCCCGCGGTGGTGGCGGAGCCGGGGCGCAGGCCGTCGAGGAAGGGGCTCGGCCTGCGGTTGGGGCGGCCGCCCGGTGCGCGGGACAGGGACCAGGAGAGGTGGAGCCGTTCCCTGGCGCGGGTGACGCCGACGTAGAGGAGCCGGCGTTCCTCCTCGATCTGTTCGTCCGTCTTGGCGTAGGTGATGGGCATCATGCCGTCGGCGACGCCGACGAGGAAGACGACGTCCCACTCGAGGCCCTTGGCGGCGTGCAGGGAGGCGAGGGTGACGCCCTGGACGGTGGGGGCGTGCTGGGCGTTGGCCCGCTCGTCGAGTTCCGCCACGAGGTCGCCGAGGGTGGCTCCCGGGTGGGCGGCGGCGAAGTCGTGGGCGAGGTTGACGAGCGCGGCCAGGGATTCCCAGCGTTCCCGGGCGGCGCCGGAACCGGCGGGCGGCTCGGTGGTCCAGCCCTCTCCGGAGAGCACGGCGCGTACCTGTGAGGGCAGGTCGACGACGTCGTCGAGGAGGGAGTCGTTACCGCCGAAGCGGGCCGCGCCGCGCAGGGCGATGCCCGCCTTGCGGACCTCCGGGCGGTCGAAGAAGCGTTCGGCGCCGCGGAGCTGGTAGGGCACCCCGGCGTCGGCGAGGGCCTGCTCGTAGGTCTCGGACTGGGAGTTGGTGCGGAAGAGGATCGCGATCTCGGCGGCGGGGGTCCCGGCGTCGACGAGTTCGCGGATGCGGCGGGCGGCGCCTTCGGCCTCGGCGGGTTCGTCCGTGTACTCGGTGAAGACGGGGTCGGGGCCGGGCGGGCGCTGGGAGACGAGTTCCAGCCGGTGGTCGGCGGCGCGGCCGCTGGCCTGGGTGAGCAGGCCGTTGGCGAGGCGGACGACCTGGGGGGTGGAGCGGTAGTCGCGGACCAGTTTGACGACGGTGGCGCCCGGGTGGCGGACGCGGAAGTCGAGGAGGTGGTCGGGCGTTGCTCCGGTGAACGAGTAGATCGTCTGGCTGGCGTCGCCGACGACGCACAGGCTGTCGCGCTCGCCGAGCCACAGTTCGAGGAGCCGCTGCTGGAGCGGGCTGACGTCCTGGTACTCGTCGACGACGAAGTGCTGGTACTGGGCACGTACCTGGTCGGCGATGTCGTGGCGGTCCTGGAGGACGGCCACGGTGAGCAGCAGGACGTCCTCGAAGTCGATGACGGCGCGGTCGCGCTTGAGGTTCTCGTAGGCGGCGTAGAGGTGGGCGATCTCGGCGGGGTCCCGGGGGGTTTCCCGGCCGGCCTTCGCGGCCGCGTACGGGTAGTCGGCGGGGACGGTCTGGGTGACCTTGGCCCATTCGATCTCGGCGGTGGTGTCGCGCAGCTCGCCGCGGTCGAGGCGGAGGTTGCGCGTGGCGGCGGCCTCGGCGACGAGCTGGATCTTGCGGTCGACGAGCCGGGGCATGGAGCCACCGACCGCTTTCGGCCAGAAGTACTGGAGCTGGCGGAGCGCGGCGGAGTGGAAGGTGCGGGCCTGGACGCCCTGGGCGCCGAGCTGGCGCAGGCGGCCGCGCATCTCGCCGGCGGCGCGGTTGGTGAAGGTGACGGCGAGGACGGTCGACGGCTGGAGGATCCCGGCGCGCACTCCGTAGGCGATGCGGTGGGTGATGGCGCGGGTCTTGCCGGTTCCCGCTCCGGCCAGCACGCACACCGGGCCGTGCAGCGCGGTGGCGACCTCGCGCTGCTCGGGGTCGAGCCCTTCGAGCACCGCGTCGGCCGAGTCGGGGGCCTGCGGGAAGAGGGGGGAGTGCGTTGCTGGTGTCACATGGCCATGCTGCCAGGTCGTCCGGGACTGCTGCGCCGGTTGTCCACAGGCGGGGGCCTGCGGTCGTATGACCCGAGGATTGTTGTGGGGCGCGCGTCACGGCCGCGCCCGGAAGGCCGGCGGGGCTCCTGCGGCGCCTCCGATACCCCAGGAGGGAATGTCGTGGGTCCGGTCCGTGTTGTGCTGCTCGGAGGACTTCCCCGAGCAGCCTGAGGAGCGCGAGAGACATGCAGGGCACTGTGACGATGTACAGCACGACTTGGTGTGGCTACTGCCGTCGGCTGAAGAGCCAGATGGACCGCGAGGGCATCGCGTACACCGAGATCAACATCGAGCAGGACCCGGAGTCCGCCGCCTTCGTCGAGAAGGCCAACGGCGGAAACCAGACGGTCCCGACCGTGCTGTTCGCCGACGGTTCGACGCTGACGAACCCGTCGCTGGCCCAGGTGAAGCAGAAGGTCGCCGCGTAGGCGGGTCGGCCGGAGCTTGCGGGAGAAGCGGCCGCCGGGGCTGGGTGCCCCGGCGGCCGCTTCGTCGTGTCCTCTTCCGCGGCTCTCCCGCCGGCCCGGGCTCAGATGACGCTTCTCGTCGGCAGGGGCCTGCCGTACCACTTCTCGATCAGGCGGGCGGCGATGGAGATGCCGTAGGGCGGCTGGACCTCGCCGGACTCGAAGGCCGCGTGCAGCTCCTCGCGGGAGAACCAGCGGGCCTCGTGGATCTCGTCGCCGTCGACGGTGATGTCGGTGGTGGTGGCGTGGGCCATGAAGCCCAGCATGAGGCTGGAGGGGAAGGGCCAGGGCTGGCTGGCCACGTACTCGACCGGACCGACGGTGACACCGGCCTCCTCGAAGGCCTCGCGGCGCACGGCCTGCTCGATGGACTCGCCGGGCTCGACGAAGCCGGCGAGGGTGGAGAAGCGGCCTTCGGGCCAGTGGACCTGGCGGCCGAGCAGGATGCGGTCGTCCACGTCGGTGATGGCCATGATCACGGCGGGGTCGGTGCGCGGGTAGTGCTCGGCGCCGCACGCGGGGCAGCGGCGGATGTGGCCGGCCGCGGCGATGACGGTGCGCTCGCCGCAGCGGGAGCAGAAGCGGTGGGTGCGCTGCCAGTTCTCCAGGCCCACGGCGTGCACCATGAGGCCCGCGTCACGGGGTGACAGCAGCAGTCCGGCCTCGCGCAGGCCGGCGGGGCGCGCGGACTGGTCGATGCGGCCGGGCAGGGCGTCCTTCTGCAGCGCGAAGTAGCTGACGCCGTCGTCGTCGGTGCCGAGGAAGTACCGGTGGGCCTCGGTGAGCGGCGCCTCGAAGGAGGGGGTCATGACGAGTTCGGTGCGGCCGTCGGGCGTCTCGTCGATGAGTACCTGGCCGCCGGAGACCACGAAGCAGCGGGTCGTGGGGTGGCTCCACGCCGCGGCGAGCCAGGCCTCGTCGAGCCGGTGGTGGGCGGCGCGGTCGATGCCGCTCGGGGCGGTCAGCGAGATGGGTCGGTCGGCGGTGTGGTCGGTCCGGATGGTCACGGGTGCTTCCAACTCCCCCAGTGGAACGGTTCGTCTGGTCGGGCGGTGCGGCGGGCGGTGGGGCGGTGGGGCAGCCGGGCGGGAGGGGGCCGTGCGGGGCGGGCGGTTGTCCCGGTGTGCCCCGCGCGTGGTGCCGTCCCGTACGGCGCCCTCGGGTCAGGGGGCGTGACGCCAGTTCTCGGCGAGGTCGCCCCACAGGTAGGCGCTGGTCTCGACGCCCTTGAGGAGGAGGTCGAGCTCGACCTTCTCGTTCGGGGCGTGCCAGCCGTCGGACGGGACGGAGATGCCGAGGAAGAGGACGGGGGCTCCCAGGACCTCCTGGAGGTCGGCGGCGGGGCCGGAGCCGCCCTCGCGGGTGAAGCGGACCGGGCTCTGGAAGGCGCGGCCCATGGCACGGGCCACGGACTGCAGCGCGGGGTGGTCGAGCGGGGTCAGACAGGGGCGGGTGGCGGAGCCGAAGCTGATCTCGTGCGTGATGCCGGCAGGCAGCCGGTCGGCGGCCCAGGCGCGGACGGCCTTCTCGATGTGGTCCGGGTCCTGGCCGGCGACCAGCCGGAAGGACAGCTTGACCATGGCCGAGGAGGGGATGATCGTCTTGCTGCCGGGGCCCTGGTAGCCGCCGCCGATGCCGTTGACCTCGGCGGTCGGGCGGGCCCAGATGCGCTCCAGGGTGGTGTGCCCTGCCTCGCCGTGGGTGGCGCGCGACTTGGCGGTGCGCAGCCACTGGGGCTCGTCGAACGGCAGCTCGGCGAACAGCTCGCGCTCGCGGTCGGTCAGCTCGACGATGCCGTCGTAGAAGCCGGGGACGGCCACGCGTGCGTGCTCGTCGTGCAGGGCGGCCACCAGGCGGGCGGCCGCGGTGGCGGGGTTGGGGACGGCGCCGCCGAAGGAGCCGGAGTGGATGTCCTGGTCGGGGCCGTGGAGGCGGATCTCGCACTCGGCGAGGCCGCGCATGCCGGTGCAGACGGTCGGGGTGTCCTCGGACCACATGCCGGTGTCGGAGACGATCACGGCGTCGGCGGTGAGCCGGCCGGCGTGCTCCTCGACGAGGGCCCGGAAGTGCGGGGAGCCGGACTCCTCCTCGCCCTCGATCAGCAGCTTCAGGTTGACCGCGGGGGCGGTGCGCCCGGTGGCGGCGAGGTGGGCGCGGACGCCCAGGGTGTGGAAGAACACCTGGCCCTTGTCGTCGGCCGCCCCGCGCGCGTAGAGGCGGTTGCCGCGTACGACGGGCTCGAAGGGGTCGCTGTCCCAGCCGTCCTCACGGGCGGCGGGCTGGACGTCGTGGTGGCCGTAGACGAGGACCGTGGGCGCCTCGGGGTCGCCCGAGGGCCACTCGGCGAAGACGGCGGGGGCGCCCGCGGTCGGCCAGACCTCGGCCGTCGGGAAGCCGGTCTCCCTGAGCTTGGCGGCGAGCCAGTCGGCGCTGTCGCGTACGTCGGGCCCGTGGTCGGGCTGGGCCGACACGGAGGGGATGCGGAGCCAGGCGGTGAGGTCGTCGAGGAAGGCGGCGCGGTGCCGGTCGATGTACGTGCGGACGGCGCTGTCCGGGGTCTGGCTCATACTCACGAGCCTATCGGCCCGCACCGGCATCCTCGGCGGGCGGTTCGTCACACTTGGGAGGGTGATTCGTCACACTTGTGAGGCCTGGTGTGCCGTGTCGGTGTCGTCGGGGGCGTCACCGGTGAGCAGCCGCTCCAGAGCGGGCCGGTCGGGCAGGCCCGTGGGACGGACGACCTCGCCGCCGCGCACGTAGAGGAACGCGGCGGTGACCGCGTGGAGCGGGACGCCCTGCTGCTCGGCCCAGGCCAGGCGGTAGACGGCGAGCTGGAGGGGGTCGGCGGCGCGGGTGCGGCTGGTCTTCCAGTCGACGATCTCGTAGGTCGCCGTCGGTCCGTCGCCGTTGCGGTAGACGGCGTCGATCCGCCCCCGCACGACCCGGCCGGCGAGCGTGAGCTGGAAGGGCGTCTCGATCCGGTACGGGGTGCGGCGGGCGTACTCGGTGCGTTCGAAGGCTTCCTTGAGGGCTTCGAGGTCACGTTCGTCGGCGATCTCGGCGTCGGTGCCGGGCAGCTCGTCGGGCTCCAGCATGGGGAGCGTCAGTTCCTCGAAGCGTGTCTCCACCCAGGCGTGGAAGCGGGTGCCCCGACGCGCGGCGGGCTGCGGGGGGCGCGGCATGGGGCGTGCGAGTTCCTGCGCGAGCCCGTCCGGGTCCTCGGCCAGGCGCATCAGCTGGGACGCGGTGAGCGAGGCCGGCAGGGGTACGTCGGTGGTGCTGCGCCGGGCGCGCAGCAGTTCGCCGGTGAGGGCGTCGAGGTCGCGGTCCCAGGAGGCGATGGCGCGCGCCTCCTCGGGGGTGAGGGGCGAGGGGAGCCGGGGCGCCGGGCGGGGGGCGTGTCCGCCGCCGGGGTGCCCGGCCGGGGAGGGCGCCTGGTGCGGGACGGTCGGGACGCCGCCTTCGTACAGGTCGCTTCCGCGGGGGTCGCCGGACGAGTCACCGACCGGGGCGCTGTCGTGGTCGTCTCCGAACGGGCCACCGTCGGCGAACGGGTCGTCGTACGGGTCGTCGGAGTACGGCTCGTCGTCGTAGGGGAACTCCTCGCCGTAGGGCTGGTCCTCGTCCGTCGGGGCCGGCCAGTCCGGGTCGTCGAAGGCGGCCGGGTCGTGCGTGGCGGGCGCCGGGGCGTCCTGGTGGGCGGCGAGGGCGTCGAGGTGGGTGAGGACGGTCTCGGCCGCCGCGCGGCGGCGGGCGAGGGCCGCGTCGTCCAGGGGGAGCGGCCACACCTGGTCGGCGGTGGCCGTGTGCAGGGCCGGGTTCTCCTCGTCCTCGGCGGGCTCGTCGGCCCACGCCTCGATCTCGCCGTACCCGGCGGCGCAGTGGTCGTACAGGGCCTGGAGGAAGTCGGAGGGGCCGCGCGGCTTCTTCTGGCTGGGTCCCCACCAGTGGCCGGAGCCGAGCAGGAGGGAGCGGGGGCGGGTGAAGGTGACGTAGCCGAGGCGCAGCTCCTCGGTGTGCTGGTGCTCCTTCATGGCCTCGTGGAA
This sequence comes from Streptomyces collinus Tu 365, assembly GCF_000444875.1. Taxonomy (NCBI): domain Bacteria; kingdom Bacillati; phylum Actinomycetota; class Actinomycetes; order Kitasatosporales; family Streptomycetaceae; genus Streptomyces; species Streptomyces collinus. Next base: position 5,609,332 of record NC_021985.1, on the reverse strand, counting down.
GGCCTTCATGCCGCGGGAGTCCCAGGAGTCGATGTCGGGCAGGGTGGCGGTGTCGCCGCGCAGGGCGTGCGGCAGCACCTTGGCCTGCGCGGTCCACTTCTCCCGGCCCTGGGCGCTGGGGAAGGTGCCGGTCACCAGGCCGGGGACGGCGACGACGTCCCACTCCAGGCCCTTGGACTTGTGCGCGGTGAGCACCTTGACGGTGTTCTCGCCGCCGGGCAGGGCGTTGTCGAGGCCCTTCTCGTACTGGGCGGCGGTGCGCAGGAACCCGAGGAAGGCGAGCAGGGTGGCCTCGCCGTCGCCGGCGGCGAAGGATGCGGCGATGTCGAGGAAGTTGGACAGGGTCTCGCGGCGGCGGGCGGCGAGCGCGTGCGGGGACGCCGACAGCTCGACCTCGAGGCCGGTGACGGCGAGGACGCGGTGCAGGACGTCCATCAGCGGGTCGGCCAGGGAGCGCCGCAGGTCGCGCAGTTCGGCGGCGAGGCGGGCGAAGCGTACGCGCGCGTCCGGGGAGAACGGCAGTCCGTCGGCGTCGCCCTCGTCGTCGTTCAGGGGCGATTCGAGGAAGGTGTCGAGGGCGTCCGCGAGCGATATCACCTCGGACGGGTCGACTCCCTCGACGGCCTCGGCGAGCCGGCGGTCGGGGTCCTCGGTGTCGTCCACGCGTGCGTGGGCGACCAGCAGGCGGGCGCGGCGGCCCAGGAGGGCGAGGTCGCGGGGGCCGATGCGCCAGCGCGGGCCGGTCAGCAGGCGGACCAGGGAGGCGTTGGCCGCGGGGTCCTGGAGGACTTCGCAGACGGCGACGAGGTCGGCGATCTCGGGCAGGTGCAGCAGCCCGGAGAGGCCGACGACCTCCACGGGGACGTCGCGGGCGACGAGTGCGCCCTGGATCTCGGCGAAGTCGCCGGCCGTGCGGCACAGGACGGCGATCTCGGCGGGGGCGGTGCCGGTGCGCACGAGATGGGCGAGGGAGTCGGCGATCCAGTCGATCTCCTCGGCGTGGGTGGGCAGCAGGGCGCAGCGGACCGTGCCGTCGCGTTCGGCCCCGGGGGCGGGGCGCAGGGCTTCCACGCCCGCGTGCATGGCGCGCAGCGGCTCGGCGAGGCCGTTGGCGAGGTCGAGGAGGCGGCCGCCGCTGCGGCGGTTCTCGCTGAGCGACTGCCGGGTGGCGGGCCGGCCGTCGGTGCGGGCGAAGTGGTCGGGGAAGTCGTCCAGGTTGGCGACGGAGGCGCCGCGCCATCCGTAGATGGCCTGGCAGGGGTCGCCGACGGCGGTGACGGGGTGGCCGGTGCCGCCGCCGAAGAGGCCGGAGAGCAGGACGCGCTGGGCGACGGAGGTGTCCTGGTACTCGTCCAGGAGCACCACGCGGAACTCCTCGCGCAGCTGCCGGCCCACTTCGGGGACGCCGGCGAGGCGGGCGGACAGGGCGATCTGGTCGCCGAAGTCGAGGAGGTCGCGCTGGCGTTTGGCGGTCCGGTAGCGCTCGACGAGGTCGGTGAGTTCGCGGCGGGCGGCGGCGGTGTCGGGGACCTTGCGCAGGTCGGCGTTGGTGAGCTTGGTGCTCTCCAGCTCCTGCAGCAGGTCCGCGTCCCAGGCGCGCAGCCGCGCGGGGTCCACGAGGTGTTCGGCGAGTTCGGAGTCGAGGGCGAGCAGGTCGCTGACCAGGTCGGCGAAGGAGCGGGTCAGGGCCGGGTAGGGGCCGGGGGCCTCGCGCAGGACGCGTGCGGCGAGCTGATAGCGGGTGGCGTCGGCGAGGAGCCGGGAGCTGGGTTCGAGGCCGATGCGCAGGCCGTGGTCGGTCAGCAGGCGGCCGGCGAAGGCGTGGTAGGTCGAGATGACCGGCTCGCCGGGCGGGTCGTCCGGGTCGATGACGTCGGGGTCGGTGACGCCGGCCTTGATCAGGGCCTTGCGGACGCGTTCGGCGAGCTCACCGGCCGCCTTGTTCGTGAAGGTCAGGCCGAGGACCTGTTCGGGGGCGACCTGGCCGGTGCCGACCAGCCAGACGACCCGGGCGGCCATGACGGTGGTCTTGCCCGACCCGGCTCCGGCCACGATGACCTGCGGGGCGGGCGGCGCGATGATGCAGGCCGTCTGCTCCGGGGTGAAGGGGATGCCGAGGAGCTCTTTGAGCTGCTCGGGGTCGCTGATACGGGCGGGCATGTCGTCACAGGCTAGTGGCGGGCACTGACAGTCGGGCACGGCTCGACCGGCCGGGCGGCGGATGCGCAGGTCAGCGCGGGTGGTGCCGTACGTCACCCGGCCGGTGGGCGGGTCATTCGACCACGTGCCGGCCCTCGGGGCGCGCGCTGCAGGAGGCGCGGAAGGCGCAGTGGGTGCAGTGCTGGCCGGTGGTGGGGGTGAACCGTTCGTCGAGGACCTTTCCTGCGGCGGTGGCCAGCAGCTCGCCGACCCACTCCCCCGCCGGCGGCTCCTGCGTCTGCACCTTGGGCAGGCTCTCGCCGCCGTCCCGCTTGGCCGCGCCCTGTCTGAGGTGGACGAGTTCGGCGCCACCGGGCTCGGGGCGCGCGCCGTCGAAGGCGCTGTCGACGGCGCCCTCGCTCACGGCGAGCTGGTAGACGGCGAGCTGCGGGTGACGGGCCACCTCGGCGGCGCTGGGTGCCTGCTTGCCGGTCTTGAAGTCGACGACGTAGGCGCGGCCCTCGGCGTCGGCCTCGACGCGGTCCATCTGGCCGCGGATGCGGACCTGGTAGTCGCCCGCTTCGAGGGTGACGTCGAAGTCCTGTTCGCTGGCCACCGGGGTGCGGCCGGTGCGGTTCAGGACGTGCCAGTTGAGGAAGCGTTCGAGCGCCACGCGCGCGTTGTCCTTCTCCTGCGCCGACTTCCAGGGCGCGTCGAAGGCCAGCGCGTTCCACACCGAGTCCAGGCGTTCCATCAGGACGTCGAGGTCGGCCGGGGTACGGCCGGAGGCGACCTCGTCGGCGAGGACGTGGACGACGTTGCCGAAGCCCTGGGCGGTGGTGGCGGGCGCGTCGGCCTTCACCTCCCGGCCGAGGAACCACTGCAGGGAGCAGGTGTTGGCGAGCTGGTCGAGGGCGCTGCCGGAGAGCACGACGGGCTGGTCGCGGTGGCGCAGCGGCACCTTGCTCTCGGTCGGCTCGAACATGCCCCACCAGCGGTAGGGGTGTGCGGACGGCACCAGGGGGCGTCCTTCCTCGTCGGCGAGCGCGGCGAGTCGCGCCAGGCGCCGGGCGGCGGCCTCGCGCAGCCGGTCCGAGGCGTTCGGGTCGACGGTGGTGGCGCGCAGTTCGGCGACGAGCGCGGCCACGGACAGCGGCCGGCGGGGCCGTCCGGTGACGTCGCGGGGCTCCACGCCCAGCTCGGTCAGGAAACGGGAGGGCTGGTCGCCGTCGTCGGCCGGTGCCTTCACGGCGGTGACGACGAGGCGCTCACGCGCGCGCGTGGCGGCCACGTAGAACAGGCGGCGCTCCTCGGCGAGCAGCGCGCCGGGGGTCAGGGGCTCGGCCAGGCCGTCCCGGCCGATGCGGTCGGCCTCCAGCAGGGAGCCGCGGCGGCGCAGGTCGGGCCACAGGCCCTCCTGGACGCCGGCGACGACGACCAGCCGCCACTCCAGGCCCTTGGAGCGGTGCGCGGTCATCAGGCGGACGGCGTCGGGGCGCACGGCACGGCGGGTGAGGGTGTCGGCGGCGATGTCCTGGGCCTCGATCTCCTCCAGGAAGTTCAGGGCGCCGCGGCCACCGGTGCGCTCCTCCGCGCGTGCGGCCGTGGCGAACAGCGCGCACATCGCGTCCAGGTCGCGGTCCGCGTTGCGGCCTGCCGCGCCGCCGCGCCGGGCCGCCCGCTCCAGACGGGTGGGCCAGGGCGTGCCCTCCCACAGGTCCCACAACGCCTCCTCCGCCGTACCGCCGCCGGCGAGGCGCTCGCGGGCCTTGCGGAGCAGCGCGCCGAGGCGCTGCGCCCCGCGCGCGTACGCCGGGTCGTGCGTCACCAGGCGCTCGGGTTCGGCGAGGGCCTGGGCGAGGAGCTCGTCGGAGGGCGGCGGCAGCGGGTTCCCGGCGGCCCGCTCCTCCTCGCGCAGGGCGCGGCCGAGGCGGCGCAGGTCGGCGGTGTCCATGCCGGCGAGGGGGGAGGCGAGCAGGGTGAGGGCGGTCTCGGCGTCGAGCCAGGGGGTACGGGCACCGGTCGGCTCGTCGGCGGAGGGGCGCGGGTCGGGGGCGGTGCCAGTGGTGGTGCCGTCGCCGTCGCCGTCACCGTCGCCTGGCACGGTTCCGCCGGTCGATGTCCGCTCGGGGACGCCGGGCTCCGTCGCTCCCCCCGCGTCGCCGGAGTCGTCCGGGGCACCGGAGCCGGAGTAGTCGTGGGAGTCGCCGGAGTCGCCGGTCGCATGCGGCTCGGCAGGGTCGCCGGGCACCCCCAGGGTGTCCGGCACGGGGTTCGCGGGACCGGGTGCGGCGTCGTCCGGCTGTCGGTGGGCGTCCGTCGTGGGCCCCGCGGCCGCGGCGGCCGGCCGCTGGGCGGCCTCGGCCGTGGCGACCACCCTGAGGGCCGTCAGCAGGGGCGCGACCGCCGGCTCGTGGCGCAGGGGCAGGTCGTCGCCGTCGATGTCCAGGGGGACGCCCGCCGCGGTGAGCGCGCGGCGCAGCGTCGGGATGCTGCGGGAGCCGGCGCGCACGAGGACGGCCATGTCGTTCCACGGGACGCCGTCCTCCAGGTGGGCGCGGCGCAGGATGTCGGCGACGTTGTCCAGCTCCGTGCCGGACGTCGGGTACGTGTAGACCTCGACGCGGCCGCCTTCGCGTACGGGCGCGGGCTCGCGGTGGGCGCGGACCTTGTCGGCGGGCAGCCGGGACAGCGGCATGCGCTGGGTGATCAGGCGGGTGGCGGCCAGCAGCGCGGCGCCGGAACGGCGGGAGGTGCGCAGCACCTCGACGGGGGCCGGGCGGCCGTCCACGCGCGGGAAGACGGCAGGGAACTCGAGGATGCCGTTCACGTCGGCGCCCCGGAAGGTGTAGATCGACTGGTCGGGGTCACCGAAGGAGACCAGGGTGCGACCGCCGCCGGCCAGGGCGCGCAGCAGCCGTACCTGGGCGGGGTCGGTGTCCTGGTACTCGTCGACGTACACCGCGTCGTACTGGCCGGCGAGCCGGGCCGCGACCTCGGGGCGCTGGGCGAGCAGCACCGCGCGGTGGACCAGTTCGGCGTAGTCGATGACGCCCTGGAGGTCGAGGACGTCGAGGTACTCGGCGAGGAAGGCGGCGGCGGCGCGCCAGTCGGGGCGGCCGATGCGGTGGGCGAAGGCGTCCAGCGCGCCGGGGCCGAGGCCGAGCTCCCGGCTGCGGGCGAGGACGGCGCGGACCTCGTCGGCGAAGCCGCGCGTGGTCAGGCAGGCGCGCAGCTCGTCCGGCCAGCGCACGGAGGTGAGGCCGAGCCGCTCCAGGTCGGGCTGCCCGGCCAGCAGCTCCCGGACCGCGACGTCCTGCTCGGGGCCGGACAGCAGGCGCAGCGGCTCCGTGAACAGGCCGCTGTCCTGGTGGGCGCGGACCAGGGCGTAGCAGTACGAGTGGAAGGTGGTCGCCCGCGGCGCGCGGGCGGCGCCGATGCGCAGGGCCATGCGGTCGCGCAGGTCGACGGCGGCCTTGCGGCTGAACGTCAGCACGAGGATGCGCTGCGGGTCCCCGCCGGCGGCGATGCGCGCGGCGACGGACTCCACCAGCGTGGTGGTCTTGCCGGTGCCGGGACCCGCGAGGACCAGAAGTGGTCCGCTCTCGTGGTCAACCACGGCACGCTGTGCCGCGTCCAGTGGAGGGGGGTCCACCTCGGGCGGCGGGGTACGGACGAGTCGGTAAGCGCCACGGCTGCCCTGCCGCACCGGGGGGTGCGGCAGGCGCCTGGTGGAGAAAGAGGAGCTCACGTGGTTCGCCGGTCCTGGTGGTTGTGCTGGTGGGCAGGCGGTCACACGTGCGAGGCGGTGGCCGCGGGGTGAGGGGGGCACGTGCAGCCGACGCTACGCCGCCGCGCCGGACGGAAGCAGGGCTTCCGATTCCTCCCTCGCGGCCCTCGTGGCCCCCGCGTCACGTGAGTCCCTCACCTCACGAACGTACGTCATGCCGCGGGGGTCCCCGGTGTCCCTCGTACGGGCCACAGGCTCCCCTCCCCGGCAGTCGATGGCGGAAGCTGTCAGGTGTGACCCTCCACACCCGCCTCGCCGTCCCAGCGGGCCCGTCTCATGTCGAGGCGCGGCACATGGCCCTCGGCGCTCCTGGCCGCCTCCTTCAGGGGCGTGCCCTCCGCGCGGTAGTGGGCGAGGGCACGCAGCTCGTGGCCGGGCAGCAGCACCCCGTCGGAGCGCACCACGCGCCACCAGGGGACGGCGCTCCCGTAGAGGGACATCACCCGGCCGACCTGGCGCGGCCCCACGCGCCGTCTCCCGCCTGCCCCGGCGGTCTCGTCGGTCTCGCCGGTCTCGTCGGTCTCGCCGTCGAGCCACTCGGCGACGTCGCCGTACGTCATCACGTGCCCGGGCGGGATCCGCTCGGCGACCTCCAGGACCCGCTCGGCGTACTCCGGCAGCGCGTCGGCGTACCCCTCGCGGGTGTCCTCGGCAGGGCTCTGCTCGCTCATTCGCCCCATCCTGCCGCACCCCACCGACAACGGGACGGCGAAGCCGCGACCGGTCCACTCGCCCTCGGGCGGTGCTTCCGGCAGACTGTCCGCCCGCGCATCCGCACCCTGATGCCCCCGCGGGCCGGTGGGGCATGCCACCATCGTGCGGGCGGTGACCGGTGATACGAGACCAAGAAGAGACCATGAAGCAGCAGGGCGTGCACCCCGAAGGCGCGGAGGGCACCCCTGACGTTCCCGCGCGTCCCGACGCCGCCCGCTCGGGCCGGGACGACACCGGCGCGGCGGACGGGAACGGCACGCGCGCGCCGCAGGAGAACGGCACACGCGCGGAGGACGCCGAGGGCGCGGACGGCACCGGTTCCGCCGGCACGGACACGGACGGCTCCGGCGACACGGGGCGGGGCGGCACCAGGCCCGCGGGCGAGGACGCCGACGCGCACCAGGACGGCGGTGCGCCCGGGGACGACGGCGCCTCCGGGGACGGGGGCGCGTCGCAGGACGGCAAAGCCCCTGGGGACCGCGGCGACGATCAGCACGCGGACGCGGTGGAGGGCGACGAACCGCTGCTCCCCGCGCGCGTGCACCGCCCCTCCGACCTCATGCGGCTGCTCGTCGGCGTCCTCGCCGTCGTCGTGCTGCTCGCGATCGCCGCGTTCGCGCACGGCACCACCTCCGGTCTCGAACAGGACATCAACAAGGGCACCGGACAGGCACCCGACCTGCTGATCAAGATCGCGGGGCTGGCGTCCAGCATCGCGATCCTCCTGGTGCCGGTCGCCTTCGCGATCGAACGGCTGATCAAACGCGACGGGCTACGGATCGCCGACGGCGTCCTGGCGGCCGTCCTCGCGCACGGGGTGACCCTCGCCACCGACCTGTGGGTCGCCCGGGCCGCCCCAAACTCCATCCAGGAGGCACTCACCCAGCCCTCACCCGGTGACATCCACGCCCTCACCGACCCGGTCCACGGCTATCTTGCGCCGGTCATCGCGTACATGACGGCCGTCGGCATGTCCCGCAGACCCCGGTGGCGCGCGGTGCTGTGGATCGTGCTGATGCTCGACGCGTTCTCGATGCTGGTCACGGGCTACACGACACCCTTCTCGATCATCCTGACCGTCCTGATCGGCTGGACCGTCGCCTACGGCACCCTGTACGCGGTCGGCTCGCCCAACGTGCGCCCCACCGGGCAGACCCTCATGGCGGGCCTCAGGCACGTCGGGTTCCACCCCGTCTCCGCCGCTCGCGAGGAGACCGTGGAGACGGAGAACGGGGACCGGGGGCGGCGCTACTTCGTCACCCTGGAGGACGGCCCCCCGCTGGACGTCACGGTCGTCGACCGGGAACAGCAGGCCCAGGGCTTCTTCTACCGGGCCTGGCGCAACCTGACCCTGCGCGGCTTCGCGACCCGTTCCAGCCTCCAGTCGCTGCGCCAGGCGCTGGAGCAGGAGGCGCTGCTGGCGTACGCGGCGATCGCGGCGGGAGCCAACGCGCCCAAGCTGATCGCCACCTCCGAACTGGGCCCCGACGCGGTCATGCTCGTCTACGAGCACACCGGCGGCCGCACGCTGGACTCGCTGGCGGACGAGGAGATCACCGACGAGCTGCTGCGCAGCACCTGGCACCAGGCGCGGGCGCTGCAGTCGCGGCGGATCGCGCACCGCAGGCTGGCCGGTGACGCGATCCTGGTGGATCGTTCCGGCAGGGTGATCCTCACCGAGCTGCGCGGCGGCGAGATCGCGGCCGGTGATCTGCTGCTGCGCATGGACGTCGCCCAGCTGGTCACCACGCTCGGCCTGCGGGTCGGCGCCGAGCGCGCCGTGGCCTCCGCCGTCGGTGTGCTCGGCCCGGACGCCGTCGCCGACTGCCTGCCGATGCTGCAGCCCATCGCGCTGACGCGCTCCACGCGCGCGACGCTGCGCCGGCTCGGCCGGGAGCGGGCGCAGCGCGAGCGCGACGCGGTGCTGGAGGCATCCCGGCAGGCCAAGCAGGCGCGTCTCGACGAGGCGTCCGAGACGGGCCCGGTGCTGGAGAAGCCCGACAAGAAGGCGGTCCGAGCCGAGCAACGGGCGGAGAAGCGAGCCCTCGACGAGGCGCTGGACGAGGCCCGCGAGGAGGATCTGCTCACCCAGATCCGGCACCAGGTGCTGCGGATCAGGCCCCAGGCGCCGGTGGAGCCGGCGCGTCTGGAGCGGGTGCGTCCGCGCACGCTCATCAGCTTCATCGCCGGCGCGATCGGCGCGTACTACCTGCTGACGCAGCTCACGCACATCCAGTTCGGCACGCTCTTCTCGCAGGCCCAGTGGGGCTGGGTGGCCGCCGCCGTGCTGTTCTCCGCGCTCAGCTACGTGGCCGCGGCCATGGCGCTGCTGGGGTTCGTGCCCGAACGGGTGCCGTTCCCGCGGACCGTGGGGGCCCAGGTCGCCGGGTCCTTCGTGAAGATCGTGGCACCGGCGGCGGTCGGCGGTGTCGCCCTCAACACGCGCTTCCTGCAGCGCCAGGGGGTACGCCCGGGGCTCGCGGTGGCGAGCGTCGGCGCGTCGCAGCTGTTCGGTCTGGGCTGCCACATCCTGATGCTGCTGTCCTTCGGCTATCTGACCGGCACGGAGAAGACGCCGTCGCTGTCGCCGTCCCGGACGGTCATCGCCGGTCTGCTGACGGTGGCGGTGCTGGTGCTCGTGGTGACCTCCGTGCCGTTCCTGCGGAAGTTCGTCGCCACGCGCGTGAGGTCGCTGTTCGCCGGTGTCGTGCCGCGCATGCTCGACGTGCTCCAGCGGCCGCAGAAGCTGGTCACGGGCATCGGCGGCATGCTGCTGCTGACCGCCTGCTTCGTGATGTGCCTGGACGCCTCGATCCGCGCGTTCGGCGACGGCTCGACCTCGCTGAGCATCGCCAGCGTCGCCGTCGTCTTCCTCGCCGGCAACGCGCTCGGCTCCGCGGCCCCCACCCCGGGCGGTGTCGGCGCGGTCGAGGCGAGCCTCACGCTGGGTCTGATCGCCGTCGGCCTCCCCAAGGAGGTGGCCGCACCGGCCGTCCTGCTGTTCCGGCTGCTGACCCTGTGGCTGCCGGTGCTGCCGGGCTGGCTCGCCTTCAACCAGCTCACCCGCAGGGGCGCCCTGTGACCGGGCCCTCGTAGCCCGGTCACGGGCCGTACCTCCAACGGCCCGCGTCCCGCGCGCCCCGGCGCGGGCGGCGTGAGGATGGGTGCATGGCCTACCGATCCCGGCTGAGTGCCGCCGCTCTCACCACCAGCGCCGTCCTGCTGGCCGCGCTGTCGGCCGGCTGCGGCGGTCACGCCGGGACCGGGGATCTGACGACTCAGAAGCTGGACTGGAAGGACTGCCCGGCCCCCTCCCGGGCGGAGGGCGGCGGCACCTCGCCCTCACCGCTGTCCAGCGGCGCCAAGTGGCAGTGCGCCACCATGAAGGCGCCCCTGGACTGGAGCAGGCCCAAGGGCGACACCATCGACATCGCCCTGATCCGCGCGAAGGCGACCGGGGACCCCAGCCGGCGGATCGGCTCGCTCGTCTTCAACTTCGGCGGCCCCGGCGGCAGCGGAGTCAGCACGCTGCCCGCCTTCGGCGCGGACTACGCCACCCTGAACACCCGCTACGACCTGGTCAGCTTCGACCCGCGCGGGGTCGGCCGCAGCGCGCCCGTGGAGTGCGAGAGCGACGCCCAGCTCGACTCGTACTTCCAGCAGGACGCGACACCGGACGACAGCGCCGAGCAGAAGCAGTTGGTCGACCGGACCAAGCAGTTCAACGACGCCTGCGAGAAGAACTCGCGGACGATCCTGCCGCACGTGCGCACCACCGACGCAGCCCGTGACATGGACCTGATGCGTCAGGTGCTCGGGGACGACAAGCTGCACTACTTCGGCATCTCGTACGGCACCGAACTCGGCGGTGTCTACGCCCACCTGTTCCCCAAGCACGTCGGCCGGGCCGTCTTCGACGCCGTCGTCGACCCCACCGAGGACCCGGAGCAGAGCGCGCTCGGACAGACCAAGGGCTTCCAGCTCGCGCTCGACAACTTCGCGAAGGACTGCGCGTCGAAGGGCGACTGCCCGATCGGCGACACCCCGCAGGAGGTCAAGGACCGCATCGCCAAGCTCCTCGACGACCTGGAGAAGAAGCCGATCCCGGGCGTCTTCCCGCGCCAGCTGACCCAGACCGCCGCCACGAACGGCATCGCGCAGTCCCTGTACTCCAAGGACTTCTGGGAGTACCTGACCGAGGGGCTCCAGCAGGCGTACGAGGGTGACGGCAAGATCCTCATGCTGCTGTCCGACTCGATGAACGGACGCAGCGAGGACGGGGAGTACAGCAACATCACCGCCGCCAACGTCGCCATCAACTGCTCCGACGAGAAGCCGCGGTACACCACCGACGACGTCCGGCGGAAGCTGCCCGAGTTCCGTGCCGCCTCCCCGGTGTTCGGCACCTACATGGCCTGGGGCATGCTCGGCTGCACCGACTGGGCGGTGCCCGGCGCCGCCGACCATCCCGAGGTCAGCGCCCCCGGCTCGGCGCCGATCCTCGTGGTCGGCAACACCGGTGACCCCGCCACCCCGTACGAGGGCGCGAAGAAGATGGTGGACGCGCTCGGCAAGGGCGTCGCCGTCGAACTGACGTACAAGGGACAGGGGCACGGGTCGTACGACAGCAAGAACAAGTGCGTGCAGAGCGCGGTGAACGACTACCTGCTGGACGGGAAGGTGCCGAAGCCCGGCACGGTCTGCTCCTAACCCGAATCCGCAGGTCAGAGGGTTATCCACAGGACGTCACGGGGCGGGCCCGCTCCGCCTACCATGGCGTGGACGCCCGCTGCGGCACGACGCGGAGGGCCTGCGAGGGGGGTGCGTGCGCATGTCGCGATTCCTGCGGTGGACGGCAGCCGTCGCCGCTGCGCTGCTGGTGGCCGGGTGCGGAGGTTCGTCGGGCGGCGGCCAGGAGGAGGGCAAGGGGGCGGCCGGCGGGCCGGGTCCGGCGAGGAAGGGCACGGGGAGCAGCCCACCGGCGTCCCCTCCGCCGGCGCTCCCCTCCTCCCTCACCTCGCAGCGGCCCGACTGGCACACCTGCAAGGCCACCGAAGGCTCGGCGGCACCCGGCGACGCGTGGCGGTGCGCCACGCTGAGAGTGCCGCTGGACTGGTCGAAACCGGGTGGCACGACGATCGGCCTCGCCCTCATGCGCTCCCGGGCGACCGGGAGCGGGCGGATCGGCTCGCTGCTGTTCAACTTCGGCGGCCCGGGCGGCTCGGGCCTGTCGATGATGCCGTACTACGCGGCGACCGTCCCGAAGCTGCACGAACGCTACGACCTGGTGAGCTGGGACCCCCGCGGGGTCGGCGCCAGCGAGGGCGTGCGCTGCCGCGGCGACCGGGCCATCGAGAAGGCCGAGCAGGTGGACGCCACCCCGGACACCCCGGCCGAGGAGCGGGCCTATCTGCGGGACGCGGCCGACTTCGGACAGGGCTGCCGCAGGGCCGCCGGCGCCCTGCTGGCGCACGTCTCCACCACCGACACCGCACGCGACATGGACCTGATGCGCCAGGTGCTCGGCGACCGGACGACGCACTACTTCGGCATCTCCTACGGCACCGAACTCGGGGGCGTGTACGCCCACTTGTTCCCCCAGCGGGTCGGCCGGCTGATCCTCGACGCGGTGGTCGACCCGACCGCCGACGCGGTGGGCCACGCCGAGAACCAGACCCGCGGCTTCCAGCGGGCCCTGGACGACTACCTGAAGTCCACCGGACAGGACCCGCGGCAGGGCTCACGGAAGATCGCGGACCTGCTCCGGCGCCTCGACAGCGAGCCGCTGCGCACGTCGTCCGGACGCCGGCTGACCCAGACGCTCGCGGTCACCGGCATCGTCGTGCCGCTGTACACCGAGGCCGCCTGGCCGCGGCTGACCAGCGCGCTCGCCGCGGCGGAGAAGGGCGACGGTTCCCCGCTGCTGGCGCTCGCGGACCAGTACGACGAGCGTGACTCCTCGGGCCACTACGGCACGACGAGCCATGCCCAGCGGGTCATCTCGTGCCTGGACGACCGGCAGCGGCCCACCCTCGCGGAGACGAAGAGGCTGCTGCCCGGGTTCGAGCGGATATCGCCGGTCTTCGGGGACTTCCTCGGCTGGGACACCGCAGGCTGGTGCCACGACTGGCCGGTCCCCGGCCAGTACGACACCCCCGAGGTGAGCGCGCCGGGCGCGGCGCCCGTCCTGCTGGTCGGCAACACCGGCGACCCGGCGACCCCGTACGAGGGCACCCGCAGGATGGCCGACGAACTCGGCAAGGGCGTCGGGATCGAACTCACCTGGAAGGGCGAGGGCCACGGCGCCTACGGCAGCGGCAGCGACTGCGTGGACAACGCCGTGAACACCTACCTGCTGGAGGGCAGGGCACCCAGGGACGGCACCGTCTGCTCATGACGGCGGCCCCTCGACGGCCGAAGCCCACGGCGTCCGAGGAGGTCGGAGCCGTGGGCTTCGTCAGCACCACCGGGCGGCGGCGAGAGGTCAGTAGACCGGCTTGCTCGGCTCGATCTGGTTGACCCAGCCGATGACACCGCCGCCGACGTGGACGGCGTCGGAGAAGCCCGCGGACTTCAGGACCGCGAGGACTTCCGCACTGCGGACACCCGTCTTGCAGTGCAGGACGATCTTCTTGTCCTGCGGAAGACCCTCGAGGGCGGTGCCCATGAGGAACTCGTTCTTCGGGATCAGACGGGCGCCCGGGATGGAGACGATCTCGTACTCGTTCGGCTCGCGGACGTCGATGATCTCGATGTTCTCGCCCTCGTCGATCCACTCCTTGAGCTGCTTGGGAGTGATCGTGGAGTCGGCGGCCGCCGCCTGGGCCTCCTCGGACACGACGCCGCAGAAGGCCTCGTAGTCGATGAGCTCGGTGACGGTCGGGTTCTCGCCGCACACCGCGCAGTCGGGGTCCTTGCGGACCTTGACCTGGCGGTAGGTCATCTCCAGGGCGTCGTAGATCATCAGGCGGCCGACCAGCGGCTCGCCGATGCCCGCGAGGAGCTTGATGGCCTCGTTGACCTGGATGGAGCCGATGGACGCGCACAGCACGCCCAGGACGCCGCCCTCGGCGCAGGAGGGGACCATGCCCGGGGGCGGGGGCTCCGGGTAGAGGCAGCGGTAGCAGGGGCCGTGCTCGGACCAGAAGACCGACGCCTGGCCGTCGAAGCGGTAGATCGAACCCCAGACGTACGGCTTGTTCAGCAGCACGCAGGCGTCGTTGACCAGGTAGCGGGTCGCGAAGTTGTCCGTGCCGTCGACGATCAGGTCGTACTGGCTGAAGATGTCCATCACGTTGTCGGCTTCCAGCCGCTCCTCGTGCAGGACCACGTTCACGTACGGGTTGATGCCCTTGACGGTGTCGCGCGCCGACTCGGCCTTGGAGCGGCCGATGTCGGACTGGCTGTGGATGATCTGGCGCTGCAGGTTCGACTCGTCGACCTCGTCGAACTCCACGATGCCGAGCGTGCCCACGCCCGCGGCGGCCAGGTACATCAGCGCCGGCGAGCCCAGGCCGCCGGCGCCCACACAGAGCACCTTGGCGTTCTTCAGCCGCTTCTGCCCGTCCATCCCCACGTCGGGGATGATCAGGTGGCGGGAGTACCGGCGGACCTCGTCTACGGTGAGCTCAGAAGCTGGCTCGACCAGGGGTGGCAGCGACACGGGGACTCCGTTGGTCGGTCAAACAGTACGGTTGTTCTCCCCGTAACACTGCCACGGCCTTTTTCATTCCGAGACACCCGTCCCGACACGCGAGACGATCTCGTCCCAGTAGCCGGGCATCGTCTCCCAGGGGTCCACCCGGCGGCCCCCGTCGGTGCGGTCCGTGAAGTAGATCGTCCCCGCTCCCTGCCAGCGCGCGATGCGCAGCGCCTCCTCCAGGTGGCCGCGCGGCACGCCGTGCACGAAGTGGCAGAACCGGTCGGGCGGGTAGTCGGCGGTCCACTCCGCGACCTGGGAGAAGCGGTACCGGGACCAGGATCCGCGGAAGGTGACCAGCTGGTCGGCGTTCTCGGCGTAGCCCGGGTACGGGTGGCTGTCGTGGCCGAGGACGAGGTGCGGGGCGTCACCGGTGGCCCGCACCAGCCTGAGCGCGCGGCGGACCTCCGGCAGCGCCTCCCGCCCGCCGGGGCAGCGGTCCAGGAAGAAGCCGTCGACCCGGTACCAGTCCAGGTGGCGCTGTGCGTCGGCGAGCAGGTCGCCGCGGGCGCGGGCGCCGTGGGTGAGGTCCAGGTGACCGAGGACGCGGACGCCCGCGTTGCGCAGCCGGCCGGCGGCCTCCAGGCAGTGCGGGTCGGGGCGGGTGCCGGGCCCGGCGGCGACGTTGAGCACGACCCAGTCGAGCGGGGTGCCGGGCCGGGCGAGTTCGGCCCACTGGGCCGGGGCCACGAGCGGGTGCGCGTAGCCGGGGACGCCGAGGGCGGTGCGGACGCCGGTGCCGGTGGCGTCCGATGCTGTGGTGCTGGTCAGATGCGGCATGCCGCCTCCATCCAGATGTCGGCCAGGGATTCTTCGAGGTTGATCCGGGGCCGCCAGCCGAGCCGGTCGCGTGCGGTGCGCACGTCGGCCTGCTGCCAGCTGCCGCAGCCGTCCGGGTAGGGGAAGGCGACCGGGGACGCGTGGTCGGGGTCCGTGCGCGGGTGGCCGATGGCGCCGCGCAGCGGCCCGGGCGGGGTGTCGAGTTCGTGCAGGGCGCCGCCGTAGCCGGCGACCCTGGCCAGGACGGCGGCTGCGTCGCGGAGGCGGACGGCGCGGCCGGAGCCGATGTTGATGACGCCCTGGGCGGCGGAGAGGGAGGCGGCGTGCACGGCGCGGGCGACGTCGCGGACGTCCACGAAGTCGCGCTGGACGCCGAGGCCGCCGAGCTTCAGTTCGCCGTCGCCGGACTGCATGGCGCGGCGCATGGCCTCGGCGAGCCGGCCGAGCGGGGAGCCGGCCGGGGTGCCGGGCCCGGCGGGTGAGAAGACGCGCAGGACGACGGCGTCGAGGCCGGAGCCGAGGACCAGTTCGGTGGCCGCGAGTTTGCTGACGCCGTAGGGCCCGCCGGGACGCGGTACGGCGTCCTCGGCCGTGGAGGAGCCGGGCTGGCTGGGGCCGTACTCCGAGCCGCACCCGATCTGCACCAGGCGCGCGCCGCAGCCGCTGCGGCGCAGGGCCTCGCAGACGGTGGCGACGGCGACGGTGTTGTGCCGGGTGAGTTCGCGGGCGCCGCCGCGGGTGGCGCCCGCGCAGTTGACGACGACCCCGGGGTGCACCGCGTCCAGGAAGCGGGTGAGCGCTCCGGGGCTGCCGGTGGCGAGGTCGAACCGGACGTCGGCGTCGTCGCCGCGGCCGAGCGCGGTGAGCTGGACGGCGGGGTCGGCGAGCAGGCGGTCGGCGACGAAGCGGCCGATGTATCCGTTGGCTCCGATCAGCAGGACCCTCATCGGGCGGCTCCCGGGGTGTGCGCTGCGGCTGCTCCCAAGGCTCCGGACGTTCCGGGCGCTCCGGGCGCGCCGGGCGCTCCAGGTCGGGAGGTGGTCATCTCGTCTTCTCCTTCGAAGGGGTGAGGCGGTTGCCTCCGGCGGTGGGCCGGGCTCCCGGGCGCTGCCACGCGCCCGGGGCGGGTGGCGGCGGGCTCGGTCCGTCCGGTGGCGGGAAGGGTCATTCGGGTGCTCCCGCGGGCGCGTGGGCCGAGGCCCGGGTGAGCGTGCGCAGGGCGTGCACCAGCAGGGCCAGGGCCGCCGCGGCGCAGGCGAGCGTGGGGACGGCGGCCGGGCCCCAGGTGTCGTCCAGCGCGCGGACGGGGGCCGCCAGGGCGGCGCAGCCGGGCAGCCGGGCGGCCAGGACCAGGCCCAGGGGCACGACCTCGGCGACCGCGGCGGCGCCCAGGGCGAGGGCGGGCGCGTGCCGGTGCTGGTGCACGACGAGCAGGCGGGCGAGCAGGAGGAGGGCGCCCAGGGTGAGGCCCTGCGGGTAGGCGGCACTCCGGTGCAGGACGGTGCCGCACAGGGCGAGCAGGCCGGTGAGGGCACCGAGGAACAGGGTGAGGACGCCGGTCAGCAGGGGCCGGGCGGCGGCCGTGAAGTCCTCGAGGCCCCGGCTCCTGGCGAGTTTGCGGCGGGCGCCGACGGTGAGCAGGTGGGCGCACCAGGCGGCCGGGGCGCAGGCCAGGGCGAGCGCCAGGGCGGGGACAGCGGCCACCGGCCAGGGGCGGTCGGGCAGGCCGGCGGGCAGGGGGCCGGGGCCGCCCGTGAGGGCGGCGCGCAGGAGGCCGTCGCCGAGCAGGGCGTAGCCGAGCAGCCAGAGCGTGCACAGCCGGGTGCCGGGCGCGGTGCGCCAGGAGGGTGGGCCGGACGCGGCGGCGAGGGGCCCCCGGCGCAGGGCCGCGCGGACGGCGAGGGCGACGGCGAGGAGTCCGCCGAGGGCGACCGTCGTGCGGGTCCGGCCCTGGGTGAGGCGCAGCCCGGTCACGAGGGCCGTGGCGAGCGCTCCGGGCAGGAGGGTGAGCAGGACCCAGCCGATCCGGACGGGTGGCAGGCGTGGCGGCTCGGGCCGGGGCCCGGGGGCGCCGTCGCGGGGCACGCGCGCGTACAGCTCCTCGGCGAGCGAGAAGACGTCGCGGTGGCGGAAGCGGGCGGCGGTGCGGTCGGTGACGCCCTGCGCCTCGAGGCCGGCGGCGATCTCCAGCGGGTCGACGGCCCGTTCGCACAGCTCCCGGTGGTGGTGCAGCAGGGTCTTGACGGGGTCGCCCGCGCCGCGCCGCAGGGGCTTCCTGCGCCCCTTCCGTGGCTCGGGACCGGCTCCGGACCGGGTCTCGGCGCCGGGTACGGAGCCGGTCGCGGACGCGGCCTCCGGTAAGGCGCCGTCCCGGGCCGCGGGTAAGGGTGCGGGTAGGGATGCGGGTACGGTTCGCGCCTCGCGCACAGCACCGGGGATGCCCACGCGCCCGCGCACGTCACCGGTCCCGGGCACATCACCGGCCCCGGGCGCCCCGCCGGCCCCGCACACAGCACCAGGGACGCCTCCGGCGCCGTCCCCGTCCACCTCGCCGGACAGGTCGCCCCCGGTTCGTGGGCCGCACGGGAGCCCGCCCGGCGGTGCGGTCGCGGCCTCACCCCAGGTGGGGCCCTCGGCCTCACCCCAGGTGGGGCCCTCGGCGCTGCCGTCGTGGTGGCTCTCGGTGCCGGGCAGCCATGCGCGCGAGCGCGCGTCCCAGGCAGCGGCCCCGGTGGGCGTGGCGGGCCGGTGCGGGGGGCCCGGCTCGCTCAGGACGTCCCGGTCGCCGTGGCGGCCGTCCGCCGCTCCGGAGCCGCTCATCGGGCCGTCTCCGGGGCGGTGAGGGGAGCCGTCGGCCGGGGGTTCGGCGGGGTCGCGCGGACCGGGCCGCCCGCCGCCCAGGCGGGCACGCCCCGGGGCAGCACGGGAGCGGTGGGTCCGGTCCAGTGGACGGGGACGTGGGCCTCCGCGGGAGCGGCGAAGGGCAGCGGAGCGCCGGCCGCGTCGAGGACGACCCGGCGCACCGGGCAGCGCGAGACGATCTCCAGGTAAATGCCGTGAAATGCCGCGATGTTCTGCTCGACGGTGAACAGTTCGAGCGCGCGGGCGCGCGCGGCGGCGCCCAGGCGCTCCCGGCGCTCGGGGTCGCGCAGCAGTGCCACGCACGCCTCGGCGAGCGCCCGCGGATTGCGCGGGGGTACGACGAGCCCGGTGCCGCCGATGGCCTCCACCACCGCGCCGACGTCGGTGGACACGGTGGCCCGGGCGCAGAGCATGG
Organism: Streptomyces collinus Tu 365; assembly: GCF_000444875.1. Lineage (NCBI taxonomy): Bacteria > Bacillati > Actinomycetota > Actinomycetes > Kitasatosporales > Streptomycetaceae > Streptomyces > Streptomyces collinus. Next base: position 5,590,933 of record NC_021985.1, on the reverse strand, counting down.
CCTCGACCAGGGTGATCGGGAAGCCTTCGACGACGCTGGAGAGGACGACGACGGCGCCGGAGGCGTACGCGTCGGGCAGGGTCGGCACCTCGGGGCCGCCGATCTCCTCGAAGGAGACCGGGTTGTCGCCGACGGCGTGCACGCCCTCGGCCTCGTCGGGGAAGAGCTGGGCGGCGAGCACCCGGCAGTGGCCCAGGTAGACCTCGCCCTCGGGGCCGGCGGGCGAGCCGACGACGCGCAGGCGGGCCGTCGGCCGCTCCCTGCGGACCTCGGCGAAGGCGTGCAGCAGGGAGACCAGGTCCTTGGTGGGTTCGACGGGCCCGACCCACACGAGGGTGTCCGGCTCGGACCGGTCGGCGGCCGGGGCCTCGCCGACCTCGGCGAAGCGGGCGGCCTCCAGGCCCGGGTGGACGGTGCGGATCCGTGTGCGGTCGGCGCCGCACCGTTCCTGCCAGCGGCGGGCGTGCGCGTTGCCGGGGGTGAGGATCGCGGCGCGCCGGTAGACCTCGGTGGCCAGCCGGCCGTGGAAGGCGGCGAGCAGGGCGCGTACGGCCGGGGCGGCGGCGTCGGGGCCGAGGGTCAGGTAGTGCGAGCGCAGTTGCACGCCGTACTCGGTGACCAGCAGGGGCACGCCGGAGAAGTGGCGGGCGAGGAGGCCGGGCAGGGCGGCGGGGCCGCCGGCGGTGGCGTGGCAGAGGTCGGCGGCGGCGAGGCCGTCGTCGCCGTACCAGTCGAGGGAGAGGGGGCGCAGGGCGCGTTCCAGGTGCGCGGCGACGGCGAGGAGGTCGGGGACGCGCGCCTCACGCGCCGTGCGCGACGCTCCGGGGGCGCGGCAGGCGCGCTCCAGGGTGCGTACGGCGGTGTCGGAACGGAGTGCGCCGGTCAGTCCGCCCTCGTCGCGGGCGAGTTCGGCGAGTCCGTACAGCGCGCTGCCGAAACGGTCCGCCAGAAGGGTGGAGCCGGCGTCGGTGGGGGCGCCGGGCGCGGTGCAGACCGCTTCGGCCAGTTCCGCGTAGCACTCGGTGAAGCGCCGGCGCGTGCGCCGCCCGTAGGAGACGCCGTCGTCCTCGGCACGCCACAGGGGGGCCGTGCGGACCCGGCTGACCTGGTCGGGCAGCGGGACCAGGCCCGCGTCCTCCTGGGCGCGGCTGCGGCTGAGCGCGTGGATGTCGAACTCGTGCTGTGCGAGCCCGCGCACGAGCCGGTCGCACCAGAGTCCGGCGTCACCGCTCACATACGGATAGCCACCCTCTGTAAGCAGTCCGATGCGCACGTGTGCACCCCCGATCTCCCGCTGGACGGGAGCCGCCTCGTCGCGGCGGCTCGCAGCGGGACGAACGTATGCGGACAAGGCGGTGGCGCGACGGACGGTTGTCCATCGCGCCACCAAAAGGGGTGAACGGTCGTAACTTTCGCGTGCGGTACGCGTTCCGGCGCGCTAAGAGGCCGGACGGTGATCGCCCGGACGCGAAACGTTACGCCACGGCCGGCTCCCGCCGGGCCGCGCGCCGCCGGGCCGCCTGCTCCGGGTCGAGGGCGGGTACGGCGGCCAGGAGCTGCCTGGTGTACGCCTCGCGCGGGGCGCCGTACACCTCGTCCACGGGTCCGGTCTCGACGACCCGGCCCCGGCGCATCACCGCGACCCGGTCGCTGACCTGGCGGACCACGGCGAGGTCGTGCGCGATGAACACGAGCGCGAGGCCGAGTTCCCGCTGGAGTTCGCCGAGGAGTTCGACCACCTGGGCCTGGGTGGTGACGTCGAGCGCGGAGACGGGCTCGTCGCAGACGATGACCCGCGGGTCGGCGGCGAGCGCGCGGGCGATGCCCACGCGCTGGCGCTGCCCGCCGCTGAACTCGTGCGGGTAGCGGTCGTAGTGGGCCGCTTCGAGGCCCACGCGCTCCAGCAGTTCCGTCACCCGTTCCCGGATGCCCCGCTCGTCGCGTTCGCCGCGCGCGCGGAGCGGGTCGGCGATGGACTCGCCCACGCTGCGGCGGGGGTTGAGGGAGGAGACGGGGTCCTGGAAGACCATCTGCACGGACGGGTCCACGCCGGTGTGCGGGCGCCCGTCGTGGCGGATCTCCCCGGCGGTCGGTTCCAGCAGCCCGACCAGCATGCGGCCCAGGGTGGTCTTGCCGCTGCCGCTCTCCCCCACGACGCCGAGGGTCTCGCCCCGGCGGACGGTGAGCGAGATGCCGTCCACGGCCGCGAACGCCCCCTTGCCGTGCCCGAACTCGCGCCGGAGCCCGGTGGCCTCCAGCACCACCTCGCCGGGCTCCCGGGAGCCGGTGCGCGGCGCGTCGACGCGCGGTACGGCGTCGAGGAGTTCACGGGTGTACGCCTGGCGCGGCGACCCCAGGACGGTGCCGACGGGGCCCTGTTCGACGGCCCGGCCGTGCCGCATGACCAGTACCTCGTCCACGCTCTCGGCGGCGACGCCCACGTCGTGGGTGACGAGCAGCAGGCCCATGCCGGTCTCCTCGCGCAGCGTGTGCAGCAGGTCGAGGATCTGGGCCTGGACGGTGACGTCGAGGGCGGTCGTGGGCTCGTCGGCGATCAGCAGCCGGGGTGAGCAGGCGAGCGCCATGGCGATGAGGGCGCGCTGGCGCATGCCACCGCTGAACTCGTGCGGGCGGTGGCGGGCGCGGCGCCGGGCGTCCGGGATGCCGACCCGGTCCAGCACCTCGACGGCACGCGCGCGTGCGGCGCGGCGGGAGGCGCGCGCGTGGACGCGGTGGACCTCGGCGATCTGGTCGCCGATGGAGTAGTAGGGGTCGAGCGAGGACAGCGGGTCCTGGAAGACCATGGCGGCCTTCGCGCCGCGCAGCCGGCGCAGTTCCTGCTCCGGGGCGCGCCCGACGTCGGTGCCGGCGACGTGGACGGTGCCGCCGACCCGTGCCCCGGTGCCCCGGTGCAGGCCCAGCAGGGCGCCGGCGACCGTGGACTTGCCGGAGCCGGACTCGCCGACGAGCGCGAGGGCGCCGCCCTCCGCGAGCCGGAAGGAGAGGCCGTCCACGGCCCGCAGGGAGCCGAACCCGACCGTGAGGTCCTTGACTTCCACGAGGCTCATGCGAGTACCACCCGTCGGTCGGCCACCGCGTAGAGCACGTCCGCGGCGGCGTTGGCCACGACCACGAAGAATCCGATGACCAGGACCATGCCGACGACCACCGGGAGGTCGACGACGTTCACCGCGTGCACCAGTTCCTGGCCGATGCCGGGCAGCCCGAACAGGGTCTCGGTGAGGACGGCGCCGCCGACGGCCCCGCCGAAGTTGTTGGCGTTCAGCGCGATGACCGGGGCGAAGGCCCCGCGCAGGGCGTGCCGCCCGACGACCGAGCGTTCGCTGACGCCGTAGGCGCGGAAGGTCCGGATGTGGTCCTCGGCGAGGGTCTCCAGCATGGCCGCGCGGGTCAGGCGGGCGAAGGCCGCGGCCTCGACGAGCGCGAGGGAGAGCCACGGCAGCAGCAGGTTCCACGCCCACTGCTCGGGATCGTCGGTGAACTTCACGTACTGAGGGAAGGGCAGCAGCCGCAGCTCGCCGCAGACGACGATCATCAGGACCAGGCCGATGACGAAGACGGGCGTGGCCGTGCCCGCGAGGGTGAGCGCGGTCAGCGCGCGCTCGGTGAACCGGCCGCGCCGCCAGGCGGAGAGCACACCGGTGCCGACCCCGAGGACGAGCCAGATCACCATGGCGCCGACCACGAGCGACAGGCTGACCGGGAGCTTGGTCAGGATGATGTCCGTGACCTGCCGGTCGCTCTGGTAGGAGAGTCCGAGGCAGGGGGCGGGGCAGTGCTCGACCGAGGTGCCGGTGGAGTAGTCCTGGCCGGCGAACAGCCCTTCGAGGAAGTGCCAGTAGCGCAGGTACAGGGGGTCGTCCAGGCGGAGCTGCTGGGCGACCTGGTGGACCTGTTCCGGGGAGCAGCGCGGGCCGCAGGTGATCTGGGCGACGTTGCCGGGGGTGACGTAGAAGACGACGTAGATGATCACCGAGATGGCAAGGAGGGTGACCAGGGCGCCGGCGCCGCGGCGCAGCACGAAGCCGCCGAATCCGCTCATGCCGCGGCCTCCTTGGCCGCCCGGTCCGCGCGCCGGCCGCCGGTGCCGACGCGCAGGCGGGAGGCCGCGCGCGGGTCGAGGGCGGTGCGGACGCCGTCGCCGAGGACGGTCAGCGCGACCACGGTGACGAAGAGGGCGCCGGCGGGCAGCAGCAGGTACTGCGGCGCGGCCTGGTACCAGACGTCGGCGGCGGTGAGCATCTGTCCCCAGGACGGGGTGGGCGGCTTCACGCCGACGCCGAGGAAGGACAGGGCCGCCTCGACGGAGATGTTGATGGGCACGAGCAGCGCCGCGTAGGTGATGACGGGTGCCGCGAGGCCGGGCAGCAGCTCGCGGCGGGCGATGCGCCAGGTGCCCCAGCCGCTGAGCCGGGCGGCGGCGACGTGGTCGAGTCCCTTGAGGGTGAGGGTCTGGGCGCGGGCGATCTTGGCGATGTTGCCCCAGGCGATCAGGCCGATCACGAGGGTGACCAGGACGGGCCGCGGGAAGCTCGACGGCACGATCGCGAGGAGCGCGAGCGCCATGATCATCAGCGGCAGGGCGACGATGATGTCGGTGATCCGGCTGAGCAGCTGGTCGACCAGCCGGCTGCCGAGCGCCGAGGCGACGCCGAACAGGACGCCGAGGGTCACCTGGATCGCGGTGGCGCCGAGCGCCACTCCGAGGGAGACCCGCGCCCCGTACACGAGCCGCGCGAACAGGTCGCGTCCGGTCTGCGGTTCGACGCCGAGCCAGTGGTCGGCGCCGAGGCCGCCGAGGGAGCCGACCGGCACGCCCCCGCGCGCGGAGTCGATCAGGGAGGGGTGGTAGGTGGTGGGGTCCTGGCCCTCCAGGGCGGTGAGGAGCGGCGCGGCGAGCGCGACCAGGACGAGCAGCGCGACGACGGCCGCGGCGACCAGGGCGGCGCGCTGCGCCCGCAGCCGCCGCCAGAACTGACGGGCCCCCGAGCCCCCCGGGGCGGGTGTGTCCGCCCCGGGGGTGTGGGAGGCGACGAGTGCCTCGCTCACGGTGCTACTTCACCGCGACCTGGGAGATGTCCAGCACGCCGGTCCAGTCGCTGATGACGATGTTGCGTACGTCCTTGCCGTACAGGCGCTTGTAGACGGGGTGGAACAGCGGCACGACGAGGGCCTGTGCGCCGATCTTCTCGTCCAGGGCGCCCCACCGCTCGGCGGCGGCGTGGAGGTCGGTCAGCTTGTTGATCGAGTCGATCTCGTCGTTGACCGACTTGTCGTTCAGCAGGCCGGTGTTGAAGTTCGCGCCGTCCTTGACGATCTGCCGGCCGTCGAAGATCGGGGCGAGGAAGGGGCCGCCGGAGGGCCAGTCGGCACCCCAGTGGGCGAGGAAGAAGCCGGGCTCCGTCCTGACGTTGTGGATCTTGTCCCCGTAGTCGTTGCTCTCCAGGCCCTGCAGCTTGACGGTGATGCCGGCCTTCTTGAGCGCGTCCTGGATCGCGGTCGCGATCTCGGGGCTGGTCTCGAAGTCCTTGCTGTTGGAGTGGGTCAGGGTGACGGTGAGCCCGTTCTTGTGGCCGGCCCGGGCGAGCAGTTCCCTGGCCTTGGCGGCGTTGCCGGCCTTGCCCGCCGGGAAGAGGTCGTAGGGGGTGTAGCCGAAGGACTTCTGGTTCGGCAGGAAGGTGGTGGCGGGCTCGGCGAGCGCCGAACCGCCGGCCGCGTTGACGACCGACGAGCGGTCGATGGCGTACGCGATGGCCTGGCGCACCCTGGGGTCGTCGAACGGCTTCACCTTCGGGTTGAAGGCGATGTAGTCGGTGTAGCCGAAGTGGCCGGTGCCCACGCGCGAGGCCAGGTCCTGGTCGCCCGTGACCTTGGCGAGCTCGGCGGGGCCGAGGTTGGTGTCCGTGGTGACCGCGGCCGCGTCCGCCCCCTGGGACGCGGACAGCCGCTGGTTGATCACGGAGGAGTCGAGGCCGGAGCGGACGTCGATGGTGTCCGGGTAGGCCTTGCGCTCGGCGTCCGTGGCGGCGGACCAGTGGGTGTTGCGCTTCAGGACGAGGTGCTCGCCGTCGTTCTCGTTGCGGACGACCTTGTACGGGCCGGACGAGACCGGGTGCTCCTCGTACTTGGTGCCGGTGTCCTTGGCCTTGGGGACCGGGGTGAACTGGGTCTGCGTGGCCAGGTAGGGGAACTCGCCCTCGGGCTTGTTCAGGTGGAAGACGATGGTCCGCTCGTCCGGCGTCTCGATGGCCGAAAGGCCCTTCTTGTCCTTGTAGGGGCCCTGGTAGTCGGCGGCGCCGACCAGCCAGTCCCGCAGGTAGGGGGCACCGCCGGAGAGTTCGGGGGCGAAGGAGCGCTCGATGCCGTACTTGACGTCGGCCGAGGTGATCGGGGTGCCGTCCTCGTAGGTGAGGCCCTTCTTCAGCGTGTACGTCCACACGGTCGCGTCCTTGCTGGGGCGCCCGGTGTCGGTGGCGAGGTCCGGGACGACCTTGGCGCCGGCCGCGCCGTTCTCCCGGTTGCGGGTGGTGAGGGTGCGGAAGACCAGGGACGGGACGTTCCCGCCGCCGGAGGTGTAGAGGCGGGCGGGGTCGAAGTCCTGCTGCGGGTTGGAGTTCAGCACCGTGAGGGTGCCGCCCCGGTGCGGGGCGGAGTCGCCGCCGGAGCCCTTGGCATCGTTGTCCTTCGGACCGCAGGCGGCGGCGCCCGCTGCCACGACCAGGCTGACGGATGCCGCTGCCACGCGGCGCGCTATGACGGACGGTTGACGCATCGGAATGACGACCTCTCGGAGACTGAACGAGTGCGTCCCGGAAAATGAGACGCATGGACGAGGAGTGAGACGGCTGCGGACAGACGTCGGCCCCGGCGTCGGGTCGTCGAAGAACGCCGTGAAGACATCACGGACGTGAAAAGGAGAGGGTGTTCGCGACACTGACGCCAGGAGGCGTCAGCGACAGTGGACGTCGGCCACGCAGAGGGCGGTCACGCCGATCAGCGCCAGCTCGATGGCGGCGCTGTTGGAGACGGCAGGACGGGACCACATGCGCCAAAATATGAACGACCTTGCGACTTATGTCAATCTGACGCAAGCGCTTCCGATCAACTCCTGGGATAGGGCCAGGGGTTGGGCAGACAGTGGATCCCGTCGTGGTCGAGGAACTTGGTCTGCTGCTGCATCACCGGGGCCAGCTCGCCGTTCTTCTGGCACGTCACATGGCCGTGGCCGAGCCGGTGGCCGACCTCGTGATTGATGAGCATCTGCCGGTACGCGTGAATTTTGTCCCCGTATGTCTTGCTGCCCTGCGCCCACCGGTAGGCGTTGATCATCACGCGCTCGGTGGACGCCGAGTCGCAGGAGACGTTGTCCTCGGTGGTGTCGAGACCGGACTTGGCGCACCACTTGGCGGTGGTGCCGGGGCTGGCGAGGGTGACGACGAAGTCGGGTTTGCCCGAGGAGACGCGCTCGAAGGTGCGGGTGCCGCCGTGCCCCCAGCTCCGGTCGTCGTTGAGGGTCTTCTGCACGGCCTCGGCGAACAGCGCGCCGTCCAGGCCGAGTCCCTGCTCGACGTCCACCCGGTAGGTGTACTTCTGCCCCTTGCCGGGCGCCTTGTCGGCGCCGGGTACGGCCTCGAACTTGCCGGAGGCCTTCAGCGTGGCCGCGAGCGGGTACGTCCGGTCCATCTTCTGCTCGTACGTCAGGGGTGCCGCGTCCTGCGCGGCGGAGGGCGCGCCCTGCCCGGGCGCGCGGGCGTCGCGCGCCTGGCCGGTCGCGGACTGCGCCCGCGTCCCGCCGCCGTGGCTGTCGGCGACCTGTCCGGCGACGACGACCGCGAGCACGGTGGTCACGGCCGCGGCCGCGATGCCGGTGAAGGCCCGCCCCTTGTTCCCGCCGCGCTGCGCGGGCACGGACGCGGGCGGCGCGCCGTCGCCGCCTCCGCCCTGCGGTCGCTCACCGGCGTCGTGCGGGGGCCGCGCCCCGGGGACACCCGGGCGGCGGGACCCGCCGGCGCCGGGCCGGGGCGCGAGGACGTCGCCGTCCTCCTCGAAGGCGTCGAGATACTCCTGCCGTGGCCCGCCGTCGGACCGCCGTCTGCCGCCCTGCCGCTGCCGCGGGAGGACGGGACCGGTGCCGGCCGGGCCCTTCCGGGGTCCGGGGGCGGTGTCGGCACCGGCCGACCCGGTGAACTCGCCCCAGCCGCCGCCGGGTTCACGCTGCTGGGGGTGGCCGCCACGGGTCGCGGGACCGCCGCCGACGCGCGGGACGCCCCGCGCGGGCGTGCCGTCCGGCAGTCGCGGGATCCCGTGCGCCGGGGTGCCCTCCGGGGCGCGCCGGGCCGCCTGTGCGGGCAGCCGGGGCACACCGCGGGCCGGGGTGCCGTCGGGGAGCCGTGGGGCCCCCTGGCCCGGCGCGGCCGGACGGGGGCCGGGCTGCCGTGCTTCGAGCGGGGCCGCTTCCGGGGCCGGGGGCCGCTGGTCCCGCTGTGCTCCTATGTCCCCGGCCTCGTCCTGCGGGGCCGGTCCGCGCCTGCTGTGGCGTCCCACTTCTGCCCTCAGCTCCCCGCGCCCGTGCCGGTACCGGCGCCCGAACCGGCGCCCGGCTCGACGGCGCCGGTCTCCTCGCCGGCCGCTCCGGCACCGGAGGCCTCTTCGCCGACCGTCTCTTCGCCGGCGGCCTCTCCGCCGACCGGCTCTTGCCCGGCTTCCGCGAGCATCTCCCGGAACGCTCCCGCCACCACCTCCGGGTACTCCATCATCGCCACGTGCCCGGCCTCCGGCAGGGACACCAGGCGGGAGTCGCGGAAGGAGCGGGCGGCCTTCGGGGCCATGCGGTAGCCGACGAGCTGGTCGCGGCCACCGTAGACCAGGAGGGTCGGGGCGAGCACACGCTCGGCCTGGCGCCACAGCCCGTGCTGGCCGCCCAGGGTGTAGGCGTTGACGATCCCGCGCGCGGAGCGCGCCATCGCGTCCCAGAAGTACGGCAGCCGCAGCCGCCGCTCCAGCTCCTCCACGGCGTGCCCGAACGCCTCGGGCGACACCTTGCCCGGGTCGCCGTAACACAGCCCGAGGACACCCCGCACCCGCTGCTCGGCCGTCCACTCCCTGGTCAGGCGGGTGAACAGCAGGGCCACACCGGGGACGCCGAGCAGCGCCGTCGGCACCGCGGAGCGCTGCACGCGCAGCTCCGGCAGGGCGGGCGAGATCAGCGTGAGGGTGCGCACGAGGTCCGGGCGCACGGCGGCGACGCGCGTGGCGACGGCACCGCCGAGGGAGTTGCCGAACAGGTGGACCGGGCCGCGCCCCGAGGTGTCGAGCAGGCGGATGACCGCGCGCGCGTGCCCGGTGACGGAGTAGTCGCCGTCGTCCGGTGGCGGGGAGTCGCCGAAGCCGGGCAGGTCGACCGCGTCGCTGTCGACGACGTCGTCCAGCTCCTTCATCAGCACGGACCAGTTCTGCGAGGAACCTCCGAGCCCGTGGACGAACAGCGCGGGCGGCAGCCCCTCGCGCGCGGGGCGCCGCGAACGGACCGTAAGAGTGACCCCCGGCAGTCCCACCGACCTCAGCCGCTCTCCCTCACCGACCCGGACGGGTGCCACCCTCGGAAGGACGCTGGCGGCCGGTACGGACGGCGACTCGGTCGAAGACATGCGGCAATGTTACGAGACGATCACGCTATGGCTCATGTGTTCGCCGTCACAGGTTGGACCACGCCGCGCCGGACACTCCGCCCCGCAGAACCCCGCACCCACAGGGGCCGACGGCATGGCGTCCGGATCGGGTGTCTCCTAGTCTCGTACAGAGGGCACCCGCATGTGGCCCCTGCTTCTTCCAGGGACGTTCGTAGGAAGGGAGCCCACCATGGTCCATGAATCCATCGAGGACCCGATCGAGCCCGACGGGATCGAGGATCTGGATGCCGACGACCCCTCGGAGATCGACGTCGAGGCCCCCGAGGTGGACGCCGCCGAGCAGCACGCGGACCTCGCGCCGGACCGCGACGACCCCCTGACCGGCGTCGATCCGGACCGCGGCAACGAGGCCGATCTCGTCGAACAGGCGCGCGTGGTCGCCCTCGACGAGGACGACTACCGCTGACCTCGGCCGACCCGGCGGGGCCGGACCACCCGCACCAGGCGGGCTTCGCGGCTTTCCTCGCTGTCCGGTACGTGAAATTCTGCGCTCGCACCGCGCACACCACGGTTACCGAAAAGTACGATGGCCGCGCGGCCGACACCGCATGTGGACGACTTTGGGAGGCGGCGTGACAGCCATCGAGCAAACTGAGGCGGCACGCCCACGGGGCACCCGTCTGCCGCGCCGTGCCCGGCGGAACCAACTGCTGGGCGCCGCCCAGGAGGTCTTCGTCGCGCAGGGGTACCACGCCGCGGCGATGGACGACATCGCCGAGCGGGCCGGCGTCAGCAAGCCGGTGCTCTACCAGCACTTCCCCGGCAAGCTCGACCTGTACCTCGCCCTGCTGGACCAGCACTGCGAGTCGCTCATCCAGGCGGTGCGCAGCGCGCTCGCCTCGACGACCGACAACAAGCAGCGCGTGCGGGCGACCATGGACGCCTACTTCGCGTACGTGGAGGACGACGGCGGCGCCTTCCGGCTGGTCTTCGAGTCGGACCTGACGAACGAGCCCGCGGTGCGCGAGCGCGTGGACAAGGTGACCAACGAGTGCGCCGAGGCGATCTGCGACGTCATCGCGGAGGACACCGGTCTGTCGCGCGCGGAGTCGATGCTGCTCGCCTCGGGCCTCGGCGGACTCGCCCAGGTGGTCGCGCGTTCCTGGCTGCACAGCGACCGCAGCGTGCCCCGCGACCAGGCGGTGCAGCTGCTGACCTCGCTGGCCTGGCGGGGCATCGCCGGCTTCCCGATGCACGGCACCGAGAACCACTGACGGGCGTCCCCGACGGGCGTCCCCGACGCGTGCCGTCGGCGAGCTCCGTCGGCGGACACCGGCGCCCGCCGGCGGCCTCCGTGGACGCCGGCGGCCAGGTGTTCCCGTCCGGTGTTCGCTGTTGGCGTTCCGGCCCGCAGCGTGTACGTCCCCTCACCGGGCTAATGTGTGCAGCGTACGGCGCGGAAGATCGCGCACATCACTGACCGTCGGAGGGACATAGCCGTGGAGGTCAAGATCGGCGTGCAGCACGCGCCCCGCGAGATCGTTCTGGAGAGCGGTCAGAGCGTCGAGGAGGTCGAGCGCCTGGTGTCGGAGGCGCTGGCCGGTAAGACGCAGCTGCTGAGCCTCCAAGACGAGAAGGGCCGCAAGGTTCTGGTCCCGACGGACCGCCTGGCGTACGTGGAGATCGGCGAGCCGACCGTCCGCAAGGTGGGCTTCGGCGCCCTGTAGGACGCTGCGTCACCGCCCTGTGAGCAGATCGGGAGAGGGGCCCGGCGGCACTGTGCCGCGGGGCCCCTCTCCCGTGCGGCACACTCACGGACGGCTCACAACTCCTGCACAGCGGAGGATTGCAATCCGCAGGTCACGGGTATGACGGGCTACGACCGTCAAGCAGAGGCCGGCCGTGGGAGGGACCCCCGACATGATCCTGGAAGCACTCGGATCCGCCTTGCTCGGTCTGCTCCTCGCCTGGGCCGCGACCCGCCGGCTGCCGCACCGGCTGCCCGCCCGCCCGCTGGTGCTCTCCACGGGCGTCGCGGGGGCCCTCTTCGGGGACTTCGTCACGCACAGCGCCCTGGGCACCGGGGGTGTCCTGCTGAGCCTCCTGGGAGCCGCGGTGGTCTCGGCCGCGTCCCTGTCGCTCCTGCTGCGCCCGGCCCGCCGCCTGCGCCGACGATCAGCCCCGGCGTAACGACGCCGGGACGCCCAGCCGCGGGGCACGACGCCCCGCCACCCGCCGTACCCGAACCCCTCCCGGCGCGACGGGACCGACCCGGCGGACGCCGTACCCGAACCGCCCCGGACGGGCAGGGAACGATCCGCAGCCCGACGTGCCCGAACCGCTCTGGACGGGGCGCGGGACGCTTCGCCGCCCGTCCTGCCCGAACCGCTCCCGACGGGACGCGGGATGCCCGCCGCCTGTCTTACCCCGCCCGTCCTACCCGCCCCCCGGACCGGGCGCGGGACGCTTCGCCACTCGTCCTGCCGGAACCGCTCCCGGCAGGGCGCGGGACGCCCCGCCGCGCGCCGTGCCCGGAGCGCGGCGACGGGGCATGCGCGTCTCAGGCCGCGAGGCCGAGTGCCGCCATCCGCTTGGTGTGCGCCTCCGTGATGCGCGAGAACATCCGGCCGACCTCGGCGAGGTCGAACCCGTCGGCGACCCCGCCCACCAGCATCGTGGAGAGCGCGTCCCGGTCGGCGACGACCCGCTGCGACTGCGACAGGGCCTCGCCCATCAACCGCCGTGCCCACAGCGCGAGCCGGCCGCCCACGCGCGGGTCGGCGTCGATCGCCGCGCGCACCTTCTCGACGGCGAACTCGGCGTGCCCGGTGTCGTCGAGCACCGCGAGGACCAGCTCACGCGTGTCGGTGTCCAGACGGGCGGCGACCTCCCGGTAGAAGTCGCTCGCGATGGAGTCACCGACGTACGCCTTGACCAGGCCCTCCAGCCAGTCCGAGGGGGCCGTCTGCCGGTGGAAGCCGTCCAGGGCCGCCACGAACGGCTCCATCGCCCCGGTCGGCTCCTCGCCGATCTCGGTCAGCCGGTTGCGCAGCCGCTCGAAGTGGTGGAACTCCGCCGAGGCCATCTTCGCCAGCTCGGCCTTGTCCGCGAGGGTGGGCGCCAGCTTGGCGTCCTCCGCGAGCCGCTCGAACGCGGCGAGCTCCCCGTACGCGAGCGCGCCCAGCAGGTCCACGACCGCGGCGCGGTACTGGGGGTCGGCGGCGGCCTGCGCCCAGTCCTGGGCGGCGACACCGGTGGGACCGGCGGAGGCTGCGGACCCGTTCTCAGGCTTGTCGGAGCTAGTCATGAGGCGCACAATAGCCCGCTCGCCGCGCCGCTCAAGTCCCTGGTCATCCACTGTGACTACGACGACGTGACGAATTCGGCCATCGCATGTGCGCGATTCCGGGGTATGGTGGTAATGCGCCTGCTGAGTGCGTCGACGATGTTCGACGTGTCGCGACAGGCCGCACGCATGAGGATGCCCGGTCGGTGGCCCGATCGGCTCCGACCCGACAGCCCTCCCCGGCCGTACGTCACTGCACGTACGACGACCGGAGGGACACCCTCAGCGGTACGAGCGCTAGAGCGTCGGCAGTGGTCCCGTGTCTTACGGAGTGCCCGAGTGGTTCGCCCGTACGGCGGCCGACGTCCCCGGCACGGTCAGACATGACCCCCGCGCTCGCCTCGCGCCGCGCACACAGAAGAGGCAGCACCCTGACTACGACGTTTCGTGAACTCGGAATCCTTCCTGAGACCGCCGAGGCCCTGGAGGCCGTCGGCATCATCAGTCCCTTCCCCATCCAGGAGATGACGCTCCCGGTCGCCCTGTCCGGCACCGACGTCATCGGCCAGGCCAAGACCGGCACCGGCAAGACCCTCGGCTTCGGTCTGCCGCTCCTGGAGCGCGTGACCGTCCCCGCCGACGTGGAGGCCGGACGCGCCGCCCCCGAGGACCTCACCGACGCCCCGCAGGCGCTCGTCGTCGTCCCCACGCGCGAGCTGTGCCAGCAGGTCACCAACGACCTCCTGACCGCGGGCAAGGTGCGCAACGTGCGCGTCATCGCCATCTACGGCGGCCGGGCCTACGAGCCCCAGGTCGAGGCCCTGAAGAAGGGCGTCGACGTGGTCGTCGGCACCCCGGGCCGGCTCCTGGACCTCGCGGGCCAGAAGAAGCTCAACCTGAAGCACGTCAAGAGCCTGGTCCTCGACGAGGCCGACGAGATGCTCGACCTGGGCTTCCTGCCCGACGTCGAGAAGATCATCAACATGCTGCCGGTCAAGCGGCAGACCATGCTGTTCTCGGCGACCATGCCGGGCGCGGTCATCGGCCTCGCGCGCCGCTACATGTCGCGGCCCACGCACATCCGCGCCACCGCGCCGGACGACGAGGGCGCGACGGTCGCGAACATCAAGCAGTTCGTCTACCGCGCGCACAACATGGACAAGCCGGAGATGGTCGCGCGGATCCTGCAGGCCGAGGGCCGCGGGCTCGCGATGATCTTCTGCCGGACCAAGCGCACGGCGGCCGACATCGCCGAGCAGCTCGAGCGCCGCGGCTTCGCCTCCGGCGCGGTCCACGGCGACCTCGGCCAGGGCGCCCGTGAGCAGGCCCTGCGCGCCTTCCGCAACGGCAAGGTCGACGTGCTCGTCTGCACCGACGTCGCCGCGCGCGGCATCGACGTCGAGGGCGTCACCCACGTCATCAACTACCAGTCCCCCGAGGACGAGAAGACCTTCCTGCACCGCGTGGGCCGCACCGGCCGCGCGGGCGCCAAGGGCACGGCGATCACGTTCGTGGACTGGGACGACATCCCGCGCTGGCAGCTGATCAACAAGGCGCTGGAGCTGGACTTCAACGACCCGGTGGAGACGTACTCCAGCTCCCCGCACCTGTTCTCGGACCTCGGCATCCCCGCCGGCACCAAGGGCGTCCTGCCGCGCTCGGAGCGCACCCGCGCCGGTCTGGACGCGGAGGTGCTGGAGGACCTCGGCGAGACCGGTGGCCGCGGTGCGCGCGGTCGCGGTGGCCGTGGTGGCCGCGCCGAGGCCGCCGCGCCCGAGCGTGAGCGCTCGGCACGCGCCCCGCGCAGCCGCCGCCGTACGCGTGGCGGTGCGCCGCTGGACGCGTCCGCGACGACCGCCGAGGCACCGGCCGTCGAGTCCGGCTCCGTGGCGGAGCCCACGGCCGCCCGGACCCCGCGCCGCCGTCGCCGCACGCGTGGCGGTGCCGCGCCGGCGCCCGTGACGCCCGCCGCGGTCTCCCCTGCCACGGACGCGGCCGAGGCCGCCGTCACGGCGGTGGAGAGCCCGGCCGCGCCGACGACCCCGGAGAAGCCGCGCCGTCGCCGCACCCGCAGGTCGGCGGAGCCGGTCGAGGCCCTGGCGGTCGAGACGCAGGTGGCGGAGGCCGCTCCCGTGGCCGTCGCTCCGCAGGCCGCCGAGGCCGTGGCGGACACGGCGGAGGCCGTCGAGGCCAAGCCGCGCCGCCGCACCCGCAAGGCAGCCGAACCGGCCGCCGAAGCCGCCGTCGCCACCGCGGAAGGCACGGACGAGGCCGCCCCGGCGACCAAGCCCCGCCGCACCCGCAAGACCGCCGCCGCCGCGCCCGTCGAGGTGGCCGAGGCCGCCGCCGACACGGCCGAGGCCGTCGAGGCCAAGCCGCGCCGCCGCACCCGCAAGGCAGCCGAAGCCGCCGTCGCGACGGCCGAAGGCACCGACGAGGCCGCCCCGGCGACCAAGCCCCGCCGCACCCGCAAGACCGCCGCCGCCGCGCCCGTCGAGGTGGCCGAGGCCGCCGCCGACACGACGGAGGCCGTCGAGGCCAAGCCGCGCCGCCGCACCCGCAAGGCAGCCGAACCGGCCGCCGAAGCCGCCGTCGCCACCGCGGAAGGCACGGACGAGGCCGCCCCGGCGACCAAGCCCCGCCGCACCCGCAAGACCGCCGCCGCCGCGCCCGTCGAGGCGGCCGAGGCCGCCGCCGACACGACGGAGGCCGTCGAGGCCAAGCCGCGCCGCCGCACCCGCAAGGCAGCCGAGCCCGCCGCCGAAGCCGCCCTCGCCACCGCAGAAGGCACCGACGAGGCCGCCCCGGCGACCAAGCCCCGCCGCACCCGCAAGACCGCCGCCGCACCGGTGGAGGCGGCCGACACGGCCACCGAGGCCAAGCCGCGCCGCACCCGCAGGACGGCCGCCGCCGCCGAAGCCGCCCTCGACACGGCCGAGGCCGTCGAGGCCAAGCCGCGCCGGGCCCGCAAGACGGCCGCCGTCGCGGTGGAGGAGGGCGCCGAGGCGCCCGCGCCCAAGGCGCGGCGGACCCGCAAGGCCGTGGCCGAGGCGGCCGCTCCGGAGATCCCGGCGCAGGCCACCGACGAGCCCGAGGTCAAGCCGCGTCGCCGTACGCGCAAGGCCACGGCGGCCGCGGAGGCCACCGAAGGCTGATCCGGCACCCTGTCGGCAATGGCCCGGTCCACTTCGAAGTGGACCGGGCCATCCGCGTCCGTGGCGACCGGGTTCCGGCCCTCGCGCACCGACGAACGTGTCCGGTCCCTGCCTCATGGCCGCGCTCCCGCCCCGATAGCCTGCCTCCATGAGCCGGCCTGCCACCTTCGTCCCGCCCCCCGGTGCCCGCGCGTACGCGCTGCGGACCGCGCGCGGTGAGTTCGCCGTAGTCGACGCGCCCGTGGCGGACGGGGTGGAGCCCAGGGGGGTGGCGCTGCTCCTGCCGGGGTTCACCGGCAGCAAGGAGGACTTCAACCCGCTGCATGTGCCGCTGGCCGAGCGCGGTTACCGGACGGTGGCCGTGGACGGGCGCGGGCAGTACGAGTCGGACGGGCCCGAGGACGACCAGTCGGCCTACGCGCAGGAGGAGTTGGCGCGGGACGTGCTCGCGCAGGCCGAGGCGGTCGGGGCGCCCGTGCATCTGCTCGGGCACTCGCTCGGCGGGCAGATCTCGCGTGCGGCGGTGCTGCTGGACCACTCCCCCTTTCGCTCGCTCACCCTGATGGCCTCGGGCCCGGCGGAGATCTCGGCCTCCCAGCGGGAGCGGGTGAAGCTGCTGCGGGACGCGCTCGCCGTGATGACGATGGCGGAGGTGTGGGACACGATGCAGGCGATGGAGGCCCCCGAGGAGACCGACACGGGCGCGCTGGACGGCGGCCTGGACGACCGGGACGACCTGCGGCGGCGCTGGCTCCGTACCAAGCCGGCCCAACTGCTCGCCACCGGGCGGCAGTTGTGCACCGAACCGGATCGTGTCGCCGAACTGGCCGCCGTGCCGCTGCCGTTCCACGTGCTGTCGGGCGCGCTGGACGACACCTGGCCGCTGGCGCTGCTCGACGGGATGGCGGACCGGCTGAACGCCCGGCGGACGGTGGTCGAGGGCGCCGAGCACTCCCCCAACACCGACCGGCCGCTCGCCACGGCCCGCGCGATCGCCGACTTCTGGCAGGCGCACCCGGGCCGGGCGGTCTAGCCCTCAGTACTGCGTCTGCAGGTGCTCCCAGAAGCCGTCCCGGAGGGAGCGGCGCAGGTCCGCCTGGCCGCGCAGGGAGTACTGGAGCAGGCCCTCGGCCTCGACCAGCAGGTCCTGGTCGACGGAGCCGGGCAGGTACGGGTGGCCGGGCAGCAGCTCGACCAGGGCCTCACGGCCCCGCGCGGACAGCCACTTGGCGGCGATCTGCGCGCCGACGAAGCGGACGTCCTCCCGGGTGGGCCGGGCCCCGGCGGTGGCCTCGTAGGCGGCGGCGGTGCGGCGGGAGACGTACGGCTTGAAGAACTCCAGGTCGAAGGTGCGCTGGCTGTCGACCTCCCAGAGCAGCGGCTCGGCCTGGTTGCGCCCCTCGGGCGCCTCGATGCCCCACAGGTGGACACGGGCGCCGTAGCCCTGGGCCGCCTCGACCGCCGACACCAGGTCCTCGTCGCCGCCGAGCAGGGCCGCGTCGCTGATCGCGCGGTGGCGGGCCAGGGACTCCAGGTCCGAGCGGATGAGCGAGTCGACGCCCTTCTGCTGGTTGTTGGCGTTGAGGTTGCCCAGGCGGACCTTGACGTCGGGCAGTTCGGCGATGGACTGCTGCTCGGCGGTGTGGATGCGCCGCCGGGCGCCGTCGTACCAGTAGACGCGCAGCAGCCGGCTGTCCGCGAAGATGGTGCGGGCCCTGTCGATGAGCGCGTCGATCAGGCCCTCGGCGTCGAGGTCGAAGGCCCGCCGGTCCTCCGTGCCGGCGACCAGCCGGCCGGCGGCCGCGTAGAGGTAGCCCGCGTCGACGAAGATCGCGTGGGTGGAGGGCGTCTTCGCCACCTCGGCGAGCATGCGCTGCAGCAGCTCGTTGGTGTGGTCGATGCGGGCGGCGAGGGCCGCCAGGTCGTCGTTCATCGCCTCCATTGTCCCGGCGGTCACGCTGCGAACACAACCGATCCCGGGCGGTCTCACGCACACCGCTTACCGTTCAGTAATTAGTCGTTCGAAAAATTTATTTAGCGTAGGGAATGTTTGTAACACGCAGCTCGTTGACTCTCTACGACAGCACACCTCACCCAGTAGTTCTCCGCAGGAGGATGACCAGACGAAGGGAGAAGCCCATGCGCTTCGAAATCATGCGACTCGACGAGGTCAACGGCACCACCGTGGACACCACCGTCGTGGACGCCGCCTCCGTCAACCGGATCGTTCAGCAGGCCGCCGCCGTGGGGCAGCGCCTGTGGATCCGCCCGGCCGAGACCCCGGCCTCGTAACGGGGACCGCCACTCAAGCCTTCCGGGGGAGCCGAGGCCCGGTTCTCAGCTCCCCCGGATCACCTGAGTGATCCCGTTGATGATCTGCTGCACGGCGATCGCGGAGAGCATCATGCCCGCGAGCCGCGTCACGAGGACCACACCGCCGTCCTTGATGACCCTGATGATCAGCAGCGAGTAACGCATCACCAGCCACAGCACGACGTGGATCGCGAGGATCGCGGCCCACACCGAGATCTGCGTGGACACACTGCCGGCCTTCTGCACGGCGAGGATCACCGACACGATGGCGCCGGGCCCCGCCAGCAGCGGCATGCCCAGCGGCACGAGGGCGACGTTGACGTCCTTGGTCTGCTTCGGCTCGTCGGTCTTGCCGGTGAGCAGGTCGAGCGCGATCAGCAGGAGCAGCAGTCCGCCCGCGATCATCAGCGCGGGGACCGAGACGTGCAGGTAGTCGAGGATCTGGTGGCCCAGGACGCCGAAGACGGCGATGACCCCGCCCGCCACGCAGACGGCCTGGAGGGCCATCCGCTTCTGCACCTTGGCCGGACGGCCGGCGGTCAGGGCGAGGAAGATCGGGGTGATCCCGGGGGGATCCATGATCACGAAAAGGGTCAGGAACAGGGAGCCGAAGACGGCGATGTCGAACATGCGGGAAGTACTGGCCTTGCGGAGAAGTGTGCGTGGGGACGGACGTCTGCGGGTCCGGTGAGGTGACCGGGCCCGGTCTCAGGCTCCGCCGGTGCCGGGCACCGGGAAGGCCCCGGTCGCCCGCCGGGTGATCTCCCCGTACACCTCGGGGTCCGTCGTGTGAGCGCCGAGCGCGACGGTCTTGCGGCTGCCGTGGTAGTCCGAGGACCCCGTGACCAGCAGCCCCAGGTCCTTCGCGAGGCCCCGCAGACGGGTCCGGGTGTCGGCGTCGTGGTCGATGTGGTCGACCTCGATGCCGTCCAGGCCGGCCGCGGCCAGCTCCGCGATCACGGACTCCGGTACCGTACGGCCGCGCTTGGCGGCGGCCGGGTGCGCGAAGACGGTCACGCCGCCCGCGCCCTTGACCAGCCGGATCGCCTCGAAGGGGTCGGTCTCGTGCTTCTCCACGTAGGCCCGGCCGCCGTCGGCGAGCCACTCCTCGGTGAACGCGTCGCTCACCGTGGCCACGACGCCCAGTTCGACGAGCGCGGTGGCGACGTGCGGCCGGCCCACCGAACCGCCGGCGGCGATCCGCTCGACCTGTTCCCAGGTGACCGGCACGCCGAGCGCGTTCAGCCGGGCGACCATGCCCTGGGCCCGCGGCACCCGGTCGTCCCGGACCAGCTCGCGCTCGGCGAGCAGGGCGGGCTCCTCGGGGTCGAAGAGGTAGGCCAGCATGTGCAGGGAGACCCCGTCGACGCGGCAGGACAGCTCGGCGCCGGTGACCAGGGTGAGCCCCTCGGGCAGCGCGGCGGTCGCCTCGGCGTACCCACGGGTGGTGTCGTGGTCGGTCAGCGCGACGACGTCCAGACCGGCCGCGGCCGCGTTGCGCACCAGCTCGGCCGGGGTGTCCGTGCCGTCGGAGGCCGTGGAGTGGCAGTGCAGATCGATGCGCACAGCGACTCCAGGGCGGGACGGGACGGAGGGGGACACCTAAGGATAGCCGCAGGAACGGCATGCCCTGTCACACCCGCACCCCGGGGGCACCCCCTACAGGGGCGCTCAGGGGCGCAGCAGCCGCGGCGACAGCGCCCCGCAGGGGACGAGGTCTATCTCCGCGCCCGCGTCCCGCAGGTCGGTCAGGACCAGCTCGTCGTACATGAGCATGCTGGACTGCTCCGGCCAGACCACCGCCCACAGCCACAGTCCGAGAGCCTCGCCGGCGAAGACGGCGCGGTCGCCCGGGGCGCCGGAGACGTGCCAGAGCGGGGTGGGGCGGCCGGCGGCCAGCACCTTGGCCTGGGGCGGCTTCTCGACGTTCAGGTACGGGCCGGGGTCGGGGGCGTCGATGCCCGCGAAGTGCGCCCCGAGGCCGACGCCGAGCTCCTCGGCGACCAGGATCAGCTCACCCACTCCGCCGAGCGGGCCGGGGCCCGAGCAGGCCACGGCGGTGGCGCGGCCGCCGCTGCGGTCGTCGCCCGCGTAGGTCACGCCCGTGAACAGCCATCCGACCGGCAGCGGCCAGGGCATCCACACCGGCACCTGCGTACGGCGCACCACGACGGTGAGCGCCTCGACACTGGGCGGGATCACGGGCTGCAGCGGGTACACCGCCCCGTGCTCGTCGCACTGCCAGGCGTCGGCGAATAGGCCGGGAGCCCGGACCCGGCCACCACACTTCGGGCAACTGGGTTCGCCCCTCATAGGGCCCCACGGTCCTACCCCGGCACGCCCGCGTCAAGGACGATCACCCGTCCGGCCGGAACGCCCGTGGCCCGGCCCACCCGGGAAGACTAGATGCATCTTGCATTAATTAGCCTCCCTAACCTAGTATGTGTATAAACCAACTATCTACTCGGGACGGGAGAAGCACATGGACTCCTTCGACGCGGGAGCCGGCGGCATCCTGCGGCAGCCCAAGGCGGTCTGGGCCACGGCAGGCGCGTCCGTCGTCGCCTTCATGGGCATCGGCCTGGTGGACCCGATCCTGCCGTCGATCGCGCAGGGCCTGAACGCCACCCCCGGCCAGGTGTCCCTGCTCTTCACCTCGTACTTCCTGATCACGGCGGTGGCGATGCTGCTGACCGGCTTCGTCTCCAGCCGCATCGGTGGCCGCAGGACCCTGCTGGCCGGCCTCGCCTTCGTCATCGTCTTCGCCGCCCTCGCCGGCACGTCGGACACCGTCGGCCAGCTCGTCGGCTTCCGGGCGGGCTGGGGACTGGGCAACGCGCTGTTCGTCTCGACCGCCCTCGCGGTCATCGTGGGCGCGGCGGCCGGCGGCAGCGCGGCGGCGATCCTGCTCTACGAGTCCGCGCTCGGCCTCGGCATGGCCTGCGGCCCGCTGCTGGGCGCCGTCCTCGGCAACATCAGCTGGCGCTACCCGTTCTTCGGCACCGCCACCCTGATGGCGGTGGGCTTCCTGTGCATCACGGCGTTCCTGAAGGAGCAGCCGAGGCCCGCGCGGAAGACCTCGATCCTCGACCCGCTCAAGGCGCTCGGCCACGGCGGCCTGGCCTCGGCCGCGGTCTCGGCGTTCTTCTACAACTACACGTTCTTCACGGTGCTGGCCTTCACGCCGTTCGTGCTGAACATGACCCCCTACCGCTCGGGCGCGGTGTTCTTCGCCTGGGGCGTGCTGCTCGCCGTCTTCTCGGTGATCGTGGCCCCGCGGCTGCAGGCACGGTTCGGCTCGCTGAAGGTACTCGGCGGCTCCCTGGTACTGCTCGCGGCCGACGTACTCGTGCTCGGCTACGGCGACCACACCACGGCCGTCGTGTGCACCATCCTGTCCGGCGCCTTCATCGGCGTGAACAACACCGTCTACACCGAGCTGGCCCTCGGCGTGTCGGACGCGCCGCGCCCGGTGGCCAGCGCCGGTTACAACTTCGTCCGCTGGTTCGCGGCCGCGGCGGCGCCGTACTTCGCGCCCAAGATCGAGGAGTGGACCGACATCCACGTCCCGTTCGTGGTCGCGGCCGTCACGGCGGTGCTGGGCGCGCTGGTGGTCGTCGTACGGCGCAGGGCGCTCACCCACGAGGCCGAGCGGCTCGAGCCGGCCCACGCCACCGAGGACGGCGTCACCGTCTTCGCCAACTGACCCTTCGTTCCCGGGCCTTGGTGACCTTGCTCACTCGGGTGCGGTGTCCAGCGGCACGGACCTGCGGGCGGGATCCCGCAGGTCCGTGCCGCCTGCGAGCCAGCGCTCCTGGAGCGCCTGGGCACCGTGCACCCGCTTCCAGGCGGCCTCGTTCGGGGTCATCGGCAGCAGCGGCAGGAACCGTACGGGATCCATCGGGTCGTCGAGCTCCAGGTCCGCCACCAGACCGCCGGGCTCGCCCACCAGCACCGAGGTGAAGGGGGCGCCGGGCCACAGCGGCCCGCCCACGTCCAGGGACGCGCCGGGGGCCACCACCACACCCTCCACCTGCGGGGAGGCGGCGAGCACCGCGAGCGGGCGCAGCACCTTGTCGGTGTCCGCCCGGCCCGCGCGGACCGACAGCACCAGCTCGGCGCGGGGGCCCTTCACCGGGTCGGCGAGCACCGCGGTGGGGTCCGCCATGGGCTGTGCCGACATGCCGAGGGTGGCGTAGCGGACCAGGTCCTCCTCGTGGAAACGGAGCACCTCGATGCGGTCCGTGCCGAGGAAGGTGACCGCGGCGCGCGCGTCCGGCTCGCCCAGCGCGGTGACCAACCGGGCCTCGACCAGAGGAAGAACATCAACCATGCGGTGAGCATAGAACTCGTCAGCTACGGGCAAAGCGGCGCCTTGACACCAGGGGCTGCTGCTACGCTGAGCCGGTGGTTCGGGGCAGCACGCAGAAGCGTCGCTATCGAGTCCCGACGCCGACGAGACTCCCTTACGAGGGACCGGCCGGAGGAGGTGGGGCTGTCATGGATCGAAGTCGACCTGGTAGTACCACTCGCTCTTCCGGCTGCTGATGTAGTTCCTGGCAGGTTGCCGCCTTCACGCTCGCTTCGTCGTTCGGAAGAGCACTTCGTCTCGCTTTGCCTGATCTGTCTGACCTGAATCAGTTCTGCATCAGCAGCGAAACACGCCACCGCGACGGTGCGGTGCTCCCCGCTTTGTGGACGTGCCAAACATCCTGCCCCGTACGAAGGGCCGGAGCCCCCCGCAGGACGTCCCCATTCCGGGTAGTTCCACCCGATCGCCGCGCGCAGTCGCTGCCCGCCCGCGAAGGAGCCTGCCCATGTCGATGATCCGTGACCTGCGCGCCGTGGTCCGCCCGTCGTCCCGTGTCTCGCTGCGCAAGGAACCGAGCACGTCGTACGACACCACGCGCGACCCGTCCACGCCCTCGGCCGTCGTCGACTGCGCCGTCTACCGCGACGGCGCCCGGGTACAGAGCGCCAAGCCGCTGAGCCCGCAGGAGGCGATGCGGCTCGTGCGCCGCGACGGCGGGTTCGTGTGGATCGGCCTGCACGAGCCGACCGAGGCGGAATTCGCCGGTATCGCGGGCGAGTTCGGGCTGCACCCGCTGGCCGTCGAGGACGCCGTCCAGGCCCACCAGCGCCCCAAGCTGGAGCGCTACGACGACTCCCTCTTCACCGTCTTCAAGACGATCCACTACGTCGAGCACGACCGGCTCACCGCCAACAGCGAGGTCGTCGAGACCGGTGAGGTCATGTGCTTCACCGGGCGGGACTTCTTCATCACCGTCCGGCACGGCGGCCAGGGCTCGCTGCGGGCGCTCAGGCACCGGCTCCAGGACGACCCGGAGCTGCTCGCCAAGGGCCCCTCGGCCGTGCTGCACGCCATCGCCGACCACGTCGTGGACGGCTACATCGCGGTCGCCGACGCCGTCCAGGACGACATCGACGACGTGGAGACCGAGGTCTTCTCGCCGGGCCGCCGGGGCGGTGTCTCGCGCGGTGTGGACTCGGCGCGGATCTACCAACTCAAGCGCGAGGTACTGGAGTTCAAGCGGGCGGTCGCACCGTTGCTGCGGCCCATGCAGCTGCTGAGCGAGCGGCCGATGCGGCTGATCGACCCGGACATCCAGAAGTACTTCCGGGACGTGGCCGACCACCTCGCCCGCGTCCAGGAGCAGGTCCTCGGCTTCGACGAACTGCTGAACTCCATCCTCCAGGCCAACCTCGCGCAGGCGTCCGTCGCGCAGAACGAGGACATGCGCAAGATCACCGCCTGGGCGGCCATCATCGCCGTGCCGACGATGGTGTGCGGGGTCTACGGCATGAACTTCAAGTACATGCCCGAGCTGCACTGGAAGTACGGCTACCCGGTGATCATGGGCGTCACGGTGGTGCTGTGTCTCGGCATCCACCGCACGCTGAAGCGCAACGGCTGGCTGTGAGCGGCCTGGATAGGCTGAGCCCATGACAAGCGAGCTGCTCGACCGGGCCCTGATCGAGGAGGCCACCAAGAAGTCCGGCCTCATCTGGGTCAAGGGCGCCGGGGCCCCGGCGGCGCGTGCCCTGTGGCACGTGTGGCACGAGGGCGCGGTGTGCCTGGTCGGCGACGGCCCGGGCGAGCAGCCGCTGCCCGCGCTGGAGGACGGCGGCCGCGCCGAGGTGACCGTGCGCAGCAAGGACAAGGGCGGCCGGCTGGTGAGCTGGCCGGCGACCGTGTCCGAGCCGGCCGCCGGCTCGCCGGAATGGGAGGCGGCGGTGGCCGAGCTGAAGGGGAAGCGGCTGAACGCCCCCGACGGCGAGGAGATGCCCGCGCGCTGGGCCCGGGAGTGCAGAGTGCTCCGGCTGACCCCCGCGGGCTCGCCGGAGCCGCTGCCCTCCGGGGATCTGGCGCGGCGGCCGGTGCCCTCGCCCGCGACCACGCGACGGCCGGTCCCGGCGGCCCTGCCACGGCTGCTGGCCCGGCGCCGAAAGGCCAAGCGGGGCCCCGGCGCCGAGTAGGGCACCGCAAGGCGGACCGGTCGGCCGGGGATGGTCCGGCCGCCGGGACCGCCGGACCGCTACGACGTCGGCAGCTGCTTGCCGTAGTCCACCGTCTCGCCCTTCGCGGGCTCGGTCACGGCGAAGTCCTTGCCCCAGTCGAAGAAGCTGAGCGTGCCCGCGGAACCGGCCCGCTCCAGGCGCAGCGGGTAGGGCCGGCCGTGCAGGGAGACGTCGAGGGTGCCGCCCGAACCGGCGTCGCCGGTGATGCGAATGGTGCTGGTACCCGCCTGCTCGTGGTGCCCGTCCGTCGCCAGCTTGCCGTGCAGGGTGAGCAGACCGTCGAGGAGGAGGTCCTTGTCCGTGAAGCCGCTGAACTTCTTGTACGCGGGATCCCCCTGCGGCACCTTGACGTACTTGCCGTCGAGCTTGCCGGCCGCGCCGTCGCTGCCGTCCGCGTGGTTCCAGAAGCCCGCGTCGGCCTTCAGGTACAGCTTGCCGCCGATCCGCAGCAGTCCGAACGTCGAGCCCTGTGACGTGACCGAGCCGGTGCCGCCGTCGGGCTTCAGCCGCATGTCCAGCTTGTACGTGCGGCCGCTGGAGACCACCGTCCCGGACAGCCGCACCGCGGTCGCCGACTTCGCCGCCGCGCGGGTCTTCGCCTGGATCTGCGCGGCGGGCAGCTTGCCCACCCCGTTGGTCCCCGCGTCCGGATCGTCGCCACCACACCCCGACAGCACCATCGCTCCGGTGACGGCCAGCGCGCATGTCGCGGTGACCAGCACGGCCCGGCGGGTACGGCCCTGGGGAATCGCAGTCACAGGTGGGGCTGCCTCTCTGACGGGTCCTGAGCGGTGTACGGCAGCGTACCGGGGCCCCGCGCGCCCGACGGAGCCAGTCCGTCCGGACCGCCCACCAGGGCGTATCCGATCGGTACGGGCTAGCCTGAAGCGCACGCGAGCGGGCACACAACAGCAATCCCCACGCAATGCGAGCAAAGGAAGCACAGCCATGGCAGCCGGCGCCCCCCGGATCTTCGTCTCGCACCTCGCCGGGGTCCCCGTCTTCGATCCGGCCGGCGACCAGGTGGGCCGGGTACGCGACCTGGTCGTCATGCTGCGCGTCGGGCGACGTCCGCCGCGCGTCCTCGGGCTGGTCGTCGAACTGTCCACCCGGCGCCGCATCTTCCTGCCCATGACCCGGATCACCGGCGTGGAGTCCGGGCAGGTCATCACCACCGGTGTGGTCAACGTGCGCCGCTTCGAGCAGCGGCCCACCGAGCGGCTGGCCTTCGGCGAGCTGCTGGACCGGCGGGTGAAACTGGTGGAGACCGGCGAGGAGGTCACCGTCCTCGACGTATCGGTGCAGCAGCTTCCGGCCCGCCGCGACTGGGAGGTCGACCGGGTCTTCGTCCGCAAGGGCAGGAAGGGCAGCGCCTTCCGGCGGGCCAAGGGCGAGACGCTGACCGTCGAGTGGTCGGCGGTCACCGGCTTCTCCCTGGAGGAGCACGGACAGGGCGCCGAGAGCCTGCTCGCCACCTTCGAGCAGCTGCGCCCCGCCGACCTCGCCAACGTGCTGCACCACCTGTCCGCCAAGCGGCGCGCCGAGGTCGCCGCCGCCCTGGACGACGACCGGCTCGCCGACGTCCTGGAGGAGCTGCCGGAGGACGACCAGATCGAGATCCTCGGCAAGCTGGCCGAGGAGCGCGCGGCGGACGTCCTGGAGGCGATGGACCCGGACGACGCGGCCGACCTGCTCGCCGAACTGCCCGAGGCGGACAAGGAGCGGCTGCTGAGCCTGATGCAGCCCGCCGACGCGGCCGACATGCGGCGCCTGATGTCGTACGAGGAGCACACGGCGGGCGGTCTGATGACCACCGAGCCGATCGTGCTGCGCCCGGACTCCACCGTCGCCGACGCGCTCGCCCGGGTCCGCAACCAGGACCTCTCCCCCGCGCTCGCCGCCCAGGTCTACGTGTGCCGGCCGCCCGACGAGACGCCGACCGGCAAGTACCTGGGCACCGTCCACTTCCAGCGCCTGCTGCGCGACCCCCCCTACACCCTGGTCAGCTCCCTGGTGGACGACGACCTGCAGCCCCTGGCCCCCGGCGCCACGCTGCCCGTCATCGCCGGGTTCTTCGCCACCTACGACATGGTGGCGGCGCCCGTGGTGGACGAGTCCGGGTCGCTGCTCGGCGCGGTCACCGTAGACGACGTGCTCGACCACATGCTCCCCGACGACTGGCGGGAGACCGAGTTCCACCTCGACGAGGGAGAGGGGGCGACCACCCATGGCTCCTGAGCGAGACACCGGGACCCGGGAACGCAACCCGGCCGGCGCCACGGCCGCCCCGCGGCCCCGGGCACGCCTGGACCAGCCGCGCCCGCCGCGGCACCGGTTCCTGCCCGAGTGGGACCCGGAGGCCTTCGGTCGGCTGTCGGAGAAGATCGCCCGCTTCCTGGGCACGGGACGCTTCATCGTCTGGATGACGGTGGTGATCATCCTGTGGGTGGTATGGAACATCTCCGCCCCGGCCGCGCTGCGCTTCGACCAGTACCCGTTCATCTTCCTGACCCTGATGCTGTCGCTCCAGGCGTCCTACGCGGCGCCGCTGATCCTGCTGGCGCAGAACAGGCAGGACGACCGCGACCGGGTCAACCTGGAGCAGGACCGCAAGCAGAACGAACGCTCCATCGCCGACACCGAGTACCTGACCCGGGAGGTCGCCGCGCTGCGCATGGGTCTGGGCGAGGTGGCCACCCGCGACTGGATCCGCTCGGAGCTCCAGGACCTGGTCAAGGAGCTGGAGGAACGCAGGCGGCACGACGGTCACGTCGTATTCCCGGCAGAGCGGGCGGAACGGTCGCCGGGACGTGACGCAGACGACCGCTGAGGGGCTACCCGGAGGCCCCTCGCGGCGCCGTACCATCGTCCTTATGGCTACGGAAGACGCGGTGCGCGAGGCACTGGCGACGGTGAACGACCCCGAGATCAACCGCCCCATCACCGAACTGGGGATGGTCAAATCGGTGGAGATCGGCGCGGACGGAGCGGTCGCGGTGACCGTGTACCTGACCGTCTCCGGGTGCCCGATGCGCGAGACGATCACCCAGCGGGTGACCGAGGCGGTCTCCCGGGTCGAGGGCGTCTCCCGCGTGGACGTCACGCTGGACGTGATGAGCGACGAGCAGCGCAAGGAGCTGGCGAACGCCCTGCGCGGCGGCCAGACCGAGCGCGAGGTCCCCTTCGCCAGGCCGGGCAACCTGACCCGGGTCTACGCGGTCGCCTCCGGCAAGGGCGGCGTCGGCAAGTCCTCGGTGACGGTGAACCTGGCGGCGGCGATGGCGGCCGACGGTCTGAAGGTGGGCGTCGTCGACGCCGACATCTACGGCCACTCGGTGCCGCGGATGCTGGGCGCGGACGGCCGCCCCACCCAGGTCGAGAACATGATCATGCCGCCGTCGGCCAACGGCGTGAAGGTCATCTCCATCGGCATGTTCACCCCGGGCAACGCCCCGGTGGTCTGGCGCGGCCCGATGCTCCACCGCGCGCTGCAGCAGTTCCTCGCCGACGTCTACTGGGGCGACCTCGACGTCCTGCTGCTGGACCTCCCGCCCGGCACCGGTGACATCGCGATCTCCGTCGCCCAGCTGATCCCGAACGCCGAGATCCTGGTCGTGACGACGCCTCAGCAGGCCGCCGCCGAGGTGGCGGAGCGGGCCGGCTCCATCGCCGTGCAGACCCACCAGAAGATCGTCGGCGTGGTCGAGAACATGTCCGGCCTGCCCTGCCCGCACTGCGGTGAGATGGTCGACGTCTTCGGCACCGGCGGCGGCCAGCTCGTCGCCGACGGGCTCACCCGCACCACGGGCGCGACGGTCCCGGTCCTCGGCAACATCCCGATCGACGTCCGCCTGCGCGAGGGCGGCGACGAGGGCAAGCCGGTGGTCCTGACGGACCCCGACTCCCCGGCGGGCTCCGCCCTGCGCGCGATCGCCGGAAAGCTGGGCGGCCGCCAGCGCGGCCTGTCGGGCCTGTCCCTGGGCATCACCCCGAAGAACAAGTTCTGACGCCACGCGCCTGCGATCTGCGGCTCCGTCACCGGTCAGCTCCCTGGCCAGCGGCGGAGCCGTTGACGTTGGTCGGTGTCGTTCGGGCAGGACCGCCTGTCGGGACACGGCTTCGAGAAAGCGGCCTGCTCGGGCAGGACAGTTCGACGGCCGGCACTCAGTCTCCTTCGGGCGAGGCATCGGACTTGTCCGTGCGCATGAGAATTCCGGGGCAGTCCGCATCGACTTCGCCCGTGTAGTGGTTTCGCCAGAAGTAGCGACTGGTGCGCGGCAGCGGCACTTCCACCAGTCGGCCGTCGTGCATCATCCACAAGCCGAAGCAGTCGTCCTCCTCGTCGTGGATCAGTACCTGCACGGAGTGCGGGGAGGGCCACGGCTGCGACTCCAGGTCTTCCAGCAGTCCGACCCAGCCACTCCGTCGCACGAACTCGGCGACCCAGCCGTGCCCGGCAGCAGCGAATTGTCCAGACCACTTACGGTTGGGGTCTCGCCGGGTCAGCGGTTCCATGATCTCTTGTGCGTTGCTGGCCAACACGATGACCTCGGCGATTCTGCTCATTGCCGAGTATCACCGCAGGCCCGGGAGGAACCGCAAGCGAGTTCCCTCGCTGAGATCCGACGTCCGCTGGAGCGAGTCTCTTTGATGAGTCGATCCGCCGATCGGCGCCCCCTGAATGCCTGCGGCATCGCGCATGGAAGCCTGTCCGCATGGGTGCATTCGCGGACCGGCTCGACGGCGGGTGGACGTGGTGGGAGGCCGCCATCGAAGAGGCGCAGGAAGGGCGCTGGGTCCGTGACGCCGTGGAACGGCAAGTGATCAAGGACATCGGCGCCGCCACGAACCCTCTCCACGGCGGACGGATGGCCCCGTTCACCGAGGACTCGTGGCACGTACGCATCGGGAGGATCGCGAACTGGGCCGGGGTGCTGCGGCTCGCGGCCCGATCAGGCGGATGGGTGCTCCAGCCAGTCGTCGGGCGCCGTCCACCGCACCCTGCGGGCATGACCGAACTGCTGTCCGGCATCTACGCGGTCGGCGAGCAAGGAGAAATCTGGATGCGGCAGCTTCTGAAGGGCGGGCTGCCGCTGGAGGACGAGATCGCGAAGGCTGAGGGCTTCCTCACCGGGCCGGGATCCGTCGAGGACCTTGAGCTCTTCTTCTACGACTGAAAGGCCGTCGCTTCGTCTTCGGTTGATGCATCGTTCGAACTGGGGCGGCTTCGGCGCCTCCTGCGACAATGCCGCGACAGTGACGCTGGTCATGAGGCAGGGGGGCGCTACAGGACGCGACGGGGGACGCCCTGGAAGAATCTCGAACGCATGCGACTGCAGTTCGGATTCGTGGGAGTCCCGGGCGACGTCGGTCAGCTGAGGTAGTGCGCGCGTCCCTCGTCGTCGAGTTCGAAGGGGCCCTCGGGGATGATGCAGAACTCGTTGCCCTCGGGGTCGGCCATCACCAGGAATCCTCCGTCCGCGTACCGCTCGAGCCTGCGGCCGCCGAGCGCCTCGACCCGCTGCTGCTCGGCGGCCGGATCGGGTGAGGTGATGTCGAAGTGCATCCGGTTCTTGCCCGACTTGGGCTCGGCGGAGCGCTGGAAGCCCAGGCCCAGACCGTTCTCGCGCCGTAGCCACACGTACGGCCCGGTTCGGCCCACCACCGGCCTGCCGAGCAGCTCGGACCAGAACACGGCCAGTCGTTCGGGGTCCACGGCGTCGACGATGAGGGCGTTGATGTGCATGGGTGAGTCCACCATGTCCTGATCTTCTCAACCTACGCCGCACGGTCGCCGCCGCGGTCGCGGTAGCGGTCGTTCCGACGTGATCCACCCGGTGGCCGTGACCGCGTGAAGGCGGGTTCGGGGGGGGCGCCGGTGGTGACGGCGCCCCCTTCTCTCAGGCGTACTCGGCGATGTCCTTGATCATCGAGAAGCCGAGGCCGTACGCGCTCATCCCCCGCCCGTACGCCCCCACATGGGCCCCGGCCCCGGTGGTGCCGGCCAGGACCCAGCCGAACTCCGACTCCCGGTAGTGGAACTCGGCGGGCACGCCGTCCACCGGGAGGGAGAGTCTGGACCACTCCGGGCCGTCCAGGTCGTCGGCCAGGGCCCACGCCGTCTCCGTCTGCTGGTCCAGCCAGTCGTCGCGGAGGCTGTGGTCCATCTGGCCGGGCCAGGTGAAGGACAGCAGCCCCACGCCGGCCAGCCAGGCCGCCGAGGACACCGACGTCGCCTCCAGCAGGCCCGTGCCGTCGGCGCTCCTGCGGGACGGGTTCGCGGCGACGGTCACCACGACCGCGAACTTCTCCCGGGGCTCGTCCGCCGCCGACGCGGCCACGTGCTCGTTGCGTACGGAGGGCTCGTCACCGTGCCCGATCGAACCGTGCTCCACGGCCCCGTCGGCCGCGGTGCCGACCTGCATCAGCCAGCGCGGCCCCGTGAAGGCCTCGTCGAGGCCGTACCAGGGGAAGGGCGCCTCCAGGTAGGCGTCGACCGTACGCCGGGCGGAGAGGGACTGGTGTCCGCCCTCCGCGGCCGGCGACTGCGCGCCCACCCGACTTGTCGTCTCCATATGCCCGGACGCCTCCTCGCTCTCGTCGGACCGGGGCGGCCCGCCCCCCTTCGGGCGTACTCGTCCGGTCCGCACAACAACTCGGCAGCATATCCACACCGCTGACGACAGGCGGGAAACCGCCCGGCGCGTGGGTCGCGAGAGCGGCCCCCACGCGCGGTGCGCGGGAGGCTCGGCGGGTGTCACGTACCGGCGATGTGAAACGCGTCACGCAAGCGGTCCGGGCGCCGGGCGCGTCGCGCGCGCGGGTACCGGGTGGGTCAGGTGGCGTCCGCGTCGAAGGGCGGCCGGTCGTCCGGGCCGGGGTCCTCGGGCTTCTTGGTCATGTCGATGCGTCCGCCGGAGGAGGGGGAGGACGAGGACGGGCCGTCGCCGTCGCGGCCGTTGACCGCGTCCGTGACCTCGGCCATCTCCTTCTTCAGGTCGAAGCCGTTGCGGATCTCCTTCAGCCCCAGCTCGTCGCTGTCCAGCTGCTTGCGCAGGAACGCCTTGGGGTTGAGGTCCTCGAACTCGAAGTCCTTGAACTCGGGACCGAGCTCACTGCGGATGTCGTGCTTGGCGCTCTCCGAGAACTCGCGGATCTTCCGGATCGTGCGCGTCACGTCCTGGATGACCTTGGGGAGCTTGTCCGGGCCGAAGACGAGGACGGCGATCACGATGATGGTCACCAGTTCCAGTGGCCCTATGTCATTGAACACCTGACGCTCCCATTGCGATGTCCTCGGTCGCTCAACGGTACCCGGCTCGACAGTCGGACCGATACCGTCCCGTGGTGAGACTTCTGTCAGTTCTCTTCCGGACTTCGGTCAGTTCTGCTCCGAAGCGCCCAGCACGAGTGAAACCTCCCGCTCGCCGCCGCGTTCGACCGTCAGGCGCAGCCGGTCGCCCGGTTCGTGGGCACGGATCCTGACGATCAGTTCCTCACCCGAGTGGACGCGCTCTCCGTCCACCTCGGTGATGACGTCGCCTGCCTTGAGGCCGGCCCGGGCGGCGGGGCCGCCGGCGGCGACGGCCGGGCCGCCGTCCCTGGCCCTGCTGTCGACACGGGCGCCGTCACCGGTCCAGCCCATGTCGAGGGTGACGCCGATGACGGGGTGGGTGGCGTGACCCTTGTTGATCAGCTCCTCGGCGACCCGCCTGGCCTGGTTGACGGGTATCGCGAAGCCGAGCCCTATGGAACCCGCCTGGCCGCTGCCGGAGTCGGAGCCGGTCCCGGCGGAGCGGATGGCGGAGTTGATCCCGATGACCCGGGCCCGGGAGTCGAGCAGGGGGCCGCCGGAGTTGCCCGGGTTGATGGGGGCGTCGGTCTGGAGCGCGTCGACGTACGACACGTCGCTCCCGTCGCTCTTCTCGCCGCCTGCCGTGATGGGCCGCTCCGTGGCGCTGATGATGCCGGAGGTGACCGTGTTGGCCAGGTCGAAGGGCGCGCCGATGGCGACGACGGGGTCGCCGACCCGGACGCCGTCGGAGTCACCGAGGGGCAGGGGGGTGAGCCCGCGGACGCCGCTGACCTGGACGACGGCCAGGTCGTACCCGCTGTCGCGGCCGACGATCCTCGCCTTTGCGGTGTCCCCGCCGCTGAACGTCACGGATATCTCGCCGCCCGAGGAGGCGGGCTGGACGACGTGGTTGTTGGTGAGGATGTGGCCTCGGGCGTCGAGTACGAAGCCGGTGCCGGTGCCCGCCTCGTCGGCGCCGCTGACGTGCAGCGTGACGACGCTGGGCAGGGCCCGGGCCGCGATCCCGGCGACACTGTCCGGCGCCCGTCCGGCGGGCACGCTCCCGGCCTGCGGCAGCGTCACGTCCCCCACGCCCTCGCGCTCGACGTAGGCGCCGGCGAGCCCGCCGATGCCGCTGGAGACGAGCGCGACCACGGCGGTCCACACCAGCAGCAGCCGCCTGCCCCGCCTCTCCCGCTGCCGGCGTGTGAGCACCCCGGCGCCGGTCTGCTGCAGCGGACCGCGGGCCAAGGGCTCGCGTCCTTCCGCACCCACGGCCCACGGGTCGTACCCCTGCCAGGGATCGCCCCCGCCCGCGCCCTCCACACCACCGGCACCAAGCCCCCAGGGCCCTCCGGCAACCGCTTCGCCGGGGCTCCCGGCAGCTCCTTGCCCCTCGGAACCCGGGAGGGGCCGAGCGGCCTGCGCGGGGCTGGGAGGGGTGGCCGGCGGTAGCGCGGGCGCCGCGGTGTGCCCTGGCGCGGGCGGCGCCGCCTGCTCGGCGACCCGGGCAGCCGCCGGAACCGGCGCGGGTGCGGTCGGCCCGCCGCCCGGCGTGGGCTGCGCCCCCTGGCCGGGGGCAGGCGCGGCCGCGGGTCCGACCGCCGACCGGCTCGCCCCCGCCGTCACCGTCGAAGCCCCCTGCCCCGGAACAGTCGGCGCGGCTGGCCGGCCCGGGACCACGGGTGGACCCTGCCCCGGTGCAGGCTGAGGCACCCCCGCCGTCACCGGCGAAGCCCCCTGCGGCGGAACAGTCGGCGGGACCGGTCGGCCCGGGATCAGTTGTGCCCCCTGGCCCGGGGCAGGCGGGGGCGTGGGCGCCGTCGGGTGCTGGACCGGTGGGGCCGGGGCCCAAGGGCCCGGTTCGCCGTAGGGCGGGGTGTTGTAGGGGTCGGGGTCGTGCAGGGGCGTGGGGCGTTCCGGGGGCGGGGTCGCCGCGGGCTCGTCAGGTGGGGTCGCGGCCGTGGCCCGGGCGGGCGTGGGGGGCGCGGGCTTGGCCAGCTCGAAGTCGCCCTCGGGTGCGGTGTGCTCCCCGGGCGTCGGGTTCCCCTGGTTCATGCTCTCCCCACGGCCGGCCGCGGCCGGCCGTGTCGGCGGGGGCCGCGGAACGTCGATTCCGTGCCCGGTCGGCGCCGGGGCACGGTCTCGCAGGATTCAACCAGGTCCGTGGGCCCGGGCGCAGTGGCAGGTCAGGGCGTCTCGGGCGACGGGGGCGGGGAGGAGGGGGCGGGGTCGGTGTCGGGGACGGGGGCGGACAGCAGGCCGGGTCCGGACACCCGGGGCGGTGCGGGCAGCGCCAGGGAGAACGGGGCGATCTCGCTCAGCGGGCGTATCAGCGGGGAGACCGCGGCCGCGCCGGCCATCACCGGGGTGGTCAGGCCGCGCACGGTGTCCTGGAGCTGCCCGGCGGCCGGGGTCGGCACTCCGGGGAGCAGCGGCGCCGACATGGAGGTCGGCGCCACGGGGGTCTGGCCGAGCAGGCTGCTGCCCTGGAGCAGCGGCCCCACCGAGCGGCGGCGCTGGGACTCGGGCGTCGCCGCGCCCGCTCCGGTGCCCGCCGAACGCGCGGGGATCACGTTGCCCGTGCCCGCGCCGCCGCGGGCGTCGACGGCCGTGTCGCCGGGGAAGGCGGTGGTGACACCGCCGAGGGCGAGGGCGGCCAGGGACACCGCGCCGGCGGCGGCGAACGCGAACCGCAGTCCGCGCGAGGCGGAGCGGTCGGCGTCGGGGCGGCCGACGGGGTGGACGCGGAAGCCGCGCTCCTCGGGGGCGCGGGGATGCGCGGGCACGGCGGGCACGTAGCCGAACGCGAAGCGCTCGCCACGGCTCAGGCCGAAGACCCCCGCGTCGGGTTCCCGTCCGAGGAGTCCGCCCCCGGGCGCCGGCGTGCCGCCGCCGTCCAGGTCACCTCCCCCGGGAAGGCCCTGGAGCCGGGCCAGGAAGCTCTCGGAGGGCGACGGTGGGGCCGCCTCGGCGAACACGTTCTTCAGGCGGCGCTGGGCGTCCGCCTCCGCCTTGCAGCGGGCGCAGGTGGCGAGGTGGGCCAGGACCCGGTCGCGCGACTCGTGGCCGAGTTCCCCGTCCACCAGGGCGGAGAGCCGGTCTCCCAGGTGCTGCTCCGCGAGATGCGAGGGTTTGGGTCGGGATCCGTTCACGCGCTCGCGCCCCCTCCCCCCAGAGCGGGGACACGGGCCACGAACGACCGCCGCTCGGTCTTGCGCGCGTCCGGGGAACGGTGGGCGAGGGCCTTGCGGAGCTGCGAGCGGCCGCGGTGGATGCGGGAGCGGACCGTGCCGAGCTTCACGCCGAGCGTGGCGGCGATCTCCTCGTACGACAGTCCTTCGATGTCGCACAGGACGACGGCGGCGCGGAACTCGGGCGCCAGGGTGTCGAGGGCCTGCTGGACGTCGGCGTCGAAGTGGGCGTCGTTGAACACCTGCTGCGGGGTGGGCTCGCGACTGGGCAGGCGCTCGGCCGCGTCCTCGCCGAGGGCGTCGAAGCGGATGCGCTGCTTGCGCCGGACCATGTCGAGGAAGAGGTTGGTGGTGATGCGGTGCAGCCAGCCCTCGAACGTGCCCGGCGAGTACGTCGACAGGGAACGGAAGACGCGGACGAAGACCTCCTGGGTGAGGTCCTCGGCGTCGTGCTGGTTGCCGGTGAGGCGGTAGGCCAGCCGGTACACCCGGCCGCTGTGCGTGCTGACGATCTCCTCCCACGTGGGCGGAGTCCAAGCCTGCCCGTCCGCGTCGGTGGAGAAGGTCGCGGTCTGGGCGTCGGCCGCGGCGGCGCCGGCGGCGTGGCTGTGGTCAGCAGCGGTGTCGGTCACGGATTTCGGCCTGCCCGCCGACCCGAGGAAGCGCCGCAGCACTCCACCCCGGTCCCCAGGCGTAGCCGCACCTCCCCTGTCGGCTCTGGTGGTGTCCAGTGGAGCCCCTACCATAGCCACCTCGCCCGTTAGCTCCGGATAAGCGGTTTTACGAGAATTTGATACGCGCTGATACGGCTGCGTCAGCATGTGCTCGGCGCCATCGTCCACCTCTTGCCCCCCGTCGCGTTCCGGGCTCACGCCCCCACCCTTTAAACGCCCGGTCCCATCTGCGGGTTCCCGACGGCAACGGATACAGTCACGCCGAGGCAACCACGGGGACAGGAGAGGGTCATTACCGCCAACCGGCAGACGAGCTGGGCGTTCGCCGACGCCTTTGTCGCCGAGGACGAGGCACTGCGCTGGGCCCGTGAGCGGGCCCGCGAGGCAGGGCTGCGCTCGGTGTCGCCCGGCACGGGCGCCGCGCTGCGTCTGCTCGCCGCCTCCGTGGACGCCAAGGCGGTCGCGGAGATCGGCACGGGCTGCGGGGTGTCCGGGATCCATCTGCTGCACGGCATGCGCCCGGACGGGGTGCTCACCACGGTCGACCAGGAGCCGGAGCACCAGCAGTTCGCCCGGCAGGCGTTCCGTGCCTGCGGCTTCGCCAGCAACCGGGCCCGTTTCATCCCCGGCGGCGCCCTCGACGTGCTGCCCCGGCTCGCGGACGCCGGCTACGACCTCGTCTTCTGCGACGCGGACCGGCTGGAGTACTCGGACTATCTCGCTGAATCGTTGCGCCTGCTGCGGCCGGGCGGGCTTGTGGTGTTCGAGGGGATCTTCGCCAGCGGCCGTACGGTCGACTCGGGACCGCAGCCCACGGAGGTGCTGCGGCTGCGCGAGCTGCTGCGCACGGTGCGGGAGAGCCAGGAGCTGGTGACCTCGCTGCTGCCGGTGGGCGACGGCCTGCTGTGCGCCGTCAAGCGGTGAGCGTCCGGGCGCAGGCGCCGGGGCCCCGGTACGCAACCGCCCCGGCACCGTTCACGATGCCGGGGCAGCCGGAAAGTCAGGAGCGCCGGCTCGTCAGACGACGACCTTCTTGAGGGCGTCGCCGAGCGCCTCGGCCTCGTCAGGGGTCAGCTCGACGACGAGTCGACCGCCGCCTTCGAGCGGAACGCGCATGACAATGCCCCGCCCCTCCTTGGTCACCTCGAGCGGGCCATCACCCGTCCGCGGCTTCATGGCCGCCATGCTCGTTCCCCTTCCTGAAACCAGGCTCATCGTCTGCCGACGGCCCCGGGAGGGCACCCGCAGTCCGTGGCGGACACGCGTCACCGGCATCGAACACATTGCTTCCAAGCCATTATCCCGCATCTCAGGACCCGATGACCAACATCGGTCGGCATCGCTTGGGCAACGCGCGCGAGCAAAACCACCCAATTCGGGGATGTGACTGCGATACTGCGCCCCCTCGCGAACCCCAGCGGCCCGGATCCGCTCCGGATTTCTTTGACGCAGGTCACACGTCCGGTCCGGTCACCGGCCGGGGTTGTCCGCCATGCTGTCCTTCGGACAGCGGCGTACCGGGCGGTACGTCACCAGTTGCGACACGAGGGGATGCGCCATGGCCGACACCGTGCTCTACGAGGTGAGCGACGGGCTCGCGACGATCACGCTGAACCGCCCCGAGGCGATGAACGCGCTGAACATCGCGACCAAGGTCGCCCTGCGGGAGGCGGCGGAATCCGCGGCGGCGGACACGGCCGTACGGGCGATCCTGCTGACCGCGGCCGGGGACCGGGCGTTCTGCGTGGGCCAGGACCTCAAGGAGCACATCGGGCTTCTGGTGTCGGACCGTGAGACGGGGTCCCGGCAGACGATGAGCACGGTCAAGGAGCACTACAACCCGATCGTGAAGGCGCTGGCCGGGGCGCCCAAGCCGGTCGTCGCCGCGGTGAACGGGGTGGCGGCCGGTGCGGGCTTCGGCTTCGCGCTCGCCGCGGACTACCGGGTGGTGGCTCAGACGGCGGCCTTCAACACCTCCTTCGCGGGCGTCGCGCTGACGGCCGACTCCGGGATCTCCTGGACGCTGCCCCGGGTGATCGGCCCGGGCCGCGCCGCCGACCTGCTGCTCTTCCCGCGCAGCATCAGCGCCCAGGACGCCTTGGAGCTGGGCATCGCCAACAGGCTGGTGCCCTCCGCCGACCTGCGCGCCGAGGCCGAGAAGGTGGCGCGGGCACTGGCCGAGGGCCCGACGGTGGCCTACGCGGCGATCAAGGAGGCGATGGCCTACGGCCTGACGCACTCCCTGGCCGAGACCCTGGAGAAGGAGGACGAGCTCCAGACCCGGGCCGGGCAGTCCGAGGACCACGCGATCGCGGTGCAGGCGTTCGTGAACAAGGAGAAGCCGAAGTACCTCGGCCGCTGAGCCCCGGCCGGGCCGGACACGGCCCAGGTCGTGTCCGGCCTAGCCGGCGGACGGGCGGCCCCGGCTCACGCAGGTCTCCAGGTGGTCGTCGACCAGGCCGCACGCCTGCATCAGCGCGTAGGCCGTCGTCGGGCCGACGAACCTCAGGCCCCGCTTCTTGAGCGCCTTGGACAGGGCGGTGGACTCCGGGGTGACCGCGGGGACGTCGGCGAGGGTCTTCGGTGCCGGCCGGGCCGCCGGGTCGGGGGCGTGCGACCAGACGAGGTCGTCCAGGTCGCCCTCGGCCCAGTCGGCGAGCACGCGCGCGTTGGCGAGCGTGGCGTCGATCTTGGCGCGGTT
Organism: Streptomyces collinus Tu 365; assembly: GCF_000444875.1. Taxonomy (NCBI): domain Bacteria; kingdom Bacillati; phylum Actinomycetota; class Actinomycetes; order Kitasatosporales; family Streptomycetaceae; genus Streptomyces; species Streptomyces collinus. The sequence goes on along the minus strand of NC_021985.1, from coordinate 5,552,126 downwards.
GCGGATGATGCCGGCGTCGGCCAGCAGCCGCTCACGGTCCTCGTCCGTGAAGGCGGCGACCTTCTCGATGTGGAAGCCGGCGAAGGCGGTGCGGAAGCCCGGGCGGCGGCGCAGGATCGTGATCCAGGACAGGCCCGACTGGAACGCCTCCAGGCTGAGCCGTTCGAAGAGGGCGTCGTCGCCGTGGACCGGGCGGCCCCACTCCTCGTCGTGGTAGGACACGTAGTCCTCGGTGGACAGGGCCCAGGGGCAGCGCAGCGCGCCGTCCGGCCCGGCGAGCGCGGCGCTCATCGCCCGGCCTCCGGGCCCGGCTTGTCCAGCCGGGGGTGCGCGGCCGCGCGGGCGCCGGCCAGTGCGGACTCCAGGTCGGAGATCCGGGCGTCCCGCTCGGTGAGTTCGGCGGCGAGGCGGCCGAGGGCGTCGTCGACGTCGGCCATGCGGTAGCCGCGCGGGGCGACCGGGAAGCGCAGGGTCTCCACGTCGGCCCCGCTGACGGGGCGGTCGGGGGGCAGCGGGTCCTGGAGCCGCTCGGGGGCCGCTTCGGGCAGCGGCGCGCTCTCGCCGCCGCCCACCACGGCGAGTGTCACCGCGGCCACCACCACGGCGAGGGCGACGACCAGGAACAAGAACATGACCATCGTTGGAGTCCCCACGCTCGATGTGCCGGACGCCGTGCCGGGCGCCGATTCCGTCTGGGTCCGATCGTGCCATGCGAGTCCGACGGTTAGGGTCGCAGGCGGCGGTACTGCGGCAAGTCACGGGAGAGGTCACAGGGGATGCTCAGGCTGGGCAAGCGGGAATTCGGGCCGCACGAGCCGGTGATCATGGCGATCGTGAACCGGACCCCGGACTCCTTCTACGACCAGGGGGCCACGTTCCGCGACGAGCCGGCGCTGGCACGGGTGGAACGGGCGGTGACCGAGGGCGCCGCGATCGTCGACATCGGCGGGGTGAAGGCCGGGCCGGGCGAGGAGGTCACGGCCGAGGAGGAGGTACGACGCACCGTCGGCTTCGTCGCGGAGGTACGGCGCCGCTTCCCGGACGTGATCATCAGCGTGGACACCTGGCGGGCCGAGGTCGGCGAGGCGGTCTGCGAGGCGGGCGCGGACCTGCTCAACGACGCGTGGGGCGGGGTGGATCCGGGGCTGGCGGAGGTCGCGGCGCGCCACGGGGTGGGGCTGGTGTGCACGCACGCGGGCGGTGCCGAGCCGCGGACCCGGCCGCACCGGGTGACCTACGACGACGTCATGGCGGACATCCTGGAGGTGACCGTGGGCCTGGCGGAGCGCGCGGTGGCGCTGGGCGTGCCCCGGGAGTCGGTGCTGATCGACCCGGGGCACGACTTCGGCAAGAACACCCGGCACAGTCTGGAGGCGACGCGGCGGCTGGAGGAGATGGTGGCCACCGGGTGGCCGGTGCTGGTGTCGCTGTCGAACAAGGACTTCGTGGGCGAGACGCTGGACCGGCCGGTCAAGGAGCGGCTGATCGGGACGCTGGCCACGACGGCGGTGTCGGCGTGGCTCGGCGCCCAGGTCTACCGGGTGCACGAGGTCGCCGAGACCCGGCAGGTGCTGGAGATGGTGGCGTCGATCGCCGGGCACCGCCCTCCGGCGGTGGCCCGGCGCGGCGTGGCCTAGCCCGCCGGGGCCGCTAGCGGCCCGCCTCCTTCGACACCAGGGCGACCGCTTCCTGCACGTCGTCGGTGACGTGGAAGAGCAGCAGGTCCTTCTCGGCGGCCTTGCCCTGGGCCACCACGGTCCGCTTCAGCCAGTCCACCAGGCCGCCCCAGTACTCGCTGCCGAAGAGGACGATGGGGAAGCGGGTGACCTTCTGGGTCTGGACCAGGGTGAGGGCCTCGAAGAGCTCGTCCAGGGTGCCGAGGCCGCCCGGCAGCACCACGAAGCCCTGCGCGTACTTCACGAACATCATCTTGCGGACGAAGAAGTAGCGGAAGTTCAGCCCGATGTCGACGTACGGGTTCAGCCCCTGCTCGAAGGGCAGTTCGATGCCGAGGCCCACCGAGGTGCCGCCCGCCTCGCAGGCGCCCTTGTTGGCCGCCTCCATGGCGCCGGGGCCGCCGCCGGTGATCACGGCCCAGCCGGCCTCCACCAGACCGCGGCCCAGGCGTACACCGGCGTCGTACTCCGGCGAGTCCACCGGGGTGCGGGCGGAACCGAACACGCTGATGGCGGGCGGGAGTTCGGCCAGCGTGCCGAAGCCCTCGATGAACTCCGACTGGATCCGCAGCACCCGCCAGGGGTCGGTGTGCACCCAGTCCGTGGGGGCGCGCTCGTCGAGCAGCCGCTGGTCCGTCGTGCTGGCCGTGACCTGTCCACGCCGTCGGAGGACCGGTCCGAGCCGCTGCTCGTCCGGCGGCTGCTTCTTCCCCTCGGGGTTACCGGTCGCCATGTGCGCTCCCTCCGCTTGCGGGTAGTTCGATCTCAGACTAGATCCACGCGGGTTACGGAGGGGGGACGTGAGCATGTCCGGCGCGCAGCGGCGTCCGGCGGCCCGTTACGCGGTGAGCCACCGGCGCAGCCGCTCCTCGCCCGCGAGGATCTTCGCCACCTCCACCCGCTCGTCCCGCTTGTGCGCCAGGTGCGGGTTGCCGGGGCCGTAGTTGACGGCGGGCACGCCGAGCGCGGAGAAGCGGGAGACGTCCGTCCAGCCGTACTTGGGCTGCGGGGTGCCGCCCACCGCCTCGATGAAGGCCGCGGCGGCCGGGTGCGAGAGGCCGGGCAGCGCGCCGGGGCTGTGGTCGTCGATCACGAACTCCGCCACCCCGCAGTCCGCGAACACCTCGCGGACGTGGGCGATCGCCTCCTCCTCGGTGCGGTCGGGGGCGTAGCGGAAGTTCACCGTCACCACGCACTCGTCCGGGATGACGTTGCCCGCCACTCCGCCGGAGACGCGCACGGCGTTCAGGCCCTCGCGGTACTCCAGGCCGTCGATGACCGGCCACCGGGGCTCGTAGGAGGCGAGCCGGGCCAGGATCGGGGCGGCCGCGTGGATGGCGTTGGAGCCCATCCAGCCGCGCGCCGAGTGGGCCCGCTCGCCCTCGGTCCTCAGCAGCATCCGCAGGGTGCCCTGGCAGCCGCCCTCGACCTGGCCGTCGGACGGCTCCAGCAGGACGGCGAAGTCGCCGCGCAGCCACTCCGGGTGGGCCTCGGCCACGTGCCTGAGGCCGTTCAGCTCGGCGGCGACCTCCTCGTTGTCGTAGAACACGAAGGTCAGGTCGCGGTTGGGGGCGGGGACGGTGGCCGCGATGCGCAGCTGGACCGCCACCCCGGACTTCATGTCGCAGGTGCCGCAGCCCCACAGCACGCCGTCCTCGTCGAGCCGGGACGGCACGTTGTCCGCGATCGGGACGGTGTCGATGTGGCCGGCCAGGATCACCCGCTCGGCCCGGCCGAGGTCGGTCCGGGCGATCACGTTGTTGCCGTGGCGGTCCACCGTCAGGTGCGGCAGGGCGCGCAGGGCGGCCTCGATCGCGTCCGCGAGAGGCTTCTCGGTACCGCTCTCCGAGGGGAAGTCCACGAGTCGCGCGGTGAGTGCCGCGGCGTCCAGCGAGAGATCGAGCAAGGTGTCGGCCATGCCGCCGACCCTAACGTGCCCGTGCGGGGGCCCCGGTGCGCCGCGGTTCGCCCGCCCCGGCTCCTGGGGAGGGAGGGGCTCCGCTACCTTGTACGCGTGTCAGAGCCGTCCCCCATTCGCCCCAAGCGTCGCGGCCGCCTCCTGCGTCTCGGCGCGGCCCTGCTGGTCCTGTGCGGTGTCGCCGCCTACCTCGTGGTGCAGTACGTCACCGGGGGCGGCGGAGCCCGCGGCTGCAAGGTGGTGTCCGCCGGTGAGGGCGGCGCGTCCTACGAGTTCACGCCGGAGCAGGCGGTGAACGCGGCGACGATCGCCGCCGTCGGCACCGGGCGGAACATGCCGCAGCGGGCCGTGGCCATCGCGCTGGCGACCGCCATCCAGGAGTCGGGGCTGCGCAACATCGACCACGGCGACCGGGATTCCCTCGGTCTGTTCCAGCAGCGGCCCTCGCAGGGCTGGGGCACCGAGCGGCAGATCATGGACCCGGCGTACGCGGCGGGCATCTTCTACGCGCACCTGGCCCGGGTGCCGGACTACGGCAGTCTGCCGCTGACGGTCGCGGCGCAGCGGGTGCAGCGCAGCGGCTACCCGGAGGCGTACGCCAAGCACGAGCCGGACGCCGAGCTGCTGGCCGCGGCCCTGACCGGAACCGCGGCGGCCACGCTGACCTGCGACGGGCGTCCGGGAACCGGCGTCGAGGCGACCGGTCCCGACGCCGTGCGCGCGGCGCTGGTCCGGGACTTCGGGCGGGACGCGCTGCAGGAGACCGGCGCGGAGGTGGGCGGTACGGCGGTGCCGTCGCCGTCGCCTTCGCCGAGCGTCACCGCGACCGCGCACGGGCGGACGGTGACGGTGCCGGTGCCCGACGGGGCGCGGACGGACGCGACCGGGCGCGGTGAGCGGCAGCGGGGCTGGCAGCTGGCGCACTGGGCCGTCGCGAACTCCTCGGCGCTGCACATCGAGCGGGTGTCGTACGCGGGCCGGGAGTGGACCGCGGGCAGCGGCGGCGGCCAGTGGCACACCCCACGCGCGCAGGGCACCGGGGGCGCGGAGCAGTCCTCGGGGGCGGTCCGGATCGTCACCGGACAGTAGTACGGCGCCTCACCCGGCCGGGTTGCGCGGCGCCGGGGAGCGGCCGCGCCCGGGGGAACCACGCCGGTTTTCCACCGGCCCTTGGGATTTCAGGGCGGGAAGGATTCTGCACGGGCACACACGGACGCCCTTTGCCCGTTTTTATCCACAAACGATAATGCGATGCGTTATCCATTCTTTACCTTCCGTGTCCGCAACCTTCGTCGGTCTCGAGCGGTAGTCACGGCGTCCGAGCTCGGACGACCACAGCGTTCTCCCCCGTCGAATGGAGCATCATGTCCCTCCCCCTGACCCGCCGGATCGCCCGTGCCGCGCTGCTCGTCGCAGCGGGAGCGGCCGCCGGGGTCGGTGCGGCCGGCTCTGCCGGCGCGGCCACCAACCTGCCGGCGGCCACCCCGAACCTGGGCGGTCTGACCGCCCTGGACGGGGCGCAGGTCGGCACCACCGTCGACGGTGCGGCGCAGCACGTCACCGGCCTCGCGGGCAACGCGGGCGGCAAGGCGGTCGCGCAGGCGGTGCCGGCCGCCGGGAAGACCGGCGGCGGTGCCGTGAAGAAGGCGACGCCCGTGGCGCAGAAGGCCGCGGGGGACGCGGCCGGGGCCGCCGGAGGCGTCCTCGGGGACACCGCGGCCGGCGCGACCAAGGGCGGGCTGCCGACGGACTCCCTGACCAAGGGCGGGCTGCCCACCTCGTCACTGCCGACCTCCTCGCTGCCGACGAAGGGCCTGCCGCTGGGCGGCTGACGTCCGGACACGCGAAAGGGGTCCAGGGAGCTCCCTGGACCCCTTTCGCGTGCGCGGGCGCCCCACGGGGCGGCGCGGTCAGGCCGTCAGGCCGTCAGGCGGGCCACCGCCGCGGCGACGCGCTCGTCCGTCGCGGTCAGCGCCACGCGCACGAACGTCTCCCCGGCCTCCCCGTAGAAGTCGCCCGGCGCCACCAGGATGCCGAGGCCGGCCAGGTGGGCCACGGTCTCCCAGCAGGACTCGCCGCGGGTGGCCCAGAGGTAGAGGCTGGCCTCGCTGTGCTCGATACGGAAGCCGTGCCCGAGGAGCGCCTCCCGCAGGGCCGTGCGGCGGGCCGCGTAACGCGCGCGCTGGACGTGCACGTGCTCGTCGTCACCGAGGGCCGCCACCACGGCCGCCTGGGTCGGCGCCGAGGTCATCATGCCGCCGTGCTTGCGGATCTCCAGCAGCGGACCGAGGACGGCCGGGTCGCCGGCCAGGAAGGCGGCACGGTAGCCGGCCAGGTTGGACCGCTTGGACAGGGAGTGGACGGCGACGATGCCGTCGTAGGAGCCGCCGTTGACCTCGGGGTGCAGGACCGAGACCGGCTCGGCCTCCCAGCCCAGCTCGATGTAGCACTCGTCGGAGACGAGCAGCACGCCGTGGGCGCGGGCCCAGGCGACGATCCCGGTCAGCTCCGCCTGGGACAGGACCCGCCCGGTCGGGTTGGACGGGGAGTTCAGCCACAGGAGCTTCAGACCCGCCGGGTCCAGCTCGCGCGGGTCGTCGTACGCCTCGTACTCCGCGCGGGCCAGGCGGGCGCCGACCTCGTAGGTCGGGTAGGCCAGGCGCGGGTAGGCCACCCGGTCGCCGGGGCCGAGACCGAGCTGGGTCGGCAGCCAGGCGACCAGTTCCTTGGAGCCGACGACCGGCAGGACGTGGCGGTGGGTGACCCCGCGGGCGCCGAGGCGGCGCTCCAGCCAGCCGGTGATCGCGTCGCGCAGCGCGGGGGTGCCCCAGACCGTGGGGTAGCCCGGCGAGTCGGCCGCGTCGACCAGGGCCTTCTGGATCAGTTCGGGGACCGGGTCGACCGGGGTGCCGACGGACAGGTCGACGATTCCGTCCGGGTGGGCCGCGGCCGTCTTCTTGTACGGCTCCAGCTTGTCCCAGGGGAAGGTGGGGAGACGGTCGGAGACTGCGGACACGGAATCTGGCTCTCTTTCGTCGGTACGGCAAACGCCTCGGTCCCGTACGGCGCTGATCGGGGCGATCGGCCGTACGGGACCGGGGCGGCGCTGGTGCGGGCCGCTAGGGCGTCCGGAAGGTCACTCGCCCTGCGGCGGGAGCGCGGCGATGACGGGGTGGTCGCGCTCGATCAGGCCCAGCTTGCTGGCGCCGCCGGGCGAGCCCAGCTCGTCGAAGAACTCGACGTTCGCCTTGTAGTAGTCCTTCCACTCCTCCGGAGTGTCGTCCTCGTAGAAGATCGCCTCGACCGGGCAGACCGGCTCACAGGCACCACAGTCGACGCATTCGTCCGGGTGGATGTACAAGGACCGCTGGCCCTCGTAGATGCAGTCGACCGGGCACTCCTCGATGCACGCCTTGTCCTTCACGTCGACACAAGGCTGCGCGATGACGTAGGTCACGCTGTCGTTCCTCCTCGATAGGGCGCTGGCGGGCCTCCGTAGGCTCCGCCGCCTGGCGCGCGGGAGCGCGGCGTCGTCGATGCCCGCCCCTAGTATCTCCGTTCCGGGGCATGATCCGAACAGGAGGGGTGAACTGACCAGTGGAAATCTCGGCGCAAGGACGCCTCGAGGTCCGTATCACCGCTGCTGACGTGGGCAAACGGGTCTCCGTGCGGCGCTTGAGCGAACCTGGGGCGACGCAGGAGAAGTTCACCGACACGGTGGGTGTTCTCACATCATGGGACGCAGGCGTGCTCATGATCACACAGCGGGACGGCAGAAGTGTCCGGATTCCGGAGACGGCGCTGGTAGCGGGCAAGGTCGTACCGGCCGCCCCGGCGCGCCGCAGGGGCCCGGCGGCCACCTATCCGGAACTCGCGCGCGCCGCCGCGCGCGCCTGGCGGCCGGTGGAGAGCGAGCGGCTCGGCGAGTGGGAGCTGCGGGCGGCGGCCGAGCCGCGCCCGGCCGGGGCCGCCGGGCGCCGTACGGGCTTCACCCGGCGGGCCAACAGCGTGCTGCCGCTCGGTGACCCCGGGCTGCCGCTGGACGAGGCGCTGGCGGCCGTACGGCGCTGGTACGGCGAACGCGGCCTGCCCGCCTACGTCCAGACGGCGACGGGCGCCGAGGGCACCCAGGAGCTGCTGTGCGCCGAACTGGAGCGGCGCGGCTGGGTCCGGGAGGTGAGCGCCGAGCTGTGGATCGGGGCGCTGGCGCCGCTCGCGGACCGGGCGGAGGGCACCGGGGTGGTGCTGTCCCGGACGGCCGACGAGGCGTGGCTCGCCCGGTATCAGCGCAGGCCCGTGGGCGAGGTGGCCCTGCGCGTGCTCGGCAGCGGGCCCTCGGTGTGGTTCGCGACCGTGCCCGGGGACGGCCCGGACGCGCCGGTGGCGGCCATCGGGCGGTGCGTCGTGGACGGGCGGTGGGCCGGGTTCGCGGCCGTCGAGGTCGATCCCGCCCGGCGCCGGCGGGGCCTGGCCACCGAGGTGATGGCCGCGCTGGCCGGCCGGGCCCTCGAGGAGGGCGCCTCGGCGGCCTGGCTGCAGGTGGAGGACGACAACGAGGGCGCGCGCTCCCTGTACGCGTCCCTCGGCATGGCCCCGCACCACGCCTACCACCACTACCGGGAACCGGACGCGTCCGGTCCCGCGCGGTCGTAGGAACCCCCGTGGAAGGGCATAGGCCAGACATGCGGCACCCTCGTCTCCCACCTCCCTACCCGCCCCCGCCGGAGCGGTCCGCCGAGCTGCGGCGGCGGTTCGGGGAGGAGGCCCGGTCGGAGCGGCCCGACCTGTCGGCGCTGTGCCTGCTGATCGGCGCCGAGGCGGACGGCTCGCTGGACGAGGCCGGCATCGACGCGGCCCAGGTCGAGCTCGACGGGCTCGCCGGGCGGCTGCCGTTCCGGCCCGGCGGCCCGCGGGCGTGGGCGGAGGCGGTGTGCGGGCTGCTGGGCGAGCGCCTGGGGTTCCACGGGACCCCGGCCGACTACCAGCGGCTGGAGTCCTCGCTGCTGCACGAGGTGCTGCGGCGGCGGCGCGGGCTGCCGATCCTGCTGTCGGTGGTGTGGCTGGAGGCCGCCCGGCGGGCCGGGGCGCCGGTGTACGGGGTGGCGCTGCCCGGGCACTTCGTGGTCGGGTTCGGGCCGGAGCGCGACCAGGTGCTGGTCGATCCGTTCGACGGCGGCCGGGTGCTGGCCGGAACGGACGCCGAGCTGCTGGTGGCGGGCGCCACCGGGGCGCCGCTCGAGCCGTCCATGCTGGTGCCCGCGGAGCCGCTGGAGGTCGTCCAGCGGATCCTGAACAACATCCGGGCGTGGGCCGCGGCCCGGCCCGAGCGCTCGGACGTCGCGCTGCGGGCGGTCGAGCTGAGCCTGCTGCTGCCCTCGCACCCGGCCCGGCTGCGCTACGAGCGTGGGCAACTGCTGGTGCAACGCGGTGAGTTCGTGGCGGGTGCGGCGGAGCTTGACGCCTACGCGCACCTGATCGAGGTGGTCGACGAACCGGCCGCCCTGCGGGTGCGGCAGCAGGCCGAGACGGCCCGGGCGATGCTCAACTGAGCCCTGGGGCCCGGTGCGGCACGGCAGGGGGCCGTCTGCGCGCCAGGGCCCTGGGGCGTGTCCGGCCTACAGCCAGCCCTTCTCGCGGGCCGTGCGCACCGCCTCGGCCCGGTTGCGCACGGCCAGCTTCTGTATGGCCGTGGAGAGGTAGTTGCGGACCGTGCCCTGGGACAGGTGCAGGGCGGCGGCGAGTTCGGCGTTGGTGGAGCCGTCGGCCGCGGCGCGCAGCACCTCGCGCTCGCGGTCGGTGAGCGGGTTGGCGCCCTCGGCCAGCGCGGCGGCGGCCAGCGTGGGGTCGATGACCCGCTCCCCGGCCAGCACCTTGCGCACGGCGGCGGCGAGTTGGGCGGCCGGCGCGTCCTTGACCAGGAAGGCGTCGGCGCCCGCCTCCATGGCGCTGCGCAGGTAGCCGGGACGGCCGAAGGTGGTGAGGACGACGAGCTTGACCGCCGGGTACCTGCGGTGCACCTGGGCGGCGGCCTCGATGCCGGTGCAGCCGGGCATCTCGATGTCGAGCAGCGCCACGTCGACGCCGTGCGCGCCGACGGCCGCCAGCACCTCGTCGCCGCGGGCGACCTGGGCGACGACCTCGATGTCGTCCTCCAGGCCGAGCAGCGCGGCCAGTGCCTCGCGCACCATCGACTGGTCCTCGGCCAGGAGGACCTTGATCACGCTCGTCATGCCCCGGATACTACGGCCACCACGGGGGGCGCGGGGACCCGGGCGAGCAACCGGAAGCCGTGCCTGATCCGGCCCGCCTCCAGGGCGCCGCCCACCTTCTCCAGCCGTTCGGTCAGGCCGGTCAGGCCGTTGCCCGGGCCCTTGCCGGAACCGCCGGATCCGTTGTCCTCGACGGTGAGTTCGAGGACCGGGCCGTCCAGGGTCTGGCGGCGCAGGAGCTGTACCAGGCAGCGGTCGGCGCCGCTGTGCCGGACCACGTTCGTGACCGCCTCGCGCAGCGTCCAGGCGAGGGTGGACTCGGCCTCCTCGGCGATGCCGGTGAGGTCGGGGTCGGCGGGGACCTCGGCCAGCACCCCGGCGGCGGTCAGCGCGACCTGGGCGCCGGCGAGCTCGGCGGCGAGGCGGGGGCGGCGGTAGCCGGTGACGGCCTCCCGGACGTCGACCAGGGCCTGCCGGCTGACCTGTTCGATGTCGGCGACCTGCCGGGCCGCCTTGTCGGGGTGGTCGGGCAGCATCCGGCCGGCCAGCTCGCTCTTGAGCGTGATCAGGGACAGCGAGTGGCCGAGCAGGTCGTGCAGGTCACGGGCGAGCCGCAGCCGCTCCTCGTTGGCGGCGAGCTGGGCGACGGTGGCCCGGGCCCGGCGCAGCTCGATCGTGGTGCGCACCAGGTGGCCCACGCCGGTCATCGCGAAGCCGATGAGCAGGTTGAGCAGGAGGAGGTCACGCGCCGTGCGGATGTCGGAGTGCAACCCGACCAGGTACAGCACGAGAGCGCAGCCCGGGATGGCCCAGTAGGCCGCCCGGGGCGGCAGCGTCGCCCCGCAGGCCACCGAGAGATAGACGAACAGGCCGAGCCAGGCGCCGCCGAGGGTGTAGGACAGCAGGGGTGCCAGGACGCCGAGGACCGTGAGCAGGCTGATCACGAACCTCGGCGTGAAGGGCCGGCCCATGTTGCGGAAGACCAGCGCCAGGTAGCTGCCGACGAAGGCGGCGAGGCCGGCCGTCCCCGCGGCGGTGGCCAGGGTGCCGTGGGCGCCGCCGACGAGGTCCTCGATCGGCGACTTGAGGAAGACCAGCCAGACGCCTATCCACAGCACCTTGACCGTCATCTCGCGCCGGTTGCGGGGCGGCCAGCCCACGGGTACGTGCTTCGTGGTGGGCGCCTTGCTGTCTTCCGTCATCGTGCTCACGCCTTCAGCGTGTCCTTCCGGTACAGCCAGGCCGCGCCGCCCGCGAAGAGGACGAAGGAGACGACGAGGATGGCGATGTCCTGGGTGTGGGGGGCCTCGCTCTGCTCGACGGCCCGCCCCAGAGCAGCGTACGCGTGCGTGGGCAGCCACTCGGCGATGTCCTGGAGCCACTGCGGGAAGCTCGTGGAGGGCATCCACAGGCCGCCCAGGATCGACATGCCGAAGTAGATGATCATCGTGACGGGGCGGACCGCGTCGCCGGAGGCCAGGTAGCCGATGGCGACGCCGAGCGCGGCGAAGACGAGGCTGCCCGCCCAGATCACGCCGGTGAGGGCGAGCCACTGCCAGGCGTCGAGGCGGACGTCCTTCACGGCCGCGGCGACGAGGAAGACCACGATGATCGACGGCAGGCTGACCACGGCGGCGCCGGCGGTCTTGGCCAGCACGTAGCCGTGCCCGGGCAGCGTGGTCAGCCGCAGCTGCCGTACCCAGCCGTTCTCGCGCTCCTTGGCGATGCGCTCGCTGTTGCCCATCAGGACGGCGGTCAGGGCGCCGAAGGAGGCCATGGAGACCATCAGGTAGGTGGCGACGGTCAGGCCGCTGTCGCCGACCCGCTCGCCGGAGCCGGAACTGCTGGCGAAGATCAGGTAGATGAACGAGGGGTAGAGCACCGAGAAGAACAGGAACTTCTTGTTGCGCAGGGCGCGGCTCAGTTCGAGCTTGATCAGGGAGTTCATGACTGCTTGGCCTCCTCGGCCTCCGTGATGGCGACGAAGGCCTGCTCGAGACCGAGTCCGGCGACTTCGAGGTTGCGGGGGTAGAGGCCGAGGCCGTAGACGGCGTGGACGGTCGCGTCGGCGTCGGCGGACTGGATGCGGACGGTCTGGCCGGAGACGTCGAGCGAGGTGAGGAAGGGCAGGTCGCGCAGGGCACTCTCGTCGATCTCGCCCTCGAGGTCGAAGGAGACCCGGCGGGCGCCGGCCCTGGCCTTGATCTCGGCGGCCGTGCCGTCGGCGAGCAGCCGGCCCCGGTGCAGCACCAGCACGCGGTCGGCGATGGCGTCGGCCTCTTCGAGGTAGTGGGTGGCGAAGAGGACCGTGCGGCCCTGGTCGGCCTGCTCGCGCATGGTGGCCCAGAAGGCCTGGCGGGCGGAGACGTCCATGCCGGTGGTCGGTTCGTCCAGGATGATCAGGTCGCTGTCGCCCGCGGTGGCCAGGGCGAAGCGGACGCGCTGCATCTGGCCGCCGGAGAGCTTGTTGACCTTGCGGTCGGCGATCTGGGTGATGCTCGCGCGTGCCATCACGTCCTCGGCCTTGTACGGCTTCGGGTGCAGCGAGCAGGCCAGCCTCACCAGTTCGGTGACGGTGACGTCGTCCATGAGCCCGCCGCTCTGCAGCATGGCTCCCACCCGCCCGGCGACGATCGCCTCGCGCGGGCTGGTGCCGAACACGCCGACGCTGCCGCTGTCGGGGTGCTTGAGGCCCAGCAGGAGGTCGAGGGTGGTGGACTTGCCGGCGCCGTTCGGGCCGAGAAGGGCGACGGTCTCCCCCGGGTACAGGCGGAGCGAGAGCCCGTCGACGGCCCGCACGTCCCCGTACGTCTTGGTCACCTGGTCGAACCCGACCACCGGGGTGGTGGTGGCCGGTGCCGCTGTCGTTGTCATGCCCACCATGCTGGCCGTGGGGGGCCGGTCCGGGGCAGTGTCGGCGGTCCTCGATGCCGGATGACAGATGTCATGCGGTCCGGGTGACACGGCGAGGGGGCGCCCGGTGGGCGCCCCCGTACCGCCGTGTCAGCTCGGGTTGGTGGCGATGACCGCGACCCGGTTGGTCCGGCTCGTCAGGGCGCCGCGCAGGGCCAGGTAGACGTCCTGGGGCGTGACGGCGGTCTTCTTCCCGTTGGCCCGGGTGATCAGCACACCGTCGAAGGTCTGGCCGTAGAGCTGCTTCAGGGCGGCCAGGTCGGGCTTGTCGACGAGCTTGCCGTCGACGGCGGTCACCCGGAGGAACTTCCACAGCGACTTCTGCGGGCTCATCTGGATCGAGTGCAGCGCGTCCGTCCGCACCGTGACGTTCGCCGACATCGCCGGGCCGGCGAAGTCCTTCATCTCCCGGTCGACCTCGGCGTTGGAGACCGTCGGCTGCCGGGTGGTGCTCGGGACGGTCACGGGGACGGCCGTGCCGGTCTCCACCATGGTGCGGTAGGCCTGGGCGACCGCCTGGCCGGACCGGGCGGCGTCGACGGCCTTGCCCGCCTTGCCGTAGACGGCGACGGCCTTGCCGGCCTTGAACTCGACGCCGCCGTCGGTGACGGTGCCGGAGCCCGAGCCGCCGCCGGTCTGCTGGAGCGCGGCCTGGAGCTTCTCCTCGTCCACCGGCATGACCGGCTCGATCTCGCGCTTCTGCCCGAAGAGGGAGCCGACCACGGTGACCGGGTTGTAGTCGCTCTTCGCGGCCGCCGCGACCGTGCTCTGGAAGTCGAACTGGAGGCCCGCGTTGTCGGGGGCGATGGACACCGTCTTGCCGCCGACGGACAGCTTCAGCGGCTGGTTGACCCGCTTGCCGAAGGCGTCGTCGAGCTTCTTGACGGCGTCGTCGCGGGTGCCGCCGCCGATGTCGACGCCGAGCACGGTGGTGCCCTTGGGCACGTCGGTGTGGTTCATCAGCAGCCCGGCGCCGTAGGCGCCGCCCGCGAGGACGACCACGCCGACCGCGAGCAGCACGAGCTTGCTGCGGCCCTTCTTCTTCGGCTTGGCCGCGGCCTTGGGCGGGGCGGCCGGCTCCGGCCGCTTGGGCGCGGTGCGCGGCGCGGGCCCGTCGGCGAGCGCGCCGCCGGGACCGAACGGGGCGTTCCCGGCGCCGGGGACGACCGGGATGCCGCTGGTGACGGTGTGTCCGGAGACGTTGTCCGGGGCGCGGTAGCCGGGCGTGCCGGGTTCGGGGGCCGGCTTCTGCGGGGTCAGGATCGCGGTGTCGTCGCTGAGGCCGCCGCCGGGCATCCGGTGGCTGCCGGTGTCGCCGGGGAGCTGGTGGCTGCCCGTGTCGCCGTAGCCGCCCGGCATCTGCCGGCTGCCCGTGTCGCCGTAGCCACCGGGCATCCGGTGGCTGCCGGTGTCACCGGGGAGCTGGTGGCTGCCGGTGTCGCCCGGGAGCTGGTGGCTGCCGGTGTCGCCGTAGCCGCCGGGGCCGGTGAAGGACTCCCCCGGGCCGAGGTCGAGGTCGCTGAGCGCGCTCCTCGGGGCGGCCGGCGGGACGAACGGGCCGTCACCGGTGACCGGGCCGCCGGTCGGGCCCGCGGGGCCCTGCGGGCCGCGGCCGCCCTGGCCGGTCGGCCCGTTGAAGCCGTTCGGGCCGCCGGAGCCGCCGGTGCCGTTCGCACCGTTCGCGCCGGAGGTGCCGGCGAAGCCGTTCTGGCCGCTCTCCGAGAAGTACGGCAGGTCGTCGCGGCCGGCTTCACCGCCGCCGGGGGTGCCCGGGCGGGAGCCGCCCAGCGGGCCCGCGGCCAGCGCCTCGGTCACGTCGAACGAGCCGGTGCCGCCGCCGTGTCCCGGGGCGACCGGGCCGCCGGTGGCGCTGGGCAGGCCCGAGCCCTTCGGGCCGCCGGGACGGGGTCCGCCCGGTGCGCCCATGGAGCCGACCACACCGCCGGGGCGCCCGGCCCCCGACTTGGCGCCGGGGCCGCCGGACGTGCCGGAGGCACCCGGAGCGCCCGGACGCGCGCCCGGCGCGGAGGCCGCGGACGGGCCCGAAGCGGGGGAAGGACCGGAAGGCGCGGAAGCCGCGGCGGAACCGCCGGGCGTACCGGCGCCGTTCGTGCCGCCGCCGCCCTGACCGCCCTTGGGGGTGCCGGACTTGCGGGGCGCGAACCAGTCGCTGGTCTTCTCCTCGGCCTGCGCGGCGGGTTCGGCGGCCGGTTCGGGGGCGGCCGGCGGCGCGGCGGCGGGGGCCGACGGCCGCGGCGGCTCGGCGGCCGGGGCGTCCACGGCGGCCTCGGACTCCGCGACGGGCTTGCGCACGACGACCGGCGGGATCGGCCGGGATCCGGGGATGTTGATCCGGATCCGGGTCGTCAGCGTGGTCTCGGTCTTGCGTTCCTCGGGCTGCGCGGCCGAACGGCCCGCGTCCGCGGCGGCGTCGGAGGCCAGGGGGGTTCCGTACGGCGGCGTCCCCGAGGGGTATGCGGCTCCGCCGGTCCCGTTGGGCCCGGAGGACGGAGTGTCAGTTTCACGACTCAAGGCAGGTTCTCCCGGTTGGCTCCGCCGCCCGTTACGACCTCAGCGGGCAGCTCGGCGGCGCGCACCACCATACTGGCCACGTCTGGCGTGTATCCCATGACCGCCCGGGAAACCCACACCGGACTCCCACGCGTGTCGTATGGCGAAGTGGTACGTCACTTGCCAAGTCGGGCGGGGCCGCCGTGGGGTTGCCGCCCGGGGCCGAGGGTGGCGCAGATCACAGCGAGCGCCATGCCGCCGAACAGGAAGAGGTAGGAACCGCCGCCGGCGCCGAACAGGAAGTCCCCCTCGGGACGGCCGGCGGTGAGCAGCACGACGGCGATCATCCAGCCCGCCACCGGGGCCACCGCTCCGGACCGGCCGCCGAGCGCGTAGGCCCCGCCGAGGAAGAGCCCGGCGGCACCCGCGAGGGCCAGCAGCAGTCCCCCGGGGAACCAGGCGGCCTGGACGAGCGTTCCGGCGAGCCCGACGATCGCGCCGAGCAGGAACAGTCCGGCGAAAGCGGCGATCCGCCCGGCCGACGGGCGGCGCAGCGGCTGGGCGAGCATCGGGCCGCGGCCGGTGGAGCTCATGACGCCTCCGGGGTGACGCCGGCGAACAGGTCGGTCTCCCCGGGCCGCGCCTCGCCGCGCACCAGCTCGTAGTACTCGGTGGTGAACAGCGGCTGCGCCAGCTCGTTGGAGAGCGCGAAGCAGGAGCCGGCCACGTCGATCTGGGTGACGTGGGCGCGCATCGCGGCGGCCTTCGCGGCGCCGTACGCGCCGCCGTCGAGCGTGGTGGTGATCCGCTCGTCGTCGACCACGCCCGGCAGGTCGGCCACGGTGGCGGTCTTGGCGAACGGCAGGCCGGGCAGCTCGTCCTGGAGGCGGACGAAGGCCGCCTCGGCGACGGAGCGGGGCATCCGGTTCCAGTAGACCTTCTGGACCCGGTGGCCGCGTGCGTCCGCGAGTTCGACGGCGCGCATGGCGACGCGGTGGGCCTGGATGTGGTCCGGGTGGCCGTACCCGCCGTTGTCGTCGTAGGTGACGAGGACCTGCGGGCGCAGTTCCAGGATCACCTCGGCCAGCGAGCCGGCCGCCTCGTCGAGGTCGGCCTGCCAGAAGCAGTCGGGATCCTCGTTGTCCGGGATGCCCATCATGCCCGAGTCGCCGTAGCGGCCGGCGCCGCCGAGCAGCCGGACGTCCTCGACGCCCAGCTCGCGCAGCGCCGCGACCAGCTCGCCGCGCCGGTGCGCGCCCAGCGCGGGGCCGGCCAGGTGCCGCAGCCCGGGCGGGATGACCTCGCCCCGCTCCCCCAGGGTGCAGGTGACCAGGGCCACGTGGGCACCCTCGGCCGCGTACCTGGCCATGGTCGCGCCGTTGTTGATCGACTCGTCGTCCGGGTGCGCGTGCACCAGCAGCAGACGCCGGTCGGGCAGATCCGTCATGGGACCACCCTACGAGGTCCGCCCGGGCCGGCCCGTCAGAACTTGATGCTGCCGATCATGCTGGCGACGTTCGTCGTCAGCTCGCTGATCGTGGGCGCGACGGTGGACGAGGCGAGATAGAAGCCGAGCAGCATGCAGATGACCGCGTGACCGCCCTTCAGACCGGACTTCTTGATCAACAAGAAGACGATGATCGCCAGCAGCACCACCGCCGAAATCGAGAGTGCCACGGCGGCTCACCTCCAAAGATCCCAGGGACGAGGGGGGTTCGGACTGTGGGGGTCGTGACCCGGTTTTGTTGATCGTCGGCGCACATCCATGCGAACACCGGCAGGTTCATACCCACTCAGCGGTAGTGATCATAACTATCCGTGCTCGCGCATCGCTCGGCGCACGGCCGCACAAGGGGGCGCATGGCCAATATGGTCGGGGTATGACGACCGAGGCTGACTCCTTCCCCCGTCGGCACGCGCGCACGCAGCGGTTCACGCTCGGTGCGCCGCGCGCGTTCACCGTGGCGCCCGACGGTTCGCGTGTCGTGTTCCTGCGCTCGCGCTCCGGCACCGACCGGGCCAACTCCCTCTGGATCCTCGACCCCGCGGACGGCGCCGAGCGCCTGGCGGCCGACCCCGCAGCCCTGTTGCGGGGAGCCTCGGAAGAGCTGTCCGCCGAGGAGCGGGCGCGCCGGGAACGCAGTCGTGAGGGCGGTGCCGGCATCGTCGGCTACGCCACCGACGCGGCCGTGGAGTTTGCCTCTTTCGCCTTGTCGGGGCGGCTTTTCGCGGCGGAGCTGCGGGCCGGCACGACCCGTGAACTCGCGGTCCCCGGACCGGTCATCGACCCGCGCCCGGCCCCCGACGGGCGGCACGTCGCCTACGTCGCCCGGGGCGCGCTGCGGGTGGTGGCCGCCGGGGGCGGGGACGACAGGCCACTGGCGAAGCCCGAGTCGGACCAGGTCACCTACGGGCTCGCCGAGTTCGTCGCGGCCGAGGAGATGGGGCGCTCGCGGGGTTTCTGGTGGGCGCCGGAGTCGGACCGGCTGCTGGTGGCGCGGGTGGACGACACACCGGTGCGGCGGTGGTGGATCGCCGATCCGGCCCACCCCGAGCGTGAGCCACACCACGTCGCCTACCCGGCGGCGGGTACCCCGAACGCGGACGTACGGCTGTTCGTGCTCGGGCTGGACGGGACGCGCACGGAGGTCGTCTGGGACCGGGCGCGCTACCCGTACCTGGCACGTGTGCACTGGTCACAGGCGGGTGCGCCGCTGCTCCTCGTGCAGTCGCGGGACCAGCGCGGCCAGGTGTTCCTGGCGGTGGACCCGGACTCCGGGGCGACCCGGATGGTGCACGCCGACGAAGATCCAACATGGCTGGAAGTTTTCCCCGGCGTGCCCTGCTGGAGCCCCTCCGGACGCCTGGTGCGGATCGCGGACGAGGGGGGCGCACGGGTGCTCGCGGTGGGTGAACGCCCCCTGACCGGGGCGCAGTTGCACATCCGTGCGGTTCTCGACGTGACGGCCGACGACGTGCTGGTCTCGGCCTCGGCGGGTGAGGACGCGGAGTCCCCCGAGACCGGCGAGGTGCACGTCTACCGGGTCAACGAACTCGGCATGGAGCGCGTGTCGCAGGAGCCCGGGGTGCACTCGGCCGTGCGCGCCGGGGGCGTGACGGTGCTGGTGTCCGCGACGCTGGACAGTCCCGGCACCCGTGTCCAGGTGCTGCGTGACGGAAAACGAACGGCGACTGTCACCTCTTACGCCGAAGACCCCGGTTTGTCCCCCCGCGTGACGCTCACCCATGGGGGCGCACGCCGAATTCCGTGCGCCGTGCTTATGCCTACGGACTACCCCGGTGACACTCCCCTGCCCGTGCTCCTGGACCCCTACGGCGGCCCGCACGGCCAGCGGGTGGTGGCCGCGCACAACGCGCA
Source organism: Streptomyces collinus Tu 365 (assembly GCF_000444875.1). Taxonomy (NCBI): domain Bacteria; kingdom Bacillati; phylum Actinomycetota; class Actinomycetes; order Kitasatosporales; family Streptomycetaceae; genus Streptomyces; species Streptomyces collinus. The sequence continues at coordinate 5,533,520 of NC_021985.1, read as the reverse complement.
CCTGACCTCGCAGTGGTTCGCCGACCAGGGCTTCGCGGTGGTCGTCGCGGACGGTCGGGGCACCCCGGGCCGATCGCCGGCCTGGGAGAAGGCCGTCCGGGACGACCTGGCGGACGTGGTGCTCCAGGACCAGGTCGACGCGCTGCAGGCCCTGGCCGGGGACTTCCCGCTCGACCTGGGCCGGGTGGCGATCCGCGGCTGGTCCTTCGGCGGCTATCTGGCCGCTCTCGCCGTGCTGCGCCGCCCTGACGTCTTCCACGCGGCGGTGGTCGGCGCGCCCGTCACCGATCTGCGGCTGTACGACACCCACTACCAGGAGCGCTACCTGGGCCACCCGGACGAGCGGCCGGAGGTCTACCGGCGCAACTCGCTGGTCGACGACGCGGGCCTGGTCGACCCGGCCGAGCCGCACCGCCCGATGATGGTCATCCACGGGCTGGCGGACGACAACGTGGTCGTCGCGCACTCGCTGCGGCTGTCCTCGGCCCTGCTGGCGGCGGGCCGCCCGCACGAGGTGCTGCCGCTGTCCGGGGTCACCCACATGACGCCGCAGGAGACCGTGGCGGAGAACCTGCTGCGGTTGCAGCTCGACTTCCTCCGGCGCTCGCTCGGCCTGCCGGGCACGTCGGCAGAGGCGGCACGGACGGCCTGAACGGCGTTAACACGAGGGCAACTTGACGGAAGCGGTTCCGATATACGGACGCGCCAGCCTGGTGGGCGTACGGCCGTGCGGGTGCCGTGAAGCGGGCCGGGGTGCACTGTCACCCCGGCCCGTTGCCGTTCCGGGCGGCCTGCCGCGGCTCCTCCGGCGGCACGACCTGCCGCTCCTGGGCGAAGTGGCAGGCGGAGTCGTGGGCCGCCGGGCCGGTGGTGCCGCGGAACTCCTCGGGCACCGCCAGCGCCGGGACCTCCACGGCGCAGCGCTCCCGGGCCTTCCAGCAGCGGGTGCGGAAGCGGCAGCCGGAGGGGACGGCCGTCGGGGAGGGGACGTCGCCGGCGAGGATGATCCGCTCACGGCGGTCGCGGGCCTCGGGATCCGGGACGGGGACCGCCGAGAGCAGCGCCTGGGTGTAGGGGTGCGTGGGGTGGTCGTAGATCTCGGCCTGGGTGCCGGTCTCCACGATCCGGCCGAGGTACATGACCGCGACCCGGTCCGAGATGTGCCGGACGATCGAGAGGTCGTGGGCGATGAAGACGTAGGACAGCTCGAACTCCGCCTGGAGCCGGTCCATCAGGTTGATCACCTGGGCCTGCACGGAGACGTCCAGGGCGGAGACCGGCTCGTCGGCGACGATCACCTCGGGGCGCAGGGCCAGCCCCCGGGCGATGCCGATGCGCTGGCGCTGGCCGCCGGAGAACTGGTGCGGGTAGCGGTTGACGAAGTCGGGGTCGAGGCCGACCACGTCCAGGAGTTCGCGCACCCGGCGGCGGCGGTCGCCCTTGGGCGCGGCCTCGGGGTGGATGTCGTACGGCTCGCCGACGATGTCGCCCACCGTCATGCGCGGGTTGAGGGAGGTGTACGGGTCCTGGAAGACCATCTGGATGTTGCGGCGGACGGCCTTCAGCGCCCGGCCGGACAACCGGGTGATGTCCTCGCCCTTGAACCTGATGGAGCCCGCCGTCGGGCGCTCCAGATGACACAGCAGCTTGGCCACCGTCGACTTGCCGCAGCCGGACTCGCCGACGATGCCCAGGGTCTCGCCCCGGCCGAGGGTGAAGTCGACGCCGTCGACCGCCCGTACCGCGCCGACCTGCTTCTTGAAGACGATGCCCCGCGTCAGGGGGTAGTGCTTGACGAGGCCGCGGGCCTCCAGGAGCGGCTCAGTGGGCGGGGCCATGCAGGCACTCCCTCCAGAAGTGGCAGGCGCTGCCCCGGGCCTCGGAGACCGCGTGCAGCGGGGGCTCGTCCGTGCGGCAGACGTCCCGGGCCATCGGGCAGCGCGGGTGGAAGGCGCAGCCGGGCGGGATGTGCATGAGGTTCGGCGGCAGGCCCTTGATCGCGTACAGCTCGCGGCCCTTCTGGTCCAGGCGCGGGATGGAGTCCAGCAGGCCGCGGGTGTAGGGGTGGGCGGGCGCCTTGTAGATGTCGTGGACGGGGGCGGACTCGACGATCCGGCCCGCGTACATCACGGCGATCCGGTCGGCGACGTCCGCGACCACCCCCAGGTCGTGCGTGATGAGGATGAGGCCCATCCGGTACTCGCGCTGCAACTCCGCGAGCAGGTCCATGACCTGGGCCTGGACGGTGACGTCCAGGGCGGTGGTGGGCTCGTCCGCGATGATGAGCGCGGGCTCCAGCGCCATCGCCATGGCGATCATGATGCGCTGGCGCATGCCGCCGGAGAACTGGTGCGGGTAGTCCCGGACCCGCTGGGCCGCCCCCGGGATGCGCACGCGGTCCATCAGCTCGACCGCCCGGGTCCGTGCCTCCTTGCGCGACATGCCGCGGTGGACCGTGAACATCTCGCCGAGCTGGTCGCCCACGGAGAGCACGGGGTTGAGCGCGGAGAGCGCGTCCTGGAAGATCATCGCCATCCGGGCGCCGCGGACGCCCCGCCGCTCGTCCTCCTTCAGCTTCAGCAGGTCTTGGCCCTGGAAGAGGATCTCGCCGCCGGTGACGCGGGCCGGCGGGGTGTCGAGGATGCCCATCACGGCCTGCGCGGTCACCGACTTCCCCGAGCCCGACTCGCCGAGCACCGCCAGGGTCTCCCCCGCGTCGACGGCGTACGACACCCCGTTGACCGCGTGGGCGACCCCGTCCCGGGTGCGGAACTCCACGTGCAGGTCGCGCACTTCCAGCAGCATGTCGCCGTCACCTCAGCTTGGGGTCGAGGGCGTCGCGCACCGCGTCGCCGAGCATGATGAACGCCAGGACCGTGACGGCGAGGGCGCCCGAGGGCCACAGCAGGGCGTGCGGGGCGTTGCGGACGTACGGGGAGGCGGCGGAGATGTCGATGCCCCAGGAGACGCTCGGCGGCTTCAGACCGACGCCCAGGTAGGACAGGGTCGCCTCCAGCGCGATGTAGGTGCCGAGCGCGATGGTGGCGACGACGATCACAGGGGCCACCGCGTTGGGCGCGATGTGCCTGAGCAGGATGCGGGAGTGGGAGGCGCCGAGGGCGCGGGCGGCCTGGACGTAGTCGTTCTGCCGGGCGGTGATGACCGAGCCGCGCGCGATGCGGGAGATCTGCGGCCAGCCGAGCAGCACCATGAACCCGATGACCGGCCAGACGGTGTTGCTGGTCACGACGGAGAGCAGGACGAGACCGCCGAGGACGACGGGGATGGCGAAGAAGATGTCGGTCGTCCGGGACAGCAGCGAGTCCCAGGGGCCGCCGAAGAAGCCCGCGAGGCCGCCGAGCACGGAGCCGAGGAGCGCGACGCCGAGGGTGGCGCACACGCCCACCGTGACGGAGGCGCGGGCGCCGTACACGGTGCGGGTGTAGACGTTGCAGCCCTGACCGTCGTAGCCGAACGGGGCGCCCGGTCCGGGGCCGTCCTGGGCCTTGGCGAGGTCGCAGCTCAGGGGGCTGCCGGGGGCGATCGCCGAGGGCCACAGGGAGATGAAGACCAGGAACAGGATGACGACGGCGGAGCCGATGAAGACGGGGTTGCGGCGCAGGTCCCGCCAGGCGTCGGACCACAGCGACCGCGGCCTGCCCCGGGGCCCGGTGCCCTCGGGTCCGCCGGGCGTGCGCTCCAGGGTGGTCGCCTCGCTCGCCGCGAGGTCCATCGCCCCGCCGGCCCCGGTCCCGGCGATCGCCCCCTGCGGCTCGTACGACTGTTCAGGCATAGCGGATCCTCGGGTCGAGCACGGCGTACAGCAGGTCCACGAGCAGGTTGGCGACGAGGAAGACCAGGACGAGCACGGTCACGAAGCCGACCACCGTCTGGGTGTTCTGGCGCAGGATGCCCTGGTAGAGCTGGTAGCCGACGCCGTGGATGTTGAAGATCCGCTCGGTGACGATCGCGCCGCCCATCAGCGCGCCGATGTCGGCGCCGATGAAGGTGACCACGGGGATGAGGGAGTTGCGCAGCAGGTGCCGGGTGACGACCCGGTGGCGGGGCAGCCCCTTGGCGACGGCCGTGCGCACGTAGTCGGCCCGCCTGTTCTCCGCCAGGGAGGTCCGGGTGAGCCGGGTGACGTAGGCGAGCGAGACGGAGGCGAGGACCAGGCCGGGCACGATCAGCTCGCCGAAGGCGGCCTGCGGGGAGACGGACGGTTTGATCCAGCCCCACTGGACGCCCAGCAGGAGCTGGAGCAGCAGGCCGGTGACGAAGGTGGGGACGGAGATGACGACGAGGGTGAGGACGAGGATGGAGGTGTCGACGGGCCGGCCGCGCCGCATCCCGGTCAGCACGCCGAGGGTGATGCCGATGACGATCTCGAAGAGGACGGCGACGACGGTGAGCCGGACGGTGACGGGGAACGCCGACGCCATCAGCTCGGTGACCGGCTGGCCGTTGAACGCCGTACCGAAGTTCCCGGTGAAGACGTTCCCCATGTAGGTGAGGTACTGCTGCCAGACCGGCTTGTCCAAGCCGAACTCCTTCTCCAGCTGGGCGGTGGTGGCCGGGTCGCAGGCCCGCTCGCCGCACAGCCCCGCGACGGGGTCGCCCATCACGTTCACCATCAGGAAGATCAGCAGGGTGGCCCCGACGAACACGGGGATCATCTGCAGCAGCCGTCTGAGGACGTAGCGCCCCATGGCGGTCAGCCGACCTTGATCTCGTTGTAGACCGGCACGCTGAACGGGTTGAGCGCCACGTGGGAGAGCCGGGCGGAGTAGCCGGCGCTGCCGTTCTGGTACCAGAGCGGGATCGCGGCCATGTTGTCCCGCACCACGCCCTCGGCCTGCTGGAAGAGCCCGATCGCCGTGGCACTGTCGGTCTCGGCGTTGGCCCGGTCGATGAGCCCGTCGAACCGCTTGTCGGACCACTTGCCGTCGTTGGAGGAGGCGTTGGTGTAGTACAGCGGCTGCAGGAAGTTCTGGATCAGGGGGTAGTCCATCTGCCAGCCGGCCCGGAAGGGGCCGGACATCCGGTGCTGGGAGATCTGGTTGCGGAAGTCGGCGAAGGTGCCGACCGGGTTGCCGACGCACGCCTTGTCGTCGCCGAGCGCGTTGTTGATGGAGTTGCACACCGCGTCCACCCACTGTTTGTGCGAGCCCGTGTCGGCGTTGTAGGTGATCTTCAGCCCGCCGCCCGGGAGCCCGCCGCCCTCCTGGATGAGCTTCTTGGCCTGCGCGGGGTCGTGCTCGCAGGCGTGGCCGCACAGGCCGGCCTGGAAGCCGCCCTCCTTGCCGAGGACCGGGCTGGTCCAGTCGGTGGCGGGGGTGCGGGTGCCGCGGAAGAGGGTCTTGGTGATCTGCGCGCGGTCGATGGCCATGGACAGCCCGGTGCGGACCTTGCGCGCGCCGGCGGTGTTCCACCGGGGGTCGTAGTACGGGAAGGCGAGCGTCTGCAGGATGCCGGCCGGGGTGTTGATGTAGCGGCCGTCCAGGTCCGTGCCCACGTTCTTGAGCTGGGTGGCGGGCACGTCGTCGACCAGGTCCAGGTTGCCGGCCAGCACGTCGGTGTAGGCGGTGTTGCTGTCGGTGTAGACCAGCAGCGTGACGCCCTCGTTGCGGGCGCGGTCGGGGCCGGGGTAGGCGTCCCACTTCTTCAGGGACATCGCGGAGCCCTTGGTGTACGAGTCGATCAGGTACGGCCCGTTGCCGACCGGCCGGCTCACCCAGGCCGCGTGGTCGGTGAAGAACGTCCGCGGCAGGGGGGCGAAGGCCACGTAGCCGAGGGTGTCGGGGAAGCTGGAGAACTTCTGGTTCAGGCGGACGGTGAAGGTCCGGGGGCCGGTGACCTTCAGGCCCGAGAGGGTGTCGGCGGTCTGGGGGCCGCTGTCGGGGTGGACCTTGTCGTAGCCCTCGATGTAGCCGAAGAAGTAGGCGTTCTTCTGGTTGTTCCTGAGGCCGGCGCCGTAGTTCCACGCGTCGACGAAGGACTTCGCGGTGACCGGCTCCCCGTTGCTGAACCGCCAGCCGTCCTTGACGGTGATGGTGTAGTTCCGCGAGTCGGTGGTGTCGATCCGCTCGGCGAGCATGTTCTCGGCCTTGGCCGTCCGCGGGTTGTACCGCTTCAGTCCGCGGAAGATCATGTCGAGCACCTTGCCGCCCTGCACCTCATTGGTGTTCGACGGCTCCAGCGGGTTCTGCGGATCGCCCCAGGAGGAGGTCAGCACCCCGGCGCCGCCCGCACTGGCGCCGCCCCCGCAGGCCGTGGCGGCGAGCGCCAGCGCCGCGGCGGCAGCGGCCCACCGGGCGTGCGGGGCTGCGTGCATGGGCCATCTCCTCGGTCACCGACAAACCACTGCCAATACCTGCTTATAGGACATACGGCCCTCGCGCGCCCGACCGACAGGCACCTTCCCGCGCACGCCACCCGAACGCGCGCGGCCTTCGGGTGCAGACGATCCGGACGATCACGGCATCGGACGCAACGGATCTTCGCGGAGAGATATCGAAACGTTGGATTGGGATCACCGGTGTACACATGTCGGGACCCTAGCGTCCGTATATCGAACTTCTTGCCTGACTAATCCGATATGTCCGATGTGAAGCACGGATTGATTACGGCGTGCTACCCGCGTAGCTACAGTATGATCAAGCAAGAGTAAAGTAAGTAAAGAGAAAACCAAGCCGACCCAGAATTTATTGACCTTGAATGAATTGCGTTGAAAAAGTCCGGCGTAGCCCGTAGGGGAGTGCCCTGCGGAGTCATCAGACCCTCCTCGGGCCAGGAGCACCATGACCCTCCCAACTCCATCTGCGGCTGTCCCCCTCGAGGTGACCGACGAGTCCGTCGCGAAGTCGACCACTTCCGGCGTACCGAAGGGCAGCGAGGGGCGTTCCCCGGGACGACTGGCCTGGAAGCGCTTCAAGCGCGACCGGACAGGCGTCATATCGGCATGCATCGTGATCTTCTTCTTCGTGATCGGGATCGCGGCGCCGCTCATATCGAAGCTGTACGGCAAGGACCCGTACACCACCTATGCGAGCCAGGACCCGAGCCTGCTGGACGCGTTCGCGTACCCCGCGGGGCCCAACGGCGGCATGAGTTCCCAGTTCTGGTTCGGCATCGAGCCCCAGCTCGGCCGGGACGTCTTCACGTTCCTGCTGTACGCGATCCGCAACTCGCTGGGCATCGCCGCCGCCGCCACGGTCCTCACCACGGTGGTCGGCGTCGTGATCGGCGTCACGGCGGGCTACCTGGGCGGCAAGACGGACTACTTCGTCGGCCGCATCATCGACATCCTGCTGTCGTTCCCCTCGACGCTGTTCTTCATCGCCTTCATGCCCGTCGTCTACGGCATCTTCGTCAAGCCGGACGACAACATCCCGACCTCTCTGGTCGTCTTCTCCCTGATCGTCGTGCTGTCGGCCTTCGGCTGGGCATCCATCGCCCGCCTGCTGCGCGGCCAGGTGCTCGGTCTGCGTGAGCGGGAGTTCGTCGAGGCGGCGAAGGTCACGGGCGCGTCTCCGATGCGCATCGTGTTCAAGGAACTGCTGCCCAACCTGTGGACTCCGATCATCATCCAGTCCACGCTGATGCTGCCGGCGTACGTCACCGCCGAAGCGGGGCTGGCCTTCCTCGGCGTCGGCGTCACCGACCCCACGCCCGACTGGGGCGTGATGATCGGCCGCGGCGCCACCTTCTACACCGAGGACATCACCTTCATGCTCTTCCCGGGCCTCGCCATGGTGATCTTCGTCCTCGCCTTCAACCTGCTCGGCGACTCCGTGCGCGACGCGCTCGACCCGAAGTCGAAGCGCTAGCAACGCTGTTCCACCCGGCCCGGGGCGGTGACACCCGGCTGGTCCCGTCTGTTCCGATCAACTCTCTAGGCAGGCTCAGCATGTCTTTTTCCCGCAGAAACTTCCTGATCGCCACCGGTGTGGCGGCAGCCTCCACCTCGGTGCTGAGCGCCTGCAGCAGCGGTGACGGCAAGGGCTCCGGCAACGACAACGTGCCGTCGGTGAGCAAGGCCAAGACCGTGAACATCCCGGTCGGCACCAAGGCCGACTCGGCCGGCCCGGCCCCCGAGGTCGCCGGCGCCGTCAAGGGCGGGACGATCTACTCGCTCGACCAGTTCGACATGGACCACATGGACCCGGCCCAGATCTACGTCTCGACCGAGGGCGCCATCACCGTCCCGATCATGCGTGGCCTGACCGGCTACAAGCTCGACGACAAGGGCGGCTGCACCCTCGTCGGCGACGCGGCCACGGACGCCGGCACCATGAAGAACGGCGGCAAGACCTGGTCGTTCACCCTCAAGGACGGCATCAAGTGGGAGGACGGCGCCGACCTCTCCATGGACGACGTCCGCCACACCTTCGAGCGCCTCTTCGCGGGCTTCGTCACCGAGGGCCCGCGCTACGTGCAGCAGTGGCTGGTCGGCGGCGACAAGTACAAGGGCCCCTACAGCGGCAAGAAGCTCGGCTCGATCGAGATCTCCGGCAAGACCGTCACCTTCCACCTCACCGAAGCCCGCACGGACTTCAACTACACGCTCGCCATGCGCGGCTACTCCCTGGTGCCCAAGAAGCACGACACCAAGGAGAAGTACGACAAGCGCCCGGTCTCCTGCGGTCCCTACAAGATCGGTGACCGGCAGATCGGCAAGTCGCTGACCTACGTGCGCAACGAGCACTGGGACGCCAAGACGGACCCGATCCGCAACGCCTACCCGGACAAGTACGTCTTCCAGTTCGGCTTCGAGCTGATCGCGTCCACCGACCGCTACATCGCGGACAAGGGCAACGACCAGTACACGATGTCGATCTTCAACGAGGTCGCCCCGGAGCGCATCGCCCAGGTCCTCACCAACGCGAAGCTCAAGCAGCGCGTCCTCACCCAGGTCGACACGGTCACGTACTACTGGCCGATCAACACGACCCGCATCAAGGACGTCAAGGTCCGCCAGGCCATCAACTGGGCGTGGCCGCACCAGCAGCTGCAGACCATCCGCGGCGGCAAGGCCACCAGCGAGCTGGCCACCACCATCCTCAGCCCGGTGACCCCCGGCTACGAGAAGTTCGACCTCTACGGCACGGACAAGAAGCCCGGTGGCGACCCGGCCAAGGCCAAGGCCCTGCTGAAGGAGGCCGGCAAGCTCGGCCAGAAGCTGGTCATCGCCTACCAGCACTCCGACAACGCGGTGAAGTCCGCCGTCGCGATCAAGAACGCGCTCGAGGCGGCCGGCTTCCAGGTCGTCAACAAGCAGGTCGACAAGTCGACCTTCTACACGCAGATCGGCAAGGTCGACAACGAGTTCGACCTGTTCGCGGCCGGCTGGAGCCCGGACTGGCCGAACGGCTACTCGGTCTTCTACCCCTGCTGGAGCGGCAAGAACATCGGCGACGGCCGCAGCAACTACGCGCAGCTGAACGACACGGGCGTCAACAAGGCCATCGACGCCGCGGCGGCGATCGCCGACCCGAAGGCGGCCAACAAGGCCTGGGGCAACGTCGACCGCCAGATCATGGAGCTGGCGGCGGTGGTCCCGGACTACCACTCCATCCGCAACTGGATGTACGGGTCGAAGGTCGGCAACGTCATCTTCGATCCCGGCAACACCTGCATCGCGCTGAGCAAGCTGTTCGCCAAGAAGTAAGCGCGCACGACCCCTCGGGGGCGGCCATGACCTGGCCGCCCCCTCCGGCCCACCCCTCACCCCGGCGACGGCGCCCCGTCCGGAAAGTCACGCCCCATGTTCCGCTTCCTCGTCCGCAGACTCCTCGGCGCGCTGGTCATTCTCGTGATCATCAGCGCGGTGACCTTCTGGTTGTTCTACGCCATCCCGCGTGACCCCGCCATGATGTCCTGCGGCAAGAACTGCACGCCCGACATGCTCAAGCAGGTGCGGCACAACCTGGGTATCGACCACCCGATCCCGGTCCAGTACTGGTACTGGCTGAAGGGCATCTTCGTCGGGCGCAGCTACGGCGACTTCGGCGACTGCAGCGCGCCTTGCCTCGGCTACTCCTTCGCCAACCGCGAGCCCGTCCTCGGCACCATCCTGGACCGGCTCCCGCTGACCCTCTCGCTCGCCTTCGGCGCGGCCGTCGTCTTCCTCGTCTTCGGTGTCGGCGCGGGCATGATCGCCGCCCTCAAGCAGGGCAAGTGGCAGGACAAGGCCGCCAGTTCGGCCTCGCTGCTCGGCTCCTCGCTGCAGATCTACTTCGTCGGGTACATCGCGATGTACTTCCTCGTCTTCAAGCTGGGCTTCCTCGACAACCCGTCGTACACGCCGCTCACCGACAACCCGGCCAAGTGGTTCTCCGGTCTGCTGCTGCCCTGGCTCGTCCTCGCCATCATCTTCACCGCGAACTACACGCGCATGTCCCGCTCGCAGCTCGTGGAGCAGCTCAGCGAGGACTACGTCCGCACGGCTCGCGCCAAGGGGCTCTCCCGCCGCAACGTCTTCCTGCGCTTCGCCTGGCGCGGCGCGATGGGCCCGATCGTCACCATCTTCGGTGTCGACCTCGGTACGCTCATCGGTGGCGCGATCATCACCGAGTCCGTCTTCAGCCTCCAGGGCGTGGGCCGGCTGGCGCTCGACGCCGTGAACAAGAGCGACCTGCCCATGGTGCTCGGCGTCACCGTGCTGTCCGCCGGCGCGATCGTCATCTTCAACATCATCGTCGATGCCGTCTACGCCCTCATCGACCCGCGGATCCGGCTCGCCTGACCTCCGCCCCGCCGTCCTTTCCCACCCGCCCCACCCGGCGACCCTCGCATCACCCCCCAGGAGCGTCCCCGTGACGAGCACCGATCAGCAGCCGTTCCTCTCCGTCAAGGACCTGAAGGTCCACTTCTCCACCGAGGACGGCATCGTCAAGGCCGTCGACGGGCTCAGCTTCGACCTGGTCAAAGGCCAGACCCTCGGTATCGTCGGTGAGTCGGGCTCGGGCAAGTCCGTGACGAACCTGACGATCCTGGGTCTCCACGACCGCGACCGCACGGCCATCGAGGGCGAGATCCTCCTCGACGGCAAGGACCTGCTCACCGCTTCCGAGAGGGAGCTGGAGCGCCTGCGCGGCAACAAGATGTCCATGATCTTCCAGGACGCGCTGGCCTCGCTGTCGCCGTACCACACCATCGGTACGCAGATCGGTGAGACGTACCGCAAGCACACGGGCTGCTCCAAGGCCGAGGCCCGCAAGCGGGCGGTCGAGATGCTGCGCCGGGTGGGCATCCCGCAGCCGGACATGCGGGTGGACGACTACCCGCACCAGTTCTCCGGCGGTATGCGCCAGCGCGCCATGATCGCGATGGCGCTGGTGTGCGACCCCGAGCTGCTGATCGCGGACGAGCCGACCACCGCGCTGGACGTGACCGTGCAGGCCCAGATCATGGACCTGCTCAAGGACCTCCAGCAGGAGTTCGGCACCGCCATCATCTTCATCACCCATGACCTCGGCGTCATCGCCGACATCGCGGACGACGTGCTGGTGATGTACGGCGGCCGGTGCGTGGAGCGCGGTACGAAGAAGCAGGTGCTGGGTGACCCGCAGCACCCCTACACGCTGGGCCTGCTGAACTCCATGCCGAGCCTGAAGGGCTCGGTGGACGTGCCGCTGACGCCCATCCCCGGCTCGCCGCCCTCGCTGCTCAACCCGCCGTCCGGCTGCCGCTTCCACCCGCGCTGTGCCTTCGCCGACAAGGTCGCGGGCAACCTGTGCTCCAGCGAGCGTCCGCTGCTGGAGGTGGTCGAGGGACGGGGCTCCGCCTGCCACCTCACCGAGACGCAGAAGCAGGAACTCTTCGCCGACTTCGCCGCAACCCGGCACCACTGACGGACACAGACGGGACTTCACGACCATGAGCAACAACCCCCTCCTGGACGTCTCCGGGCTGACGAAGCACTTCCCGATCAAGGGCGGCTTCCCGATCCGCCGTACGGTCGGCGCGGTGCAGGCCGTGGACGGCCTGGACTTCCAGGTCGCCGAGGGCGAGAGCCTGGGCCTCGTCGGCGAGTCGGGCTGCGGGAAGTCGACCACGGGCCGGCTGATCACGCGCCTGCTGGAGCCGACCGGCGGCAAGATCACCTACCGCGGTCAGGACATCACGCACGCGGGCCGCAGGCAGCTGGCGCCGATCCGCTCCGAGATCCAGATGATCTTCCAGGACCCGTACGCCTCGCTGAACCCGAGGCAGACGGTCGGCAAGATCATCGCCGGCCCGATGGAGATCAACGACATCAATCCGGCCGGCGGCCGGGAGAAGCGCGTACGCGAACTCCTGGAGATCGTGGGCCTGAACCCGGAGCACTACAACCGCTTCCCGCACGAGTTCTCCGGCGGTCAGCGCCAGCGCATCGGCGTGGCCCGCGCCCTGGCCCTGGAGCCGAAGCTGATCGTCGCGGACGAGCCGGTCTCGGCCCTGGACGTCTCCATCCAGGCCCAGGTCGTCAACCTGCTGCAGAAGGTGCAGGACGAACTCGGCATCGCGTTCGTCTTCATCGCCCACGACCTCGCCATCGTGCGGCACTTCTCCCAGCGCGTCGCGGTCATGTACCTCGGCAAGATCGTCGAGATCGCGGACCGCGAGGACCTGTACGAGAACCCGCGCCACCCGTACACGCGGGCCCTGCTGTCCGCCGTGCCCGAGGCCACGGTGGACGAGGAGCCGCGTGAGCGCATCCGTCTGGTCGGTGACGTGCCGTCCCCGATCAACCCGCCCTCGGGCTGCCGCTTCCGCACCCGCTGCTGGAAGGCGACGGAGAAGTGCGCGACGGACGCACCGCCGCTGGTGCAGGTGGAAGGGAACAAGCCCGGTCACCTGACGGCCTGCCACTACCCGGAGGTGGCGGACACCGTTCCGGCTCCCCGTCTCTCCAAGGACCCCGAGGCAGCGGTCTGACACACCCCTTTCCGTCAGCCGCTCCTCGCGGAACGGACTTCACCGGCCCATTGACCCGAGCCCATGAACGTCCCGTTCCAGGGAAAGAAGGCCCGCGCCTCCCCAGGCTCGGGCCTTCTCTCGTGCGGCGGCCTGAAAGGCGCCGGAAAGGCGGTCCCACCAGGCTGGTCCGGACGCGTGGCGCGGCGTGACTCCTCGCTGCCGCACCCCCGCGGGGGCGTCCATGCGCAAACCATGCGGCACCCGAGCAGCGGTTCCGCACAGTGGGCGCATGACCACCGAAGACCACCGGGGGACCCGCATGAACGTCCAACTCCTCGGCTGCATCGAGCTGCGCACCGCCGGCGGGGACAGGATCCCGGCCTCACCGGCGGTCGGGCTCCTGCTCGCCGCACTCGCCTGGTCGCCCAACGCGTTCGTGGCCGACGACGAACTCGTCGACCGGCTGTGGGAGGACGGATCGCCGGCCCACCCCCGCAACGCGCTGTACACCCTGGCGACCCGGCTGCGGAAGGCCCTGAACCCGGCCGGCACCGGTGGCGCCGCGTGCGCCGTGGTCCGCAGGCGGGGCGGATACCTCCTGTCGATCGACGAGGAGGCCATCGACGTCCGCCGGTTCCGGGCGCGGGTCCGCAGGGCGCGCGACGCCGCCTGTCGGGGGACCGACGAAGAGGCACTGCGTCTCTACGAAGGGGCGCTCGCCCAGTGGCGCGGCGATCCGCTCTCCGGCCTCCGGACGGCCTGGGCCGACGCGGTACGGGTGGCACTGAGCCACGAGTGGCGCAGCGCCCTGCTGAACGGCGTGGAGGTGGCACTGCGCCTGAACCGTCACGACGACTACCTGCCGCAGCTTCATCGGCTGGCCGCCCTGCACCCCCTGGACGAGAGAGTCTCCGGCCTGCTCATGCTGGCCCTGCACCGCAGCGGCCGCCAGAACGAGGCGCTGCAGTGCTTCCACCGGCTCCGCTTCGAACTGGTCCGCGGCCTCGGCGACGAACCCGGTCCGGAGCTGCGAGCCCTGCACGAGCGGATCCTGCGCAGAGACGAACGCCTCGTCACCGGCCGCCCGCTCCTGGACGCCCTGGCGTGGTCATGAGCCGTGGGACGGCTCGGCGGCGGCGTCGTCGAAGTGGCGGCTCAGGTGCGCCCGGAAACGCGACCGGGCGTCGGTGGGCAGCTCCGGCCGAGGGCGTCGCCGCACTCCGCCCGTAGGCGCGTCGCCCGGCACGGTACGCCAGAACGCGGCCGTGCGGAGGTGCGCCGGGGTGCCGATACCGGCGAACAGAGCCTGGGCCTCCTCCTGCGCCGCCCGCGCACCAGGGGAGTCACCGCTGGACTCGCGGACGGCGGCCCGGGCCATCAACGCCCTTGCGAGCACCAGCCGTTGGTTCGATCGCGTGGCGAACTCCACCGCCTGGTCCACGGTGCAGGAAGCCGCGTCGGGCTCTCCCTTCTGCAACAGGGCCACGGCTGCGACGGTGTGGATGCGCGGCAGGGTGAGGAGGTTGCCCTCCGCCGCCATGCCCGCGGCCCTTTCCAGGTGAGTCAGCGCATCGTCGTACCGCTCCGTCGCACAGCTCAGGGCGCCCCGTACGAACAGGTTCTCGACGAGCCCGGTGAGGTGGCCCGTCGCCTCGGTGATGTCCCTGGCTCTGTCGAGACACTCGGCCGCCGCCCCCACATGTCCGCTCCGCAGTTCCACGGAGGCGAGGCCGACGAGGGAGTCCACCTGGCAGTTGCGGTTGCCGACCTGCCGCGCGAGGTGAAGGGCGTCCTCGTACGCCCGGATCGCCCGGGCGTCCTGTCCGGCGTCGCCGCGGACCCTCGCCAGCGTCTCCAGCGTCACCGCTTCCGCGTAGACCGAGCCCGAGTCCCGCGACACGCGGAGGGAGCTGCGCAACGCGTCCTTCGCCTCGGCGAACCTCGCCTGCTCATGCAGGACCAGCGCCAGATTCACCAGGGCCATCGCGTGGACATGGTCGCCCGCGTCGTCGGTGAGGGCCAGTGCCCGCACGATCGCCTCCTCGGCTTCGGCGAGCCGTCCGAGAGTGCCGTAGAGGGAAGCCGTGTTGATCAGCATCATCTTCTCGGCCCTGGTCATGCCGAGGGTGCGGTAGATGGAGAGGGTGCGGGTGTAGCAGGGCGGTGCCTTGTGCGGCTCGCCCAGGAGCTTGAGGGTCACTCCCTTGCCCTGGAGGCACTTGGCCTCCCCGTACAGCCAACCGGCCCGGCGGGCCAGGAGTTCACCCGCTTCGTACTCCGCGAGGGCCTCTCTCAGGTCACCGGCTCTCCACCGGGCACCCCCCATCGAGATGCACGCGGCGGCCTGACCGACGGCGTCGCCTTCTCGTTCGGCGGCTCTGCGGGCGAGACCTGCCAGCCGTATCCATTCGGAGAGCGGGCGCCGGTGGTGGAGCAGATCCTGCAGGGCGTCCACGAGCTGCCACGCATAGCGGGCGGGACCGTGCTCGGCCGCGTGCCCGATCACCGCCGTGATGTCGTCCCACTCGCCGTCGAACCAGTCGACGGCCTCCTCCTGTGCCTCGAAGGCGCGCGGCGTCGACCCGCCGACGGCGGCCGGACGGCTGTGCGGGACGTACATGCCGCACGCGGCGGCCGCGTTGACGACGCTCTGCAGGTAGTGGTCGAGGAGACGGTCGACGGCCTGGTCCCGCTCCGCTTCGCCGTCCTCGGCGAACGCTCGCTCCCTGGCGTACTCGTGCACGAGGTCGTGCCAGGCCGGACGGCCGTCCTCGCCGTCGCGCAGGAGGTGGACCCGCTGGGCCAGGCCGAGGAGGTCGGCTGTCCGGTTCCCGTCCAGGCCCGCGCCGGCGGCCGCGGCGGCGACGGAACGCCCGGTACCCGGCACCAGACCGAGGGAGCGGAACACCCACTTGGCCTCGTCGGGCAGAGTCCCGTACGACAAATCCAACGCGCCCCTGACGGCGACGCTCTCCTCGCCTTCCACGTGCAGGCGTGCCAGACGTCCCCGCTCCGCGAGATCATCGACGTAGGTGGCGATGCCGCCGGGACGGTCACCGACCCAGGAGCCGGCCACGCACAGCGCCAGCGGCAGACGGTCGCAGAGTTCGACCAGCCGGTCGGCTGCCTCGGTATCGGTGGCGACGGCCTCCCGGCCCACCGAGCTGGTGAGCAGTTCCAGGGCCTCGGCGCGGTCGAGAACATCGCAGAACACCCGGTGGGCGCCGTCCAGGGTCACCAGTCCGCTCAGCTTGTGCCGGCTCGTCACCAGCGTGAGCGACGCACTGGAGGCAGGAAGGAGGCGCCGTACGACGGACGCGTCGGCCACGTCGTCCAGGACGATGAGCACCTGGCGCTCCGCCAGGAGGGTGCGGTACAGGGCGGCCTGCGCCTCAAGACCCAGGGGGATGTCCCGCGGTGCGCTGCCCAGCCCTTGGAGCAGCAGCGGGAGCGCCTCCTCCACCGTCATCGACTCCGCCGAGTCGAAGCCTCGCATGTCCAGGAACAGCTGCCCGTCGGGGAAGTCACCCGCGGTGCGGTGCGCCCAGTGCAGCGCGAGCGCGGTCTTCCCGGCCCCTGCGGGCCCCACGATCAGGGTGAGTTGCTCCCCGCTCGACCGTGCCGCGTCGAGCCGGCGCAGCTGCGCGCTGCGTCCCACGAAACGGCGGGGGGCGCGGGGCAGCTGGCGTGGCACCCGCCTCGCGGGAACGGGAGGAGGAGCGGCCGGCGCGGCTGCGGCGCCGTCTCCCGACAGCAGACGCCGGTGGAGGGCGTCCAGTTCGTCGGAAGGGTCGACCCCGAGCTCGTCGACCATCCGCCGGCGCAACCCGGTGTAGACCGCCAGGGCTTCCGGGGTACGGCCGTCCCGCTGAAGCGCGCGCATCAGTAGGCCGTGCGGGTGTTCCCGCAGCGGGTGCTCGGACGTGAGACGGACCAGCTCGGCGACGGCGGCTCCGTGCCGTCCCAGTTCCAGATCGGCCTCCGCCCTGCCCTCCAGAGCCGCGATGTGCAGTTCGGTGAGACGCCGGCGTTCCGCCTCCATCGTCGGCAGATCCGCAAGGGGGTCGCCCTGCCACAGCGAGGCCGCCTCGTCGTGGCAGCGGTACGCCTCCGCCCAACCGCCCCGCGCCGCGGCTTTCGAACCCTCCCGCACCAGGTCCTCGAAGACGAACACATCGATGTCGGTGCGGTCCACGCGCATCGCATAGCCCGGCGTCCGCGTGGACAGCAGGCCGCCGGCCGCGGGACCGAGGGCCCGGCGCACTTCGGCGACCAGCGCCCGGACCCTGGCCGCCGACGCACTGGGCCGGTGATCGCCCCAGAGCCCCTGGGCCAGCCGGTCGATCGAGACGACACGGTCGGCGTTCAGCAACAGCATGGAGCACAGGGCCCGTTGGCGCCCGGTGAGGGCGACGGAACCCGCGTCGAGCCGGACCTCGAGAGGGCCGAGCAGGCGGAACCGGGGGTGGGGGGTGACCATTCGCAGAAAATAGACCAGCGGCATCGGGCAGGCAACGAAAGCCCTCTCAGCCTCCGGAGAGTCGTTCGAGCACGGTACGGACAGCCCGACCCACGCGACCGGCGTGCCGATTCCACCACAGACGCGCCCACACGACCTGGAGCCCGGCGACGACGAGCATGCTGGTCAGTGCGTCCAGCCGGACCCATGGACCGGCCGGCCCCAGCAGGTGGGCGAGGGAGCGGTGCATCAGCGGCCAGGTCACCTCGACGAGAATCCTCAGGCCGACGAACACGCAGATCGCGGTGCCCACCACCGTTCCCAGCGCGTACGCCCGCAGGAACCGCCGCTCCCCGGCCGGCAGGGAACGAAGCGGGTTCCGGGACGGGCGACCGCATGTGCGCTCCACGACATGGCGCAGGTAGCGGCCGGTGTCGCGGTACAGGTCCCGGCAGCCGGTCAGGTCCTGGATCACGAAGTACAGGTCCGTGCGCATGAACACCAGGCACTGGCCGGCCAGCGACGTCACCAGAGTCATCGTGATCACGGGGAGCAGCGTCCACTCCACGCCGAGGCGACGGGCGAGGAGACAGCCGCCCCAGATCACGCCGTCCAGAGCGAGTCCCGACAGGTAGACCGTGAGCCGTTCCCTGCGGCTCTTGAGCCAGACACCCGACACCTCGGTCTGCGCCACGAGGAACTGCAGCCGGGTCCCGAGCCGGATCCGCCCGGGCACGCCCGCCGCACGGGCCGTCAGGAGGTGGGCCATTTCGTGCAGGGCGATGAGGGACGAGGCGACCGCACACTGCACCAGCACGGTGAAGGTCCCGTACTCGGTCCACAGCAGATCGCCGTAGGACGGCAGAACCGCCGGCCGGGACAGTGCGGCGAGCAGGCCGACGACCGGGACGAGCAGAACGAAGCCCTGCAGAACCGGGTTCATGACCCAGCGGACGTGCCCCGGACGCAACCGGGGAAAGGAGACGGCCGACACCGTGGCCGGGAAGCGCCGCTCACCGATGAGGGACACCAGTCCGGCCGCCGCCAGCCGCTCCGCGAAGGCCAGGACGTCGATGTCACGGCCGGTCCGGTCCCGCAGGGTGCGTCTCGTCTCCTCCACCGTGCTCCCCGCGGCCAGCAGCCGGACGGCGGTCATGCCGATCTCCGGCAGGGCGAGGACCTGTGCGCCGCCCTGCGTCCCCACGATCCACTCGTTCCGGTCCGGGCGGCACTCCAGGGCGTGGAAGGAGACCTTCAGCTCCCCGTCGCCCGTGGCCGGCTTCTCGGCCGGCGTCCCGTCATGCATGGCACACCTTCAGCCGTGGATGCCTCACGCGTTCCTGCGTTCCAGCAGCGTGAGTGTCACGCCGGGCGCGATCCGGCACTCACCGGTGGCGACGAAGCCGCGCCTGCGGTACAGCGCGACCGCGGGCAGGTTGGCGGTTCCGGTGGAGACGAGGGTCAGTTCCGCCGGCTCGATCGAATCCAGCGCGTCGAGCAGTGCCGTCGCGACGCCGCGGCGATGTGCGTCCGGGTGGACCACGAGTCGGCAGATGTCCAGAACACCGCTTCGCGAGCGGGTCCAGGAGACCGCTCCGACCAGTCCGCTGTCGTCGCGGACCCCGAGGAAGGACTCGTCGCACGCACGCAGCCGTTCGAGCGACTCGTGCAGTTGCGGAATGCCGTCGAAGCCGATGAGCCGGGCTTCGACGGCGTACGCGGCCCGCTGAAGGTGCCACAGCTGACGCAGTGTGGCGGTGTCGGACAGGTCGAGCCGGGACGGCCGGGAGAAGGGCGGGCGAGGGTCAGCGGCTCGGCTGGGGCGTGGGCCGGTCATGCTGTGATCCTCTCAGTACGCTCGGCCGGGGCGATCGGTTCCCCAGCCTCCCGCCGCCACATTTCCCTCACCTTTCAGCTTCCTTTCGGCCCCTTCGGCGCCGGCCTGCGCGGAAAGATCGTTCCTGACTCGGCGTTCAGCAGCGTGTGACAGACTGCCGTGGTGGCAGACGACGCGTTCGGTGACCTCGCACTCGCCGCCCTCTATGACAGCCTCAACCCGTGGGGGCCCGCCGACGACTTCTACCTGGACCTGGTGATGAAAGCGGGGTCCGTGCTCGACGTCGGCTGTGGCACGGGGCAGTTGGTGCGGCGGGCTCGTGCGGAGGGGCACACGGGCCGGCTGATGGGGCTCGACCCCGCCGCCGCCATGCTGGTGCAGGCGCGGCGGGCGGCACAGGACGTCGAGTGGGTGCTGGGCGACATGCGGACGCGGCTGTGGCAGCGGGAGTTCGAGCTGGTCGTCATGACCGGGCACGCGTTCCAGGCGCTGGTGGGCGACGAGGACATCCGTGTCTGTCTGCGCGGGGTCCACGCGGCGCTCGCCGACGGGGGCCGCTTCGTCTTCGAGACCCGCAACCCGGCCGCCCGGGCCTGGGAGAAGTGGACACCGGACCGGGTACGGGAGATCACCGCCGCCGACGGCTCACGGGTGCGTGTCCGGCACCAGGTGCGCGAGGGTCCGTCCCGGGGGCGGGTCCACTTCACCGAGACCTACGAGAGCGAGACGTGGCCGGCTCCCCGAGTCACCCACCACGTCATCCGCTTCGTGGACGCGAAGACGGTGCGTGGCTTCCTCGAGGAGGCCGGCCTGACGGTCGTCGAGCAGTACGGGGACTGGCAGCGGGGTCCGTTGGCTCCCGCCGGCCCGGAGATCGTCACCGTGGCCCGACGGTCCTGCTAGTGCAGGGAGTACTTCACGATCCAGGTCATCTTCTTGATGTTGTGCGGCCTCTTGGTGCACACGGTCTTGGTCGTGCTCACGGCCTGGAGGTACCCGCAGGCGATGTGGACCAGTCCGGTCTTGTGGTTGTTCCGGGCGTCGTTGATCCGCCATCCCGAGACACCGCTACCGGTGTCGCAGCCCTCCAGCGTCGGGGTCTTGCCCCGCCCCTTCTCGTTGATGCAGATGCCGCCGTAGGGGTACACGTCGAGGCTGAAGTTGACGAAGCCGAAGTTCCCGTAGTTGATCCACTGGTAGGCGTCCTTCTTCTTGCACTTCGCCAGTGTCAGCTTCTTGTGCTCGCCGTTGCCCTTGAGGCACTGGTGGTTGTACTGGTTGACGAAGTACCAGCGGCCTCCCGCCTCGGCGTGTGCGGCCGAGGTAGGGATGACGGCGGCCAGCACGGCCAGCATGAGCGTCATCAAGAAGCTGGCGGTCGTTCTGAACCTGGTCTGCATTCCCGGTTTCTCCTCCCCGATTTCCCTCTGATGCCGCGCCCGGGACCGGCTCGAGAGCACGGATCCCGGACTGCGGCTCCTCAGCGTGCACGGGTGGGCTTTCCGGGGTCTTTCAGTGGTCCTTCGGAGTGTCCTCGCTCTCCTCCTCCAGCGCCGCCAGAGCCGGATCCAGCACGATGTCCTCACCCCGCGCGTCCGTGGAGGGCTCCTCGGGGAAGTGGCACGCCGTCAGGTGCCCGGCGTGGTTGCCGGCGATCCGCACCAGGGGTGGCTCCTCGGCCGCGCACTTGTCCTGCGCCTTCCAGCAGCGGGTGCGGAACCGGCAGCCGGAGGGCGGGGAGATGGGCGAGGGCACGTCGCCGGCCAGGCGGATGCGCTCGCGTCCGGCCGCGTCGCCGGAGCCGAGGTTCACCTCGGGTACGGCGGACAGCAGAGCGTGCGTGTAGGGGTGGCGCGGGCGCGCGTAGATGGACTCGCGGTCACCCACCTCGATGATCTTGCCGAGGTACATGACCGCCACGCGCTGCGAGAAGTGCCGCACGACGGCAAGGTCGTGGGCGATGAAGAGGAACGTGATGCCGAGTTCCCGCTGCACCTTCTGCAGCAGGTTGACCACCTGGGCCTGGATCGAGACGTCCAGGGCGGAGACGGGTTCGTCGGCGACGATCAGCTTCGGTTCCAGCGCGAGGGCACGGGCCACGCCGATGCGCTGGCGCTGACCGCCGGAGAACTCGTGCGGGAAGCGGTTGTAGTGCTCGGGGTTGAGACCGACGATCTCCAGCAGCTCACGCACGCGCTTCTCGCGGCCGCCCGTCGGGTTGATGCCGTTGATCTCCATCGGCCCCGAAATGATCTTGCCGACCGTCTGCCGGGGGTTCAGTGACGAGTACGGGTCCTGGAAGATCATCTGGATCTCGGAGCGGATCGGCGCCAGCTGTTTGCGGGTGGCGTGGCTGATGTCCCGGCCGCGGTAGGAGATCGTGCCGGTGGTCGGCTCCATCAGCCGTGTGATCAGCCGGCCGGTCGTCGACTTGCCGCAGCCCGACTCGCCGACCAGTCCGAAACTCTCGCCCGCGTGCACGGTCAGGTCGATGCCGTCGACGGCCTGCACATGCCCCACCGTGCGGCGGATCGGGAAGCCGCCCTTGACCGGGAAGTGCTTGGCCAGCCCCGACACCTCCAGCAACGGCTCGCCGTCCGTCGCGCCTGCCTTCTCCCGCTGGGCCGGGAGGACCGATTCCTCTGTCATGACGGGTGTCCTCCTCCGACCTAGCCCAGCCGGGGCTTGATCTCTTCGGTGAAGATGGTCCGCTTCTGGTCCGCGGTGAGATGGCATGCCGAGGCCCGGCCGGATGCGAGAAGCGGGCGCTCGGTGCCGCAGCGGCCCGCCCCCTCCACCCGGTCCTGGAAGGTGCAGCGGGGATGGAAGCGGCAGCCGGACGGCGGGGTGAGCAGCGAGGGCGGGGTTCCGGGAATGGGAGCCAGCGGGGCACCTAGGTCGGAATCCAGGCGCGGCATCGAGTTCAGCAGGCCCCAGGTGTAGGGGTGCTGGGGCGCGCGCAGCACCTCGTCGACCGTGCCCCGCTCCACGGCACCGCCCGCGTACATCACCATGATGTCGTCGGCCATGTCGGCGATCACCCCCAGGTCGTGGGTGATGAAGATGATGCCCGATCCGAACTCCTGTTGCAGGTCCTTCAGAAGGTCCAGGATCTGCGCCTGCACGGTGACGTCAAGCGCGGTGGTCGGTTCGTCCGCGACCAGCAGGTCCGGGTCGCACACGAGCGCCATGGCGATCATCGCGCGCTGGCGCATGCCTCCGGAGAACTGGTGCGGATAGTCCTTCGCCCGTTCCCGGGGGTTCGGTATGCCGACCTTCGCCAGCATCTCCACCGCCCGCTCCCAGGCCGCCTTCTTGGAGGCGCCGTTGTGCTTCATGTACGGCTCGGCGATCTGCCGGCCGACGGTGTAGTAGGGAGAGAGCGCGGTCAGCGGATCCTGGAAGATCATGGCGGCCTTGTTGCCGCGCACCTTCTCCAGCTCGGATTCGCGGGCGGTGGTGAGCTCCCGGCCGTCCAGGAGGATCTCACCCTCGACCGTGGTGAACATGGGGTTGTGCAGGCCCAGGATGGTCAGGTTCGTCACCGACTTCCCCGAGCCGGACTCCCCCACGATGCCCAGCGTCCTGCCGCGTTCGACGTCGAAGGAGAGACCGTCCACGGCCCGCACGACGCCGTCTTCCGTCCTGAAGCTGACGTGCAGGTCGCGCACCGACAGCAGGGGACCTGTGCCCGCCGGGATCGGAGCTCCGGCCTGTTTGGTCAATGTGGTCACGACAGTGCTCCTAGGCGAGCCGGACGCGCGGGTCGATGGAGGCGTAGGCGGCGTCGACGATGATGTTGAACAGCAGGATCATGGTCGCGGAGAACAGCATCACGCCGAGCAGCAGCGGCAGGTCGCTGAAGAAGACGGACTGCACCGCGAGCTGACCGAGCCCCGGCAGACTGAAGGTGGTCTCGGTGATGATCGCGCCGCCCAGCAGGGATCCGAGGTCGATGCCGAAGATGGTGACGATGGGGATCAGCGAACCGCGCCAGGCGTAGCGGAAGAAGACGTACCGCCGGGACATGCCCTTGGCGCGCGCGGTACGGACGTGCTCCTCCTGCAGCTGCTCGATCATCGAGGAGCGGGACATACGGGTGTACTGCGCCGCGAAGATCGTCGACAGGACGACCCACGGGATGATCAGGCCCGTGAACCAGGTGAGCGGATCGCCGCTGAAGTCGTTGTAGGCGGGCTTGTCGAACCAGTGGGTCTGGTAGACGAGGACCGCGAGCGCCAGCGGGCCGAGGAAGTAGATCTGCATCGAACTGAGCACCATGGCGCCGGCGGTGGCCGTCTTGTCGATCAGCGTGCCGCGCCGCCAGGCCGCGAGCAGACCGGTGCCGAGACCCACGATCAGGAAGCAGACCGCACCGCCGAGCGTCAGCGAGAAGGTGGTGGGCAGGCGGTCCAGCAGGGTGCCCCAGACCGGCTCGTTGGTGTGGTACGAGTACCCGAAGCAGGGAGCGGGGCAGGGCCCCTGGGCGAACTGGTCGCTGCCCAGGACGACGTTGTGCAGGAAGATCCAGTACTGCTCGGCGATCGACTTGTCCAGGCCGAGCACGTGGTGGATGTTCGCGATGCTGTCCGGATTGCAGGTCTTGCCGCACATCAGCAGCGCCGGGTCCCGGGGCACACCGAAGAACAGCAGGAACGTGACGATACTCAGCAGGAAGAGAATGACGACGGCACCGAGTGTCCGGCGGACGAGGAAGCGCAGCATGACAGGGGCAGCTCTCTGACGTCGGCGGTCCGGGGGGTACCCGGCGCTCCCCCGCGGATCGGGGAGTGCGCCGGGTACCGGACGGGGACGGTTACTTGATGTAGAGGCGACGCGGGTCGATGCCGCCGATCACGTCGTCGTAGACGAGGCCACCGACCTTGGAGCCGGCGATCTGGGTCTGCTTGTAGTAGGCGGTCGGGACGACGTTGACGCTGTCCTTCACGATGTACTGGTCGAGCTTCTCCCACTCGGCGGCGGACTTGACCGGGTCGGTGATCTTGTTGATCCGGTCGATCTCGCTGTTGATCTTCGGGTCGTTGATCTGCGAGTAGTTCTGCGCGCCGTCGGCGATCACGCGGCCGTCGTACAGCGGCGGGATCACGGTCGAGGGGGACGGCCAGTCGGCACCCCACGCGGTGTGGAAGATGTCGTAGTTGTTGTTCAGCTTGGAGACCTGGTCGTAGAAGGTCTCCGCCGGGATCTCCTGGCGCTGGACGTTGAAGCCGGCCTTCTTCAGGCCCGCGGCCATGGCGGTGGAGTACTGCTGGCCCTCCGGCGTGTTGATGTAGCCGAAGGTCAGCTTCATGTTGAGCTTGCCGGCCTGCTTCAGCAGCGCCTTGGCCTTGGCCGGGTCACCGGCGGGCTTCTTCTTCTTGCCCCACGGGTCGAAGGAGGGGTCGTAGCCCGAGACGGTCGGGGAGATCAGGCCACCGGCGACCTCCATCGCGTCGGTGCCTCCGTAGGCGCGCACGAACGGGGTGACCGGCAGCGCGTAGGCGATGGCCTCGCGGACCGCCTTGTCCTTCATGGCCGGGTGGCTCATGTTGATGTTCATCTGGCCCACGTACGGCTGGTAGCCGGAGACCGTGCGCGACTTCATCTTCGGGTCGCGCAGCACCTGGGACAGGTTGCCCGCGTCGACCTGGTTGTTGAGGCTGAGGCCGGCCTGGTCGGCACCGCTGTCGGCCAGCAGCGCCTTGGTGGAGGTCTCGAACTGCTGGTTGAACGTGAAGTTGAACCGGTCCACGTACTGGTGGCGGATCGGGTCCGTCTTCGGGTCCCAGTCGGTGTTCTTCACGAGCACCATCGACTTGCCCGACTTGAACGACTGGATCTTGTACGGTCCGGTCGCGAGCGGGGCCCGGTCGTACTTCTGCTTGGTGTCGCCCTTGTCCGAGACGACCGCGTAGCCCACCATCGCCAGCGCGTACGGCAGATCGGGGTGCGGGTTCTTGAAGTGGAACACGATCGTCTTGTCGTCCGGGGTCTCCAGCACGGAGTTGGGCAGGTGCTTGCCCTTGTACGGACCGTCCTTGAGGAGCTTGCGGTAGGCGGTACCCGGGGTGTCGGCGAGCCACTGCTGCAGGTAGGTGGGCCCCTGGTTGATGAAGGGCGCGAAGAGCCGCTCGACGGAGTGCCTGACGTCCTTGGACGTGATCGGAGTCCCGTCCTGGAACTTGATGCCGTCCTTGAGCGTGTACTTCCAGGTCTTGCCGCCGTCGGTCGTGGTGCCGGAGTCGGTGGCGAGGTCGCCGACCACCTCGTGCTTGCTGCCGTCGTCGCTGGTGGACTTGTAGCCGGTGAGGCCCCGGTGGATCAGCTGGCCCAGGGACATCTCGTCGGAGACGTAGATCTGGGCCGGGTCGAAGTGGGCGTAGCTGTCGCGCTGGAGGACTTCCATCGTCCCGCCGGCCTTCGCGCCGGGCACGTCGGCCGCCGGCCCCGTCGAGTCCGACGCGTCGCCGAACTTGATGGAGGCCTGCTGGCGCTTGGCGTTCTGCCGGTCCTGCTTGTCGTTGCCTCCGCTGTCGCTGCCGCCCTTGCTGCAACCGGTGAGCACAAGAGCCCCGGCCGCGAGCACGGAGAGTGCGCCGTATGCGTGGCGTCCGCCCCTACTCATCACGAAGATACCCACCCATCTGTGTGTCACCGGTGCGTTCTGTGTGTCACCAGTGCAAAACGACTGCTGGAAGTGCGTCGAGGTGCCGTGGAGTTGCCGTGCGGTGTGGTGAAGTGGCCGGTCAGCGGGCCGTCTTGGGATCGAAGGCGTCCCTGACCGAGTCCCCGAGCAGGTTGAAGGCCACGATGAAGATGATCATCGAGATGCCGGGGAAGAACATGTAGGTGATGTCGTTCTGCATCACCAGTTCGGTGGACGCCTTGGCGAACATCTGGCCCCAGTCCGGCGTCGGTTCGACGATGCCCACGCCCAGGTAGGACAGACCGGCCTCGGCCGTCACGAAATTGGGCAGCATGTACGTCGACTGGACGAGCAGGGGCGTGACGACGTTGGGCAGGATCTCCCTGCGGATGATCCGCCACGGCGAGGCCCCGCTCACCCTCGCCGCCTCGATGAACTCCCGTTCACGCAGGGCCAGGGAGGTGCCGCGCAGGATGCGGGCGAGACTCATCCAGCCGAGGAACCACTGGACGAGGATGAGGGCCACCACACGGACGTACGTCGGCGTCTCGTCGCGCGGGCTGACGAACAGGGACACGACGACCGGCATGCTCGCGATGAAGAACAACTGGGCCGGGAAGGCGAGCAGGAAGTCGATGAACCGGCCTATGAGGAAGTCGGCCCTGCCTCCGAGATAGCCGGCCGCGACGCCGAGCAGGATGCCGGTCACGACGACGGCGAGCGTGACGGCGACCGAGATCATCAGTGAGGTGCGGATGCCGTAGATCAGTTTGGTGAAGACGTCGTAGCCGTTGCCCGGTTCGAGGCCGAACCAGAACTCGCTGCTGATGCCGCCGTTGGGCTGCACGGGTACACCCGCGCTGTCGAAGAGTTCGGGACGCTCGTCGGCGTAGACCGTGTACGGGTCCTTGCCGTAGAGCTTCGAGATCAGCGGGGCGAGCAGCGCGGCCAGGAAGAAGAAGCCCACGACGTAGGCCGATATGACGCCCGTGCGATCGCGCTTGAAGCGCGTCCACATGAGCTGGCCGGGGGACCGGCCTTCGAGTTTGACGGGTTCCTCTTTCGCCGTCGGCTGCGAAGTGCCGTCGACGACCGATGTCCCGCCACTCTCCATGTCGATAGGACTTGTCACAGTTCGTCCGTTTCACAGTGTCGGTGTGAGAGAGATTCGGGTACTCCGAACACGCACGCCGAGCCGCAGGCTGACGCGCGTAGTCCTATGGCCGAATCACACCGCTGGAAGCGGGGGGCCCATCCACCTGACGCGCGTGACACCGCACATGGGGTTCCTCCTCATGACTTCACATGTTCACCGGCAGGAGGGGGTTCCCGCCTTTCCTCCGACACCCCTGACGGAGGGTCAGGCACCCCCGCATGCTCGTGAGTCGGCGCTGTCCCCACAGCGCGAGACCCGTTGACCCGAGCGCTACGCGGCTAACTATCTGCCATGGGCAAGGTCGCGACCACTGTCTGTAAATCTCAATTCAGTCACAGCTGGCGGCTAGATCTTCCAAAAAATGGACAAACTGTTCGGCGGAGAAGGCCACGAAACGGACGTGTTACATAGGTATCGGTCCGCGGTCTCCGCACTACGGACACCGGCCGCTGAAAAACAGGTTGCAAAAAAGTCCGGGCGTCCCCCGCGATGGAGGGAACGCCCGGACTGGGATGAGGTGTTGCGGACCTCGGCCGCGCGGATCAGCCGTGCTTGGCGCGGCTCGCGGCGCGGGCGCGCTCGCGGGCGTCCAGGTTCACCTTGCGGATGCGGACGGCCTCCGGGGTGACCTCCACGCACTCGTCGTCGCGGCAGAACTCCAGCGACTGCTCCAGCGACAGCTTGCGCGGCGGCACGATCGCCTCGAACGAGTCGGCCGAGGACGACCGCATGTTCGTGAGCTTCTTCTCCTTGGTGATGTTCACGTCCATGTCGTCGGCGCGCGAGTTCTCACCGACGATCATGCCCTCGTAGACCTCGGTGCCCGGCTCGGTGAACAGCACGCCACGCTCCTGGAGGTTCGTCATCGCGAACGCGGTGACGGCACCGGAGCGGTCGGCGACCAGCGAGCCGTTGTTGCGGGTCTGCAGGGTGCCGAACCACGGCTCGAAGCCCTCGTGGATGGAGTGGCCGATACCCGTGCCGCGGGTCTGCGTCAGGAACTCGGTACGGAAGCCGATGAGGCCGCGGGAGGGCACGACGAACTCCATGCGGACCCAGCCCGAGCCGTGGTTGGACATGTTGTCCATACGGCCCTTGCGGACGCCCATGAGCTGGGTGACGGCACCCATGTGCTCCTCGGGCACGTCGATCGTCATGCGCTCGACGGGCTCGTAGGTCTTGCCGTCGACCTGCTTGGTGACGACCTGGGGCTTGCCGATGGTCAGCTCGAAGCCCTCACGGCGCATCTGCTCGACCAGGATGGCGAGCGCGAGCTCACCACGGCCCTGGACCTCCCAGGCGTCGGGGCGCTCGGTGTCCAGCACGCGCAGCGAGACGTTACCGATCAGCTCGCGCTCCAGGCGGTCCTTCACCTGGCGGGCGGTGACCTTGCGGTCCTTCACCACCGCCTTGGCGTCCGCGCCCTTGCCGGTGCCGCCGCGGCCGACCAGCGGGGAGGTGTTGGTGCCGATGACCATGGAGATCGCGGGCTCGTCGACCGTGATCAGCGGGAGGGCGATCGGGTTCTCGGTGTCGGCCAGGGTCTCGCCGATCATGATGTCCGGGATACCGGCGACGGCGCAGATGTCACCGGGGCCGGCCTTCTCGGCCGGCTTGCGGGTGAGCGCCTCGGTCATCATCAGCTCGGTGATGCGGACGTTGCTGATCGACCCGTCGCGCTTGATCCAGGCGACCGTCTGGCCCTTGCGCAGCTCGCCCTGCTCGACGCGGAGCAGCGCGATGCGGCCGAGGAAGTTGTCGGCGTCCAGGTTGGTGACGTGGGCCTGGAGCGGGGCCTCCTCGTCGTAGGTCGGGGCCGGGATGTGCTCCAGGATGGTGGAGAAGAACGGCTCCAGGCTGTCGCTGTCGGCCGGGACCGTGCCGTCGGCCGGCTTGGTCAGCGAGGCGACGCCGTCACGGCCGCAGGCGTAGACGATCGGGAACTCGATCTGGTCCTCGTCCGCGTCCAGGTCGAGGAAGAGGTCGTAGGTCTCGTTGACGACCTCGTCGATCCGGGAGTCCGGGCGGTCCGTCTTGTTGATGCACAGGATGACGGGCAGGCGCTGCTGGAGGGCCTTGCGCAGCACGAAGCGGGTCTGCGGGAGCGGACCCTCGGACGCGTCGACCAGGAGGACGACACCGTCGACCATCGACAGACCGCGCTCGACCTCGCCACCGAAGTCGGCGTGGCCGGGGGTGTCGATGATGTTGATCGTGATCGGCTCGCCGCCGTCCTTCGGGTGGTACTTGACCGCCGTGTTCTTGGCGAGGATCGTGATGCCCTTCTCACGCTCCAGGTCGTTCGAGTCCATCATGCGGTCGTCGACCGAGTCGAGCTGGTGGGCGGCGAAGGCGCCGGCCTGCTTCAGCATGCCGTCGACGATGGTCGTCTTGCCGTGGTCGACGTGGGCGACGATGGCGACGTTGCGGATGTCGTGACGTGTAGCAGTCACAGCCATAGTGCGGCGAACTCCCAGAGTGGTGAGAAGGCCCTGCTGCTGCGTACGTCCGTGTGACGCGGGCCTGCCGGGCTTGACACGCCACGGCCTCACCCCATGGTACGTGGCCCCGAGGGGGTCGGCCTCCTCGGGGCCTCGCGGCCCTCAGTGTCCGGCCGGGCTCGCCCCGGCCGTGACGCCCTTCTTCAGGAAGCCCATGTCCTCGTAGACGGGCGTCTGGAATCCGAACGCGCCCGCGTTGACCAGGGATTTCCGGACGCCGACGAGCTGGGGCCGCTGGTAGAGGGGGATGGAGCCGGCCATGGCCCAGATGCGGGAGTCCGCCTTGCGGATGAGGTCGCGCTCCTCGTCCTGGTCCAGCGCCGCCGCGGCCTCGTCGAACAGCTGGTCGACCTGGTCGGTGCCGACCCGGGTGAAGTTCTGCTCGACGTTCACCGAGCCGTCGGCGGCCGCGACGGGCTTGGCGTAGATGGGCCGGGCGTCGGTCGCCGGGAAGGCGGAGGAGGGCCAGGAGTAGAGGGCGAGGTCGTAGTCGCCGGAGGCGATGTGGTCCTTGAAGTAGCTCTCGTCCGAGACCTTGGTGATCGTCGTGCGGATGCCGACCTTCTCCAGCATCGCCGAGATCCGCAGCGCGACGGTGTTCAGGGTGTCCGAGCCGGGGCCGGAGGGCAGCACGAAGCGCAGGGCGAGCGCCTTGCCGTCCTTGGCTAGCGGGCCGGCGACGGCGCCCGCCGGGGCCGCGGTGCCCTGCGGGGCGTAGGCGCCCGGCGCGCCGCCGTTGCCGGTGTACTGCCGGCCGTCCTGGGCGAGGTGCTTGCCGCCCTCGTCGCCCGTCTCGTGGCGGGTGCCCTTGTCGTCCTCGCCGACGATGTACTCGCCCTCCTTGCCGCCGTCGGACTTCTTCTCCTGGTCGCCGCGGTCGTTCTCGGCGCCGGCCGCCTTCTCGCCCTTCTTCGGCTCCTTCACCGGTCCCCCGGCAACCCAGCCGGCGTCCGCGAGCAGGGCCTGGGCCTCCTCGGTGTCCTGGCTGCCGAGCACGCCGCTGCTGTCGGTGTAGGCGTCCTGCCCGGACAGCGCGAGGTGGCTGCCGACCGGGTCGGCGGGCAGGCCGAGCGGGGTCAGCACGAGCTTGGCCAGCTCCCGGCGGTCGAGCGCGCGGGCGACGGCCTGGCGGACCCGCTGGTCGGCGAGGGGACCACCGGCGCCGTTGAGGGCGAGCTGGGTGTAGGCGGGCTCCAGCGACTTGCGGACGGCGAAGGCGCGCAGTTCGTCCTGCTGCTTCAGGTACCGGGTGATCGCCTTGCGCAGCTTCTTCTGCCCAACCATGACCTCGTCGGAGTCGAAGCCGTGGGCCAGCGCCCAGGAGCGCAGCTTCTTCGCCGAGGTCTTCCCGGAGCCCTGCAGCGGGGTGCCGGTGCCCTGCCCGCGGGAGGCGAGGACGATCCGGTCGGCCTCGGCCGGGTCGACGTCGGCGAGGTCCGCGCTGCCGTCGGCGAGCGCGGCGGCCCGCTTGTCGCGGTCGACGGCGTGCAGCACGATCTCGTTCAGCTTGGCGGGCTTGCCCCACCAGCGCGGGTTGCGGGTGAGGACGACGTCCTTCTTGGCGGTGTCGACCTTCTCGACCTTGAAGGGGCCCGCGGTGACGGTCAGCTTGCGCCGGGCGCCGTCGTTGAAGGCGTCCGGGGTGCCCATGACGTCCTTGGGGTACAGCGGGGAGAACAGCGACTTCCAGTCGGCGTAGGGGCGCGAGAAGGTGACCCGGACCTGGAGGTCGCTGGCGCCGCGCTCGATCTTGGCGATGCGGTCGTAGCCGGCGTTGCGGGCGGTCCAGAAGGCGCTGTTCTTTCCGGACAGCGCGCGCCACTGGGCGACGAAGTCGGCGGCGCCGATCTCCCGCCCGTCGCTCCAGACCGCCTGCTGGTTCAGCTTGTACAGCACGACCTGCCGCGGCTCGGTCTCGATGACCTTGGCGGATTCCAGGTAGGCGGGGTTGGCCACCGGGCGGCCGGCGGCGTCCAGCCGGAACATCGAGGGCAGCACGGCCTGGGCGACGCGGGTGGTGCCCGCGTCGGCGTCGGCCTGGAAGGTGTTCAGGGTCTCCGGTACGGCGTCCACGGCCCACTTCAGCGTGCCGCCCTCGGCGACCTTGTCGCGGGCGACCAGGGCGATGTCCTGCGCGGCCAGCGGACGGCTGGGCTTCTCGTCGGAGCCGCAGCCGGCGAGCAGGGGCACCGCGAGGGCGCCCGCGGTGAGGAAGGCGGCCGAGCGCAGCACCGCGCGCAGGCCGACGCCGTCGTGGGACATCTCTGCTACCTCCGGGAAGCCGCGGGCTTTATGCTCACATGGGGCGGTATGTGGAGCTGATCACTTTTGGCGGTATATGGAGCTGATCAGATCTATACGCCCACTGAAGAGGAAAGGATCCGGCAACAGCGGGCGACACGGCGACGACGGACGGTAAGCCCACCCGTGCGGCGCAACACACCGAATGTGCATCCGTACGCCTCGGCCAATCGGTGCACATCTCTTCACAGCACCAGGTGTGAGGCGCAACACTCCAAGGCGCCTGAACGTTGCCGCCCAGGGCCCGCAGGACCCGTGGAAGTGAGGGCAAGTCATGTCCGTGCACGACGAACTGACGTCCGTCCAGCGCTGCCTCGACGACCTGTACCGGTCGCTCGGACGGCTGGAGAAGCAGGTCGGCGGCGGGGGCCTGGAGATGCGCCGGGTCCGTATGGACGCCGACCATCTGCGCGAGAGCCTGGGCCTGCTGCGGGAAGCCGCCAGCACCCCGGCCGCCCCGCACCGGCCCGACCTCGTCACCATCTCCGACACGCCGTACGACATCACCCTGTGGACGGACTCGGACGACGAGGGGCTGGGCGCCCGCGACCGGCACGCGCCCTGAAGCCGCGACCGGCCCGCACCCCCCATCCCTGAGCCGACCGGAGTGCTGTCTTGGCCACTGGTACGGAACCCCAACCGAACAGCGGCGGCGTACGCGCCGGTACGCGCGCCGCGATCGACGCACCGCATCTGCGGACCGACCGCTGGTGGCTGGCCCCCGCCGTCACCGCGGCCGGTCTGTTCGCCTTCGTCGTCTACTCGACCTGGCGGGCGTTCGCGAACGCGCACTACTACGCGGCGCCGTACGTCTCCCCGTTCTACTCGCCGTGCCTGGCGGAGAACTGCCGGACCATGCACGCGGGTCCCAACGCCGACCTGTTCGGCAGCTGGTGGGGCATCTCCCCCGCGATCATCATCCTGATCTTCCCGCTCGGCTTCCGGCTGACCTGCTACTACTACCGCAAGGCGTACTACCGCAGCTTCTGGGCCTCGCCGCCCGCCTGCGCGGTGGCCGAACCGCACCGCCGGTACACCGGCGAGACCCGGTTCCCGCTCATCCTGCAGAACGTCCACCGGTACTTCTTCTACGCCGCCCTGCTGGTGGCCGGCGTGCTGACCTACGACACGGTGCTGTCCTTCCGCGACACGCACTACCGCTGGGGTCACATGGGCCTCGGCACCCTCGTGTTCCTGGTCAACATCGTGCTGATCTGGGCCTACACCGTCTCCTGCCACTCCTGCAGACACATCGTCGGCGGCAAGCTCAAGCACTTCTCCCGGCATCCCGTGCGCTACCGGGCGTGGCAGTTCGTCGGGCGGCTGAACGCCCGGCACATGCAGCTCGCCTGGGCGTCCCTGCTCAGCGTGGCGCTCGCCGACTTCTACGTGTACCTGGTCGCGTCCGGCGTCTTCGACGATCCGCGGTTCTTCTAGATGAGTGGGGCTTTCTGATGTCCGTGGTGGACCGGCAGGAGTGGGACGTCGTCGTGGTCGGCGCGGGCGGCGCGGGGCTGCGGGCCGCGATCGAGGCGCGCGAGCGCGGCGCCCGTACGGCCGTGATCTGCAAGTCGCTGTTCGGCAAGGCGCACACGGTGATGGCGGAGGGCGGCATCGCGGCCGCCATGGCCAACGCCAACGAGCACGACAGCTGGCAGGTCCACTTCCGCGACACCCTGCGCGGCGGCAAGTTCCTCAACCAGTGGCGGATGGCCGAACTGCACGCCCGGGAGGCGCCGGACCGGGTGTGGGAACTGGAGACCTGGGGCGCGCTGTTCGACCGGACCAAGGACGGCCGGATCTCCCAGCGCAACTTCGGCGGCCACGAGTACCCGCGCCTGGCGCACGTCGGCGACCGCACCGGCCTGGAGCTGATCCGCACCCTCCAGCAGCGGATCGTCGCGCTCCAGCAGGAGGACGAGAAGGAGACGGGGGACTACGAGTCCCGGCTGAAGGTCTTCCAGGAGTGCACGGTCACCCGCGTCCTGAAGGACGGCGAGCGCGTCTCGGGCGTCTTCGCCTACGACCGTGAGACCGGCCGCTTCTTCGTGCTGGAGGCCCCGGCGGTGGTCGTGGCGACCGGCGGGATCGGCAAGTCCTTCAAGGTCACCTCCAACTCCTGGGAGTACACCGGCGACGGTCACGCGCTGGCCCTGCTGGCCGGCGCTCCCCTGCTCAACATGGAGTTCGTGCAGTTCCACCCGACGGGCATGGTCTGGCCGCCGTCGGTCAAGGGCATCCTCGTCACCGAGTCGGTCCGCGGCGACGGCGGGGTGCTCAGGAACTCCGAGGGCAAGCGGTTCATGTTCGACTACGTCCCGGACGTCTTCAAGGAGAAGTACGCCGAGTCCGAGGACGAGGCCGACCGCTGGTACGACGCCCCCGACAGCAACCGGCGGCCCCCCGAGCTGCTCCCGCGCGACGAGGTGGCCCGGGCGATCAACGCCGAGGTGAAGGCGGGCCGCGGCTCCCCGCACGGCGGGGTCTTCCTGGACGTGTCGACCCGGATGCCGGCGGAGGTGATCCGGCGCCGGCTGCCCTCCATGTACCACCAGTTCAAGGAACTGGCCGATGTCGACATCACGGCGGAGGCCATGGAGGTCGGGCCCACCTGCCACTACGTGATGGGCGGGGTCGCGGTCGACTCCGACACCGCGGCCGCGCGCGGGGTGCCGGGGCTGTACGCGGCCGGTGAGGTCGCCGGGGGCATGCACGGCTCCAACCGGCTCGGCGGCAACTCGCTGTCCGACCTGCTCGTGTTCGGGCGGCGGGCCGGCCGGCACGCCGCCGACTACGCGCAGCGGGCGGCCGGAGGGCGCCCCCGGGTCGACGACGCCCAGGTCAACACGGCGTCGGCGGAGGCGCTGCGGCCCTTCTCCGCCGAGACGGAGGGCGAGGCCGGACCGCCGGAGAACCCGTACACCCTGCACCAGGAACTCCAGCAGACCATGAACGACCTGGTCGGCATCATCCGCCGCGAGGGCGAGATGGAGCAGGCCCTGCAGCGGCTGGCCGGGCTGCGGGCCCGGGCCCGCCGGGCCGGGGTGGAGGGGCACCGCCAGTTCAACCCCGGCTGGCACCTCGCCCTGGATCTCCGGAACATGCTGCTGGTCAGCGAGTGCGTGGCGCGGGCCGCGCTGGAGCGCACCGAGTCGCGCGGCGGGCACACCCGCGAGGACTGTCCGGCGATGGACCGCGCCTGGCGCAACGTGAACCTGCTGTGCACGCTCGCCGACCCCACCGGCCACCTCGCGGCGGCCGACCCCGGGCGCGGCCAGATCCGGCTCACCCGCGAGACCACCGAACCCATCCGCCCGGACCTGCTCGCCCTCTTCGAGAAGGAGGAGCTGGTCAAGTACCTCGCCGAAGAGGAGCTGTACGAGTGAGCAGCTACGAGGCCCGCTTCAAGGTGTGGCGGGGCGATGTGCAGGGTGGTGGCCTCGAGGACTTCACGGTCGAGGTCAACGACGGCGAGGTGGTGCTGGACATCGTCCACCGGCTCCAGGCCACCCAGGCACCCGACCTCGCCGTGCGCTGGAACTGCAAGGCGGGCAAGTGCGGTTCGTGCTCGGCGGAGATCAACGGGCGGCCGCGGCTGATGTGCATGACCCGCATGTCGGTCTTCGACCCCGGCGAGACCGTCACCGTCACCCCGCTGCGCGCCTTCCCGGTGATCCGGGACCTGGTGACCGACGTCGGCTTCAACTACCAGAAGGCCAGGGAGGTCCCGGCGTTCGTGCCGCCGGCCGGGGTCGGTCCCGGCGAGTACCGGATGATGCAGGAGGACGTGGACCGCTCGCAGGAGTTCCGCAAGTGCATCGAGTGCTTCCTGTGCCAGGACACCTGCCACGTCGTGCGCGACCACGAGGAGAACAAGCCGGCGTTCGCCGGTCCGCGGTTCCTGATGCGGGTGGCGGAGCTGGACATGCACCCGCTGGACGCGGCCGCCGAGACGGGTCTGGACCGCAAGCGCACCGCCCAGGAGGAGCACGGCCTCGGCTACTGCAACATCACCAAGTGCTGCACGGAGGTGTGTCCCGAGGGCATCAGGATCACCGACAACGCGCTGATCCCGCTGAAGGAGCGGGCCGTCGACCGCAAGTACGACCCGCTGGTGTGGCTGGGCTCGAAGATCAGGAGGCGGTCTTCGTAGTGTCCCGGCCGGGGCGCTGGGCGAGGGCCTGCACGACGAAGCCGGCCAGGAACAGCACGCAGTACCCGCCGAAGGCGACGATGCCGGCCCCGGCGTCCTCCAGCGGGCCCAGCAGCAGGAGCAGGCTCAGACCGAGCGACGTGAGCAGGGTGCCGTAGCCCCACAGCCGCGGCCGGACCACCCGGCGGCGGGCGGGCCACGGCACCCAGCCCGTCACGACCGACGCGGCGCCGGCGGCCACGAACAGGGCGACGGCCAGCCAGGCGCCCACCACGAGCAACAGGTGCATGACGATCATCGTCCCACCGGACGGGGTGCGCGGGAAGTCATTTCACCCAGCCGTCCCGGTACGCCCGCCAGTCCGCCTCCGTCGCCGCGAAGTCCACGTACAGGGCGACGCCGAAGCGGGAGCGGTCGGCGTCGGTGCGGGACAGGCCCAGGCGGACGCCGCGCACGGCGGCCGGCACGGTCTCCGCGTGCGCCCAGTGGCCGAAGCGGTTCTCGTGGTAGAAGGGCAGGCCCATCAGCAGGTCGGTGGTGGCCGGGGTGACCTCCAGGGCGAGGCTGGTCTGCTGGGCCACGTAGCCGCCGTACAGGCTCCGCAGCGGCTGCATGGTGTCGTACGACATCACGGCGATCTGGTCCACGCGGCGGGCCACCTGTCCGAAGTAGGACTGCGACCACCACTTGGGGTGGCCGGTGGTCGTGCCCCAGAAGGAGTGGAACGCGGGCAGCGGGTCGATCTGGTGGGCGGCGACGGAGAGCACGGCGTGGTGGGCGTGGGTGAGGGCGCGCAGGTCGTCGAGGAGCGCGAGGTAGTCGCGGTCGCCGGAGTGCAGGGGCTCCAGGTCGAAGTGGGCGCCGTCGAAGCCGGCGGCGAGGATCTGCCGGGTGGAGGCGAGGACGGCCGCGCGGGTCGCGGCGCGCTCCAGGCGCAGTCCGTCCGGGCTCTCGGTGGCCAGCTTGTCGCCGAGCCAGGCCTGGACGCGGATCCCGGGCGCCGCCCGGTGCAGGGCCGAGACCAGCCGGCGCGCCCGCGGGTGTGCCGTCGGCGGGAGGGTGCCGTCGTGCTCCAGCGGGCCGGCGTGCACGTACAGGTCGCGGATGCCGGTGTCCTTGAGGCGGTCCGCGAGGCGGGTCACGTCCGCGTCGGTCCTGCGTCCGTCGACCCAGGCGTGCCCCAGCCAGAGGGCGTCCCGGTGCCGGGTGCGGGTGCCCGGGGCGGGATCGCCCGCGTAGTTGACCCGCAGGGCCGCCTCCGCGACGGCCGGCGGGAGGAACAGCAGCAGGGACAGCCCCACCGCGACCCAGGTGCGCCGGCGCCGCCACCGGGAGCGGCGGGGCGGCTCCGGGGTGGCGTCGCCTGCCGGGGTGGCGTCGCCCGGCGTCGCGGGGGCGCTGTGCGGCGGGGCCGCCGCTTCCGCCGGTTCCTCCGCCCCGTCCACCCCGTCCACCCCGTCCACCCCGTCCGTCACGCCCGTGCCGTCGTCCGTGCCGTTCCGTTCCGTCCGCATCCCGCCCCCTTGCGGCTTTGTTCGCCCAGTTGTGTCCGCCCACTCGCGTGGGCGACTACCTGCCCATACGCTCCGAAATGTGACGTCCTCCCTGTTCCGGGGCCGGCCCCGGTGTGCCACGGCGCACATACGGGTGCGGGTGGCGCATGCCGTCGTGGGCGCGTTCGCGGGGGCCGGGTGGCTGCTGTTGCCGGTGACGACGGCCGGTGGCGACGCCCCGGTTCCCGCCTCCCCGGCCGGGCCCGTGGCGAGCGCCGCCGCGCCGCACCAGGACGGGACGTCCACCCCGGACCTCGTGCTGCCCCTCGTCGCCGTCGGCGCGGCCGGGGTGCTGGCCGGGTACGGATATGTGCGGCGCACCCGGCGGGCCCGGACCCGGACGACGCCCGGCGTGGTGCCGGCGGCGCCGCCCGCGGCCACCCCGCTGGAGGCCGAGCGGCAGGCCAGGGCCGCGCTGGTGCTGGCCGACGACTGCGTACGCGGCAGCGAGGAGGAGCTCTCCTTCGTCCGGGAGCTGTTCGGGGAGAAGCGGACCGAGCCGTTCAACCGGGCTCTGCTGGCCGCGCGCACCGAACTGTCTGCCGCGTTCGCGATATGGCGGCGGTACGAGGCGGGCGTACCGGGGGACGCGGGGGCCGGGCGGCAGGCGCTGGTGGGGGTGATCGGGCGGTGTGCGGAGGCGGGCCGACGGCTGGACGCCGAGGCGGCGGAGCTGGACCGGCTGCGGGGGCTGGAGCAGGACACGGGTGAGGCGCTGGAGGTCGCCGAGCGCCGCTTCCGGGAGCTGACCGCGCGCACGGCGGCGGCCCAGCACACCGCGGCGGGGCTGCGTGAGTGGTACGCGCTCTCGGCCGGTGCCGCCGTCGCCGGTCACGTCGAACAGGCCAAGGACCGCCTGTTGTTCGCCACCTCGCGGCTCAACGAGGCCCGCCAGGCGGCCGATGCGGGTGATCCGGCGCGTGCGGTCCGGCAGCTGCGCGCGGCCGAGGGCGGGGTGTTCCAGGCCGGTGTCCTGGTGGGCGGGGTGGAGCGGCTCGCGGCGGAGCTGGCGGAGGCGGCCGCGCTGGTGCCGGCCGCGCTGACCGGCGGGGAGGCGGAGATCGCCGAGGCGCGGAAGAACGGCGGGCGCACCTCCCTGGCCACCGGTGAACTGCACGGCCGCCTCGCGCACGCCGACGGGGTGCTGGCCGCCGTGCGCGCGGAGCTGACCCGCGGGCCGTACGACCCGCTGGACGCCCTGCGCCGCGTCGCACGGGCCGTGGAGCGGCTGGAGGTGGGGCGGTCCGGGGCGGTGACGGCGGCCGCGCTGCTGGTGGCGCGCGGTCAGGTGGGCGTGGCGGAGGACTTCGTCGCCGTGCACCGCGGCGCGGTGGGTGCCGAGGCGCGGGCCGTGCTGGCGGAGGCGGTACGGGTGCTGGAGCCGGAGGGCGGGGGCCGCGCCGACGAGGCCGACCGCCTCGCCGGGCAGGCGCGTGACCTGGCCGAGCGGGACGTGCGGGCGCACGGCAGCCCCTGGGCCGAGGCGGCCGGGCAGGCGGTCGGGCTGCCGGGGGCCGTCCTCGGCGGGATCCTGCTGACCGAGGAGGCCGAGGCGGGCCCGCCGGTGAGCTTCGGCGGCCCGGGGACACGGGGCCGCCGCCGTCTTCCTGAACCGGCCGGGCCGACGGAACCGGCGCCCGGGGGCCCGCGGGCCGGGACGGACTGATCAGAAGGGGCTGAGCAGTGCCTCCGCGATGGGTGAGGCCGAGTTCGCCGCCATCTTCCGCAACCGGCCGGGCCGACCGGGCCCGCGGGGGCGCCGCCCGGGGGCACGCGGGCGGGACGGACTGATCAGAAGAGGCTGAGCAGTGCCTCCGCCGGGTCCGTGAGGCCGTGCTCGCCGCCGGGCAGCGGGAGTTCGAACCAGACGGTCTTGCCGCGCGGGGTGCGGCGCGAGCCCCAGGCCGCGCTGAGCAGGCCGACCAGTTGCAGGCCCCGGCCGCCCTCGTCCGTGTCCCGGGCGCGCCGCCGGCGGGGCTGCACCAGGCCGGAGTCCCAGACCTCGCAGACCAGGGTGCGGTCCAGCAGCAGCCGCAGCCGTATCTCCCCCTCCCCGTACCGCAGCGCGTTGGTCACCAACTCGCTGACCAGCAACTCCGTGGTGTCGACGAGGGGTTCCAGGTCCCAGGCGACGAGCTGGGCGCGGGCGTACTCGCGCGCCCGGCCCACGCTGCGCGGCTCGCGCGGCAGCGTCCAGTCGCCGACGGACTCGGCGGGCAGGCCCTGGACCCGGGCCATCAGCAGGGCGATGTCGTCCTCGCCGTGGTGGGTGTCGAGGGTGCTGAGGACGTGGTCGCAGACGTCCTCCAGGGGGCGGGAGGGGTCGGTGAGCGCCCCCACGAACGCCTGGAGGCCCTCGTCCAGCGGGTGGTCGCGGGACTCGACCAGGCCGTCGGTGTAGAGGGCGAGCAGGGCGCCCTCCGGGAGTTCGACCTCGACCTCCTCGAAGGGCTCGCCGCCCACGCCCAGCGGCATCCCCGGCGGGACGTCGAGCATGAGGGCCGCCTCACCGGGTTCCACCAGGACCGGGGGCAGGTGGCCGGCGTTGGCGAACGTACATCGCCGGGTGACGGAGTCGTAGACGGCGTACACGCAGGTCGCCAGGTAGACCTCGGAGAGGTCGGCGTCGCGGGGCTGGCGGGCCGCGCGGGTGGCCTGCTGGACCCCGCCGGGTGTGCCGAGGCCGCGGGCGATCTCGTCCAGCGCGGAGAGCACCTCGGCGGGTTCGAGGTCGAGCAGGGCCAGCGTGCGTACGGCGGTGCGCAGTTCGCCCATGGCGACGGCGGCGCGCAGTCCCCGGCCCATGACGTCGCCCACCACCAGAGCGGTGCGGTGGCCGGGGAGTTCGATGACGTCGAACCAGTCGCCGCCGACCTCGGTGGCCGCGTTGCCGGGCAGGTAGCGGCAGGCGATGTCGAGGCCGGACGCCTCGGGGTCGCCGGGCGGGAGCAGGGACCGCTGCAGTATCAGCGCGCGTTCGTGCTCGCGGCGGTAGAGGCGGGCGTTGTCGATGCAGACGGCGGCGCGCGCGGCGAGTTCGACCGCGAGGTCGCGGTCGCGGTCGCCGAACGGCTCGCTGCCCTTGGTGCGGGAGAACCGCGCGAGTCCCACGACGGTGTCGTGGGCGACCATCGGCACGGCCAGCGTGGACTGCACGAGGCCGCCGTCCTCGGCGGGCACGTGCTGCGGCCGGGCGGTGCGCAGCGCGTCCGCGTACGGCGAGTTGAACGGGAAGTGGTGGACCGCGCCGACCTCGGCGCCGTCCCCGGTGCCGGTGAAGGGGGCGTCGGAGACGGCGCTCGCGAAGGCGACCCGGCGCAGTTCGGCGCTGCCGTCGGCGAGCCCGGGCGGGGCCTCGTCGCCGGCGAGCAGGCCCTGGTAGAGGTCGACGGTGGCGAGGTCGCAGAAGCCGGGGACCACCACGTCGAGGAGTTCGCGTGCCGTGGTCTCCAGGTCGAGCGAGTTCCCTATGCGGGCGCCGGCCTCGTTGAGCAGGGCGAGGTTGCGCCGGGCGGCCGCGGCCTCGCGGGCGGCGGCGCGGCGGGCGGTGATGTCGGTGCCGAGCCAGGCGATGCCGATGGGCCGCCCGGTGCCGCTGTGCACGCGGTAGAGGTTGACGGACCAGTGGCGGCGTTCGTCGGAGCCCGGGACGTAACCCGTGACGTGCATGTCGGTGATGGAGTCGCCGCTCTCCAGCACCCGGCGCAGGGTGGCCGAAACCCGATCCGCCTCGCCGCGGGCCAGGTAGTCGTGAACCCCCTTGCCCCGGTGGTCGTCCGGCGATCCGCCGAAGATGGAGGCGAAACGCATGTTGGCGCGGCGCACCCGAAGGTCGGCGTCGATCAGCAGGAAGCCGAACGGGGATTGGCCGAATATCGCCTGTGAGGCGGCGAGGTCGGTCTCGATGCTGCGCAGGGTGCGGACGTCCACGACGATGCAGACGGCGGCCTTCTCGCCCTCGGCGGTCCGGGTCGGCATGACGTAGACCTCGGCGAGCCCCTCCTCGCCGCGGCTGCCGTCCGGCTCGTCCGGCATCCGGAAGGGGACGACCCCGGTCCACTCCCGCCCGTCGAGGATCTCGGCCATCTTGCGCTGGCCGCGCTCGCGCAGGTCGGAGTCGACGAAGGCCTCGATCGGGTCCATCCCGACGGCGCGTTCGGCGGGGATGCCGAAGAGCTGCTCGGCGCGCAGGCTCCACTGGTCGACCAGGCCGCCGGGGTTGATGGAGAAGGAGGCGACCCGGATGTAGTCGTAGATCGAGCCGGGCGGACTGCTCTGCCACATGGCGTCGCCGGGTGCCAGGCCCGCTTCCGCGGCCTGGCTCCTCGCGCCGCCCGACGGGTCCTCGGACTCCGTGGCCTTCGCTGGTATCTCGCTCACGCGAACCGTCCCCTCCAGCTCACCGCGTCCGGCACCGGTCACCGGGGGCGGCTGCCCGCAGTATCCAGCACTACGGTGCCGCGCGACACGGTGTTCACGATCACAGGTCGGTCCAGGCGTTTTCCGGACCGGACCGCGACAACACTTCCAGTCTTCTAACCAGGGAACACGCCCTCGAACCACGCGCTCTCGTCCCGGTCCCGCGGCCGGGCCGCGGGGTGGACGGCGCGCGGTGGGCTGTACACCGGGTTCACCCGGGCAGCGCCAGTTCGAACCAGACGGTCTTTCCGGTGCCGCCGGGCCGGGTGCCCCAGCGCAGCGAGGAGCCCGCGACCAGTTGCAGGCCGCGCCCGTTCTCGTCCTCGGCCTGGGCGACGCGCTCGCGCGGCGGGTCGGGGAGCGGGTCGGAGACCTCGACCAGCAGGGCGCCCTCGCGCCCGGCCTCGCGGACCAGCCGTACGCCGATGGGCCCCGTGGCGTGCCGCAGGGAGTTCGTCACCAACTCGCTGACCAGCAGGGCGGCGAGGTCGGCGAGGCAGTCCAGGTGCCAGCCCTGCAACTGGCCGCGGACCGCGGCACGGGCGGTGCGCACGGCGCCCGGTTCCGCGGGAAAGGTCCACTCGGCGCAGTCGCCTTCGGTGTCGATCACGCCGATCACTTCCCAGGCCAGCAAGCCCACCCATGTCCGGTTTCGTGGGGTTAATGGGGACATACCCGGTATCCGGCGGGCCTTACCGCGTGTGCGGGCGCACTGTGGCACGAACGGCGTACCAAGCGCCCCGGGTGACCGGCGCGCACCCGGGCCGTCGGGGCCGGCCACCGGTGGTCGGCCGTCAGCCATCGGCAGTCGGCAGTCGGCAGTCGGCAGTCGGCAGTCGGCAGCTAGAGCCTGCCGTCGCCGGATGCCGCCGGGAAGCCGGCCAGTGCGCCGGCCTCGCGCACCGCGTCCACGTCCTGGTCCAGCCACGGCACGTCCCAGAGCTCGGCGGGGGTCAGCCAGCGCAGCCGGTCGTGGTCCTGGAGGGGGCGGGGGGCGGCGGAGCCGGGGCGCAGCCGGGCGGTCCACACCCGCAGGACGTAGGGCGGTCTCAGGGGCCACTCCCCCGGGACCCGCGCGACCGGTTCGGCGTCCACGCCGAGTTCCTCGCGCAGTTCGCGCACCAGGGCGTCCTCGGGCCGCTCGCCGGTCTCGACCTTGCCGCCGGGAAGTTCCCAGCGCCCGGCCAGCTCGGCGGGCGCGCTGCGGCGGGCGGCCAGCAGCCGGCCGTCGTCGAGCAGGGCGGCACCCACCACCAGGATCCGTTCGGTCATGGGGCGGAGCCTACGTGAGGGCGCCGGTGGTCAGTTGTGGGCGCCGTCCCCGTTCTGGCCGATGCGCTCGACCCAGTAGAGCTGCTTGTGGCCACGGTCGTCGAGGCTGTCGGCGATCTTCTGGGCCTCGGCCCGGGTCGCGTACCGTCCCACGCGGTAGCGATTGCCGTTGTCGTCCTGCCGTATCACGATCCAGGGCAGGGAGACCGTGCCCTCACTCATCGCCCCCACCGTTCCTTCTCGCACCGCCCCGCCCTCCCCCACACTCGGCGGCACTCGCGCGGGTCGAGAACCCACCGCGAGGGGACGAGCGCTCCGTCCCGGGCACCCGCCGTGCCCCGCCCAAGGAAACCGCAGTCCGCATATGCCCGAGCGTACGCCCTACCTTCACTCAGCGAACACGCCTTTTCACAAAGAGGTACGCAACCAGCCAGAACCCAGGGGGCGCACGATGCCGAACGCGCCGTCCGCCCCGCCGGTGTCGTGCGCCGGACACGTTGCGGGCAGAGCCCGGGCCACCTGGGAGAACGGCCGGATTGCAGCGGGCGTCCGGCGGGCGCGGCCCGGTCGCACTACGGGCACGCGCGCCCCAGGGCGTGCCGGGGTGTGCGCTACTTCACGGGCAGGTGGTACGCCACCCGGTAGCGGTCGGCCGGGATCACGACGTCGGCGGTCTCCACGGGGCGGCCGGAGGCGTAGTAGGTGCGCTGGACGACGATCACCACGTGCCCGGGGACACCGCCCAGGACGTTCAGCTCCTCGGCCAAGCCGGGGCGGGCGCCGACCTCCTCGGTGACGTTGTCCACGATGACGTCGATGGCGCGCATGCGCTCGACGACGCCCATGCCCCCGAGCGGGCCTTCCTCGGGCAGCATCACGGGGGTGCGGCCGGTGACGGTGAGGGGTTCCCAGGAGGTGGAGAGCATCATCGGCTCCCCCGCCTCCCGGAAGAGGTACTTGGTG
The DNA here is from genome assembly GCF_000444875.1 of Streptomyces collinus Tu 365. Classification (NCBI taxonomy): domain Bacteria; kingdom Bacillati; phylum Actinomycetota; class Actinomycetes; order Kitasatosporales; family Streptomycetaceae; genus Streptomyces; species Streptomyces collinus. The sequence continues at coordinate 5,489,357 of NC_021985.1, read as the reverse complement.
CGCATGACCCGCTGGCCCGGCTCGATGGCGAGCCGGTCGGCGATGGCGGCGCCGGCCTCGGCCTGCTCGCTGCTCGACTCCCAGCTGCCGCGCACCGAGGCGTCCGCCTGCTCCTGCCGGAACGGCGTGGCACCGCCGGAGGGGCGGAAACCGGAGCGGGCCACGCGCCGGGGCACCGGCCGCTCGCGCACATAGGTCCCCGAGCCGGAGCGGCCCTCGACCAGCCCCTCGGCCATGAGCACCTTGCGGGCCTCCAGCGCGACGGTGTCCGAGACGCCGTACTCCTCGCGGATGCGGGCCTGTGAGGGGAGCCGGGTGTGGGGCGGAAGCGAACCGTCGACGATCTTCTTGCGGAGATCACCCGCGACACGCAGATACGCCGGCTGCTCACCGAAAGTCACTGGCCGCTCCCATCAGGTTGTACAGACAGCAACAGCGTGGCAACCGTGGGTTGATCCGTGCAAGCAAAGGCCAGAGAATCACTCGATGTGATGACATCGTGCCGGGGAGGGCTTTACCCAGGCACTTTCTCCCCGCTATGGCGGCGATCACACCTCCGTGGCCGCGACGCCCGGGGCGTCCGTGCCGCCCGGGCCGTCGGGGGCCTCCGGGGCGGCGCCGCCCTCGCCGCGTTCCGCCGAGGGCGGGGTGGCCGCCAGGCCCAGGGCCGTGCGCGCGGGGACGGCCGCCTTCGGATCGAGCAGTCCGAGGCCGGCGTCGTAGTGCTCGTGGAAGGCGTCCGCGTCCTTCGCCCGCGCGGCCTTCGTCCACTCGGCGCGCGCCCGGTCCGTGGCGGCCGCGAGGGACCGGACCGGACCGCGGGCGCCGTCCGGCCAGGTACGGCTGCGCAGCAGCCGGGCCTGCCGGTCGAGCGCGGCCGACATCCGGCCCGCCCACGCCCTGTGGCCCGGCAGGTCGTCCTCGACGTGCACGGCGTCCGGGGCCGTGGCCAGGGCCGTGTCGGGGAGGTGGACGGCCTTCAGATAGGCGACCTGGTCGGCGTCGAGGACGGTCTCGTCGTTGCGCAGCGAGCCGGTGAGGTCGGCGCCCTCGGTGACGTTGCCGAACAGGCAGGTGACCTCCCGGTCCCCGGCCGACCAGCTCTCCTCGGTGGGCGTCAGGTAGTACACGTCGACGTCGTCGGGCAGCGCCCAGCCGTCCATCGCGTAGCCGTCCCGCAGGCCGTAGCAGCGTGCGCCGGCGGTGTCGCCGACCGACTCGTCGCCCGGGTAGTCCCCGGCCCGCAGCCGGAACGAGGCGAACACCTCGCCGTCGTGCCCGCCCGAGCACGGCACCACGTCCACGTCACGCGTCTCCCCGGCCAGCCGCCCGCCGGGCGCGTCGAAGCACTCGCCCTTCTCCAGGGTGACGCTCGCGCCGCCGCGGGCGCCCTCCTTGACACCCTGCCAGAAGGCGGAGGCGCCGCCCGTGGCGAGCAGCAGCCCGCACAGCACGAGCCCGATCGCGGACAGCACCGTCCCGCCGACCGCGAGCCCCGTGCCGCGCTCGCCCCGCCGCCGGATCTGCCGCAGCGCGAGCGGCCCGAGCACCAGCCCCACGCCCGGCACGCAGCACAGCACGCCGAACACCAGGGAGGCGATGGCGAGGCCGTTGACCGGGGCCGGCCGGTTGTACGGGCTGTACCCCTGCGTCCACGGCCGGTACGGCTGCCCGTAGGGCGCCTGCGGGCCGTACGCGCCCTGCGGGTACGGCGGGGGCGGCTGGTGCTCGGGGCCTGGAGGCGGGGGTATGGACACCGGTGAACGTGCTCCTGGGTGGGGCGGCGCCAGCACGGAACCGGCGGCCACCGCCGACCGGACTGACGTACGACTGCGCGCATGGTAAGCGGGGCACGTACGGGGACGGAATGGGAACGGAACGAGGGCGGGCGCTGGGCCTGAGCGGGAGCGGGGCAGCGGACCCGGCGCGGAGCACCGCCCCGCGGGCCGGCGCGGGCTCGCTGCCGGGCTGACGGTGAGGGGCGGTGGGGGCGCGGTTCCCGAGGGCGGTAAGCGGCTCACCGGACGCCGGGTGGCGGGTGGCGGGTGGCGGGTGGCGGGTGGCGGGTGGCGGCAGGAACGGCGGGCCGGCAGGGGGTGGCGCCGGTGTCCCGCGTCACCGCGACGGGACACCGGTCGTAGGGCGGAGTGTCAGGCCCGCCCGCTCCCCGCTGCCGCGCCGGCCGTGCCGAGGGCGCCTGCCAGGGGACGGGTTCCGGTGGGCGGCACGGTCAGGGGGGCCGTGCGCGGGCGGGCCAGGGACAGGTAGGCGGACACGGGCAGGGCGACCGACAGGTCGAGGCGGGCCGCGTTGAAGTAGATGCGGTCATGGACCAGCAGAGCGGGGTCCACGACCAGGTCGAGGTCCGGGCGGAACGTGAACGGCACGACGCAGCCGCTCACGCAGCCCGACAGGCTTTCGGCCACCTCGCGCGCGGCGAAGGCGGCGTCCGTGCCGCCGTACAGCTCCCGCACCCGGGACATGTCCAGGCGGCGGTCACCGGGTACGACGGCCAGGACGTAACGGCGGCTGCGGCGGCCGGTACCCACCCGCACCACCAGGCACTTGGCCGCCTGGTCGAGGGGGTGGCCGCGCAGTCCGGATGCGAGGTCGGTACGGCCCTCGGGCGCGTGCCGGATCAGACGGTACGGGGCTCGGGCGTCGTCCAGCAGCGACAACAGGCGTTGGGAGGTGTCCGGTTGCAGGTCGAGGTCGCGCGACACGGTGAGGCCTCTCTGTGAAGGGCGGGCGGCGCTCACACCGTGACCGGGCTGCCTATATTTCTCCGCTGCGCCCCCCGTACGCCCCCGCGCCGCACGACACCGTCCCGTGGGCGATAACCCGCCAATAACGCGCCTCTCTACCTTCGGAAACCGTAGAGATGGCTGGCCGCACCAGAAGGGGGTGGTGTCCCATGGAGTTCCGGGTCCTTGGGCCAGTGGAGGCGTGGCGAGGGGGTGAGCGGGTCGCCCTCTCCGGTTCGAAGATGCACACGGTGCTGGCGACCATGCTGCTCGCCCAGGAGCGGGTGGTGTCGGACAGCAGGCTGAGCGCGCTGCTGTGGGGGTGGGAGCCGCCGGCGACGGCGAGCGCGCAGATCTACACCTACATGTCGCGGCTGCGCAAGCAGCTCGGCGCGGAGGTCGAGATCGTCCGGCGGCCGCCGGGGTACGTGCTGCGCGCGCCCGGTTCCGTCACCGACCTGGTGGAGTTCCGCAGGCTGGAGCGCGACGGACGGCGTGCGCTCGCCGAGCGCCGCTTCGAGGAGGCCGCCGACCTGCTGCGCGAGGCGCTCGGGCAGTGGCGGGGGGCCGCGCTGGCGAACGTCACCGAGCACATGCTGGACGCCGAGCCGGCACCGCTCGACGAGGAGCGGATGCTGGCCCTGGAGTCCCGTATCGAGGCCGACCTGGAGCTCGGCCGGCACGAGCAGGTCATGGCCGAACTGACGGCGCTGGTCGCCGAGTTCCCGGTGCGCGAGCGGCTGCGCGCCCAGCTGATGACGGCGCTGTACCGCTGCGGGCGGCAGGCCGACGCGCTGCACACCTACTACGAGGGCCGCAAGGTGCTGGCCGACCAGCTCGGCATCGACCCCGGCGAGGCGCTGGGCTCGACGTACCAGGCCGTGCTGGGCGGCGAGCTGGGGCTCGGGCCGCGGCGCGGCGCGCAGCCCGGGGTACGGCCGGTGCCGTCGATGCTGCCCGCCACGGACGGCGAACTGGTCGGCCGGGAGCGCGAGCTCGAGGCGCTGCGGGGGCGTCTCGGCCACGGCGGCGGCGCGCCGCGGCGGATCCTGGTGACCGGCATGGCCGGTCTCGGCAAGACGGCGCTGGCGGTACGGGCCGCGGCCGAGAGCGGCGGGCTCTTCCCCGACGGGCTGCTCTTCGCCGAGCTGTGCGGCCTGGACGGCGCTCCACGGGCCCCGCGCGCGGTGCTCGCCCAGTTGCTGCGGGCCCTCGGCGAGAGCGACCACGCGCTGCCCGCCGGCGACCTCGACGAGCTGGTACGGCTGTACCGGGCCCGTACGGCCGAACGGCGGCTGCTGCTGGTGCTCGACAACGTCAGCGGCGACCGGCAGCTCACCCCGCTGTTGCCGGCCGGCGACTCGGCCGTGCTGATCACCAGCCGGAGCCGGCTGGCGCGGGTGCCCGGCGGGGACACGCTGGCGCTGCCGCTGCTGGACGACGGTGCGGCGCTGGAGCTGCTCGCCGCCCGGGCGGGCCGGCAGCGCCTGGTCGACGACCCGGACGCGGCCGACGACCTGGTGGCGTACTGCGGGGGCCTGCCGCTCGCGCTGTCCATCGCCGGTGCCCGGCTGGCCGCCCGCCCGCACTGGACGGCGGCCCGGCTGGCGGCCCGGCTGGCCGACCCGGCCGCGCGCCTCGCCGAACTCTCCTTCGGCGACCTGGACCTGAGCCGGGTGCTGCGTTCCTCGGTCGAGCCGCTGCCGCCCGCCGTGCACGACGTGCTGGCCGGGCTCGCGGACCCGTACCTGGGCGACGAGCCGTTCTGCGCCAGGCGGGCGGGAGAGCGGCTGGGCCTGACCGAGGACGCGGCGGAGAACGCCCTGGAGGCGCTGGTCGACACCGCGCTGCTCGACCTGTCGGGACTGGACGACCTGGGGCGTCCGCTGTACCGGTGCCACGAGCTGGTGCGCCTGCTGGCGGCCACGCTCGACTCCTCGGACCTGCCGTCCGTCGGCGCGGGCCGGTGAGCCGGCCGTGCCCGCCCGTACCCCTTGCCCCCCGCCCCGGACGGAGCCGGCCCGCCGGCCGTCCGGGACGGACGGGCGACGGGCCGGGCGGGGCACGGGCGCGAAGGCGGTGCCGGGGTCGGGTCCGGGGTCGGGTTCGGGTTCGGGTTCGGGTTCGGGTTCGGCGAGGGTGACGCCGTCGGTGACGGGGGCGAGGACGGTAGCGGGATCGGTGCCGGGGGCGGTGCCGGGGGCCAGGTCGGCGGCGGTGACTGAGGCAGGGTCTGTGCCGGTGACTGCGGCGGAGCCGGTGGCGCCGGTGTCACCAGGAACCGCGGGCGCGGGTGTAGTCCTGACGGGCGGGGGCGATGATCTCCTGGGCCACCGCCCAGGCGTCGGAGACCACGCGTTCGCGCGGGGGTCGCGGGGATCGGGCGACGGCCTGCGCGGCGACCGCCCAGACGGCGGCGACGGCGGCGGTCGCGCGGACGTCCGTGGTGGGCCGGGCGGGGCGGATGCCGTTGCCGCAGACCTCGAGGCGCAGGCCGAGCGCGGCCGCCGTGGCCTCGCGCACACCGCGGGCGACCCGGTCGTCGGGGTGGGCGAACACCTCGGGCGACAGCGGGTGTTCGTAGACCTGACGGACCCAGGTGCCGATCCGCAGCCGCTCGCGGGCCTCCCAGCCGCCGGGCGCGGAGGGACCGGGGTCGATGCCGTCGACGGCCTCGGCGAGGGTCTCGAAGTAGGCGGTCAGCTCGCGCGCCGTCAGCGGCGCCGCGGGAGCGGGGACGGTGCGGGTGGTCATGGCGGTCATGGTGGGCCGCTTCCTTTCCTGGTCGGTGGGTCGGCGCGGATGCCGGGTGCGGGTGCTCAGACCGGCGGGTGCAGGTGCACCGCGCCGCGGGCGGCCGGCCCCGCCGGGCGGGCCAGGGCGACCGCGAGGCGGTCGGACAGCCGCAGGTCCTGCACGGTCCAGGCGGTGGCACGGCCGTCGGCGACGTGGGTGACGCGGACCGGGCCGGTCCGCTCCGGAAGGGTCTCCAGGCGGCCGAGTTCGGTGCCGGCCAGGCCCACCCCGACGGCCTTGACCACGGCCTCCTTGCGCGTCCACACCTTGTGGAACGCACGTTGCCGTTCCGTGTCGGTCCCGAGCGCGCGCAGATGGCCGCGTTCGGCGGTGGTGAGCACGGTGTCGGACAGCAGTGCCTCCCGCACCGGCCGCAGCGCCTCCGCGTCGACACCTATGGCGGTGCCGGCGCCGACGGCGAAGACGCCCCAGCCGGCCGTCCGGCTCAGGCTGATCGCGAGCGGCACGGCCGGGCGCAGCACCTGCGGCGGACCGTGGCCGTCCGAGCCGCAGCCCGGGCAGCGCCGGCGGCCCAGGTCGACGTCGGCGGCGGTGGTGCCGAGGAGCCGGCCGAGTGCGCGCCGGGCACCGGCCCGGGTGTGCACGAACTCGGCCGCGTCCCGCTCGGAGAGCATGCCGAGCGCACGCCGGAACTCCCCGGTGGCCAGCAGCCGCAGGTCGGCCGGGTCGACCCGGCCGGGTGAGCGCCACCACCACACGTGCGCCTCCCCGCGGGCGATGAGCCGGTCCACCTCGGGGAACACTGTTTCCTCGCCTCTTTGACGCATCGGCCACCACTCTCGCGTTTCCTGGAGACGCCGGACGGAACCGTCCGGACTTTTCGCCGGACTTCTGCGGGGCCAGGTTCCGCCCGCCCGCTATTTCCCCCCTATACGGCGTTGACGGCCCTTTTCCATAGGGTCGCGATAGGCGCTGCGCGGAAACTTTTCCGAGCAATGCAGTCGACCTGAGGACAACGCTGTGACGCAGATAGAGATTCTGGCTCCGGCCGCGGAAAGCACGGTGACCGCACATGAACTCACCGCGGCGGAGCAGACCGGACTGATCGCGCTGGCCGGCCGGCTGACCGGCCCGCGGCACCCGCTCATCGACTCACCGGACTGGCTGGCCGCGGCCCGCGAGGCGACCTCGCTGCTGCCCCGGCGGCTGCTCGGGACGCTGCGCGCGTTCCGCCACGACCCGGGTCCGGACGGGGTGTTGCTGCTGCGCGGCGTGCCGGTGACGGCCGGCGAACCGCTGCGGCCGACACCGGGCGTGCCGAATTCCGTCGAGCATGTGCCGACCGCGGCGGCCGCCGCCATCGTCTCGGTGATGCTGCAACTCGGCGAGGTCGTCGCGTTCCGGAACGAGAAGAGCGGTGCCCTGGTGCAGAACGTGGTGCCCGTTCCCGGAAAGGAGGATTCACAGAGCAATGCCGGTTCGGTGCTGCTCGAACTGCATGTGGAGAACGCCTTCCACGACAACCGTCCCGATTACGTGGGCCTTCTGTGCATGCGCGAGGACCCGACGGGCGACGCCAAGCTGTGCACGTCGTCGATCCGCCGGGCGCTGCCGCTGCTGACCGGGCCGACGCGGCGCGTGCTGGGCGAGCCGCGGTTCCTGACCGAGCCGCCGCCCTCGTTCGGGGCCCTGGGCGGGGTGCGGTCGGCGCACCCGGTGCTGCTGGGCGACCTGGACGACCCCAACGTGCTGGTGGACTTCGCCGCCACGCACCCGCTGGACGAGCAGGCCGAGGAGGCGATGGCGGAGCTGCGCGAGGCGTTCGTGGCGACGATGGCCGCGCACCGGCTGCGGGTCGGTGACCTCGCCGTGGTCGACAACCGGGTGGCGGTGCACGGCCGTACCTCCTTCACCCCGCGCTACGACGGTGAGGACCGCTGGCTGGAGCGGGTCTACGCCCACCTGGACAACCGGCGCAGCCGGGTGGACCGGCTGCACGGCGGCGCCGTGCTCAACTGAGATACGGATCCTGACCGGTTGAAGGGCCGGCCCCCACGAGGGGCCGGCCCTTCAGGCGTTCCCACCGGTCACTGCCGGGCGCCGATGACGTCCGCCGGCCGCCCGGTCAGCGCCAGCCGGCCCGGGATCACGGTGGCCAGCAGGGCCAGCACACCGCCGAAGCCGAGGACGGCGAGGTAGGTCAGCGGGGCCACGGAGGGTGCCGCCGCGCCGGTCATGCCGATGCTGAACGCGGTGAGCACGGCGTAGGCGATGCCGGTGCCGAGGGCGGCGGCGACGAGGACGACGATCCCGGCCTCGATTCGCAGCATGCCCATGACCTGGCGCCGGGTGGTGCCGACCAGCCGCAGCAGGGCGAACTCGCGCAGCCGGTCGGAGACCGACATGGCGAGCGTGTTGACGACGGCGATCGCGGTGAACGCGATGATCAGGCCCATGGCGACGTAGTTGACCTCGGCGTTGTTCTGCTGCACCTCGGCCTGGAGGTCCTCGACCTGGGCGCGGTCGAGCACGCCCACGCCGGGGAAGTGCCCGACGGCCTTCTGCAGCTGCTCGCGTCCGGCCTTGCCGTCACCGCTGGTGCGCACCAGGACGGAGGAGGCGAGCGGGTTGTCGACGTGCCGGGCGACCAGCGCGTGGCTCATGGTCAGGTCGCCGAAGCCGAGGCCGCGGGCGTAGACGGCGGCGACCTTCAGGTTGACGACGGTCCCGTCGCCGAGGGTCACCTTCATGGTGTCGCCGGGCTTCTTGCCGAGGTGGTCGGCGGCGACCTCGCTGACCGCCACGCTGCCGTCGCCGAAGCCGTTCAGTGTGCCCTTGGTGACGTCCGGGTCCCAGGTCTCGCGTAGCCCCTGGGCGGAGAGTCCCTGCGCCGGGTACTTGTCGAGCCCGATGCGCACGGAGGTCCGGACGACCTCGGTGACGGCGGTGACGCCGGGGGTCTGCCGCAGCGCGGCGGTCGCCTGTTCCGGCACACCGGGTCCGGCCGAGGCCACCACCCAGTCCGCCTTGTTGCCGTCGCGGGCCTGGGCGGTCGCGGCGTCGCCCATCGTGGTCTGGACGAAGAACACCGTGCAGGCCATGCCGATCAGCAGCGCCAGCGGGGTGATGGCGGAGGCCATCCGCTTGGTGTTGGCGCGGACGTTGGCGGTGGCGAGGTGGCCGGCCACCCGTGAGGCGCGCAGCGGCACCCCGAGCAGGGCGACGGCGACACGGGCGATGAGCGGGCCGAGCAGCGACACCGCGACCGCGAGCACCACGACCGTCAGGAAGGTCACGGGGGTGGAGGCGGGTTCGGTGTCGAGCACGCTGAGCACCACGAGCAGCACGATGCCGCCGGCCAGCGTGAGGATGCCGGACAGGGTGCGGCCCCAGGCGAAGCCGGGCCGCTCGACCGCGGACTCGGCGAGCGCCTCGGCGGGCCGGATGCGGGCGGTGCGCCGGGCGGAGATGCGGGCCGCGGCCCACGCGCCGAGCAGGGCGGCTCCCACGGCGGCGAAGAAGGGGAAGACGCTGAAGGTCACCTGGAGGGTGTCCGGGATCGCCTTGAAGTCGACGAACTTGGCGTGCAGCCAGTACGCGATGGGCAGGCCCAGCACGGAGCCGGTGACGCCGGCGAGCAGGCCGACGATGAGTGCCTCCCGGCCGATCAGCTGGCGGATCTGCTTGGGGGTGGCGGCGATGGCGCGCAGCAGCGCCAGCTCCCGGTAGCGCTGCTGGATGGAGAGCGCGAAGGTGCCGACGACGACGAGGATGGCCACGAGCAGCGAGGTGCCGCCGATGGCTCCGCCCATGGACACGAGCTTGATCCGGGCCTTGGCGGCGTCCAGGAACTCGACCGGGCCGCGGTCGCCGCCGGTGGCCACCTGGGCGGTGGTGCCGCTGAGCGCCTTGCGCACCTGGTCGGCGAGCTGTCCGTCCGAGACGCCCTGCTTGGGCAGCACGCCGATCGCGGAGACCTGTCCGTCGTGGCCGGAGAGCCGGGTGGCCTCGTCGGCGGAGAAGAACAGCGAGGTCTGCTGCGTCAGGTCGCCGTCGGCCGGGGCCGCGATGCCGGACACGGTGTAGGCGCGCGGGGCGTCGGTGGACTGCACGGTGAGCTTGGCGCCGGGCTTCAGGCCGGTGCGGGAGGCGAGTTCGCGGTCCACGACGACGTCGCCGGCGGCGCTGGGCGCGTGTCCGGCGACGAGCTTGAACGGGGTGAGGGCGGCCGAGGTCCAGGCGTGCCCGTAGGAGGGCTTGCCGTCGACGCCGGGGACGACCTGCCCCTGCGGGCTCACCGCGTAGGCGGGAAAGGTCAGTTCGGGCACGACGGACCGGGCGCCGGGCACGGAGCGGAGCTTGTCGACCGTGTCGGCGGGCAGCCACACGCGTTCGGCGAGCGGCTTGGCCTTGTGCTTGACCTTGGTCTTGCCCTTCTTGTGCTTGACCGTGGTCTGGTGGACGTTCTGGTCGCCGCCGACGACGACCGGGGCGCCGGAGTACCGCTCGGTGCCGATGGTGCCGCGCAGGCCGGTCTCCAGCAGGATGCCGCACGCGGTGACCAGCGCGGCGGCGCACATCAGCGCGAGGAACGCGCCGATGAAGCCGCCCTTGCGGGCCTTGAGGGTCTGGAAGGCGTAGCGCAGCATCAGGCCCACGCTCCCAGGTGTGTCATCCGGTCGGCGACGCGCTCGGCGGTCGGGGCGTGCATGCGGTCGGCGATGCGTCCGTCGGCCAGGAACAGCACGGTGTCGGCGTAGGACGCGGCGACCGGGTCGTGGGTGACCATGACGACGGTCTGGCCGGTCTCGTCGACGCAGTTGCGCAGCAGGGAGAGGATCTCCTTGGCGGTGACGGTGTCGAGGGCGCCGGTGGGCTCGTCGCCGAAGATGACGTCGGGACGGGTGATCAGGGCGCGGGCGATCGCCACGCGCTGCTGCTGGCCGCCGGAGAGTTCGGCGGGGCGGTGCGACGCGCGTCCACCGAGGCCGACGCGCACCAGGATCTCCTCGAGCCACTGCGCGTCCAGGCGGGAGCCGGACAGGCGCAGCGGAAGCTCCACGTTCTGCCGGACGGACAGGGCGGGTACGAGGTTGAACGCCTGGAAGACGAAGCCGATGCGCTCGCGGCGCAGCTTGGTCAGCTGGGTCTCGTTCATCCCGCCGAGTTCGGTCTCGCCGATGTAGGCACGGCCGGACGACGGCTTGTCCAGGCCGGCCGCGCAGTGCAGGAAGGTCGACTTGCCGGAGCCGGACGGCCCCATGACGGCGGTGAAGGAGCCGCGGGCGATGTCCACGGTGACCCCGTCGAGGGCCCGGACACCGCGGCCGCCGCGGCCGTAGACCTTGGTGACCTCCTCCAGTCGCAGCGCGGCTTGGTTCCGGGCTCCCGTGCCGCCGCGCGGCTGGGTGTTGGTCCTCTCGGTCCTCATGTGTGACCAGTCCTCTCCATCCATCGTCGTGGGGGTCGTCAGCGACCTCCGCCGGCTGCGGAGGAGCATCGGGACGAACGTGGCCGGGCGATCTATATCGGGGCTATGGTCCCGGAGGCGAGCGGGAGTCGGCGGACGATTTTCGGCCGGGGCGCGGGCGGGCAGCGCTCGGGATGAACGTTTCGCCTGTACCGGGCCGCCTGTCACCTGCCCATCTGTCGAGCCTGGTTGACGCCGCTCGGCTCCCTGACGGGTTCCGCCGGACGGGAGTGGGAGGGCAGGCACCCTGTTTCCGGGAGACGGATCCGCCCACCGGACGGACGCGCCGGGCTGGGCGGACCGAGGGTGGGCACCGGCGAACTACGCGGAGCGGTTGCGGAGGTGGCGAACGGCGAGGGTGGCCGCGGTCGCCGTGAGGCAGAGGGCGTAGGAGGCGACGACCCAGGGGGCGGGGGCGCGGCCGGCGGTGAGGCCGTGGACCACGGCGGCGAGCCAGCCGGCGTACGAGGCGCCGTGCAGGACGCGGAAGGGGCGGATCCAGCGGCGGGTGGCGAAGACGCCGCGCCAGACGCCGGTGGCGACCGCGAGGAGGAAGAGGTAGCAGGCCAGGGTGCCGAGGCCGACCAGCGCGTCGCCGCTCCCCCAGCCGAGCGCCGCGGCCCCCGCGGCGACCCGGCCGCCGGCGACCTTGACGCCGATGTGCAGGAGCAGGAACCCGACGCCGAGCACGCCCAGGGCCCGGTGCAGGTGCTGGGCCGCGGTCCGGGCCCTGGGCGGCAGCAGCCCGCGCAGCGCCGTCGCGAGCCCCACCATCACGGCCAGCGACAGCGCGACGAGCGCCACCACCCCGGCCATCCGGTCGAGGAACCCGCGCAGCGCCCCGCCCACGAGACCACCGCCCACGAGCACCCCCGCGGCGACGACCACTCCGGCCACCACCGCACCGGGCCGCGGCGGAGGCGTGTGCGGCGGCCCCCTCCTGACCGGCGGCGGCACCACGACCGCTCCCCCACCGACCGCCGTCGGCGCGTTTGGGCCGGCGCCGGTGCCGGGGCAGTCGGCGGGCGTGATCACGGCCACCGCCGGCCGCACGGCCGCACCGGTGCGGGACGCCCCACCCGCCGCAGGCGCTGCCCCGGCCGGGGCCCCCGTCCGGGTGCGGACGCCGGCCGCCGTCGGTCCCGGCTCGGTCACGGTCGCCGCACGCCCCTCCGGCCCCTCGCCGGCCGGCCCGGTCCCGGGCACCCTCGCCGTCGTCGGCGTGGCCGTTCCGGCGCGGGCGGTGGTCGGCGTCGTAGGGGCCGGGCCGGACGCGGTCACCGTCGCCGGACGCCGTTGGGCTTCCGCGCCGGGCACCCTCGCCGTCGTCGGCGTGGCCGTTCCGGCGCGGGTGGCGGTCGGCGTCGTGGGGGTCGGGACGGACGCGGGCGCCGTCGCCGGCCGCCGTTGGGCTTCCGCGCCGGGCGCCCTGGCCATCGTCGGCGTGGCCGTTCCGGTGCGGGCGGTGGTCGGCGTCGTAGGGGCCGGGCCGGACGCGGTCACCGTTGCCGGCCGCCGTTGTGGTCCTGCGCCGGGCGTTTTGGCCGTCGTCGGCTCGGCCGGTCCGGTGCGGGTGGTGGTCGGTGTCGCGGGGGCCGGGACGGACGCGGGTGCCGTCGCCGGTCGCCGTTGTGGTCCTGCGCCGGGCGTTTTGGCCGTCGTGGGCTCGGCCGGTCCGGTGCGGGTGGTGGTCGGGGTCGTGGGGGCGGGGGTGAGGGTGCCGTGGGTGGGTCGGGGCATGGGGGCTCCCTGGCTGGATGGGCCGGATGTGAGGCGGTCCCCGGCCCCCGCCGGGGAGGGCCGGGGGCCGGGGACCGCGTCTCCCGGTGACCGAGGGGGGATCGGTACCGGGGGTCTGGCGGGCTCCGCGCCGGAGGGGGTGCGCGGAGCCCTGGTCGGTCAGGCCGGGGCGTTCAGGCGGACCGGGCCCAGCGGCACCGCCGTCGACGGGCGGGCCAGGGACGCCGACCACGGGCCGTTCAGGTCCAGGTCCTCCACGTGCCAGGTCGTCGTACGGCCTTCGTGGACGTGGGTCACGGTCAGCGGGCCCTCCTGCCCGGGACCGACGTCCAGGGTGTTCAGCGGCATGCCCAGCAGACCGAGGCCCACCGCCTTCACCACCGCCTCCTTGCGGGTCCACGCCCGGTGGAAGAGGGCCGTGCGGGACGGCCCGTCGGGCAGCGACAGGATCCGCTCGGCCTCGTCCGGCGTCAGCACGAGCTGGGCCAGCGCCTCCGACTCCATCGGGCGGTACGCCTCCACGTCCACCCCCACCCAGTCGCCCGCCCGGACCGCCAGCACCCCGCACCCGTCGGTGCGCGAGAGGCTGATGGCCAGCGGGACCGGGGGCCGGACCACGGCGGGCGGCCCGTGGTCCGCGTCGCCGCAGCCGGGGCAGATGCGCCGGCCGAAGCGCACGGTGTGGGCCGGCACGCCCAGCAGCCCGGCCACCGCGCGCCGCGCGCCCGCGCGGGTGGTCGTGAACGCGGCCGCGTCCCGTGGCGCGTGGAAGCGCCGCATGCGCGCCCGTTCCTGTTCGTCCAGCAGCACGAAGTCCGCCGGATCCGTCGCCTCGCCGAGCGGCCACCACCACACGTGGGTCTCGCCGCTGCGCCGCAGCCGCTCCACCACCGCGCGTGCCGTGTCGGGTACGTACACCTCACCGACGTCCGCCGCGTGGTCGATGTGCGCGTCGGCCTGGGCCGGTCGCGTAGCCATCCGTCCTCCTCTCTCCTCGTCACGGCCGGTCTCAGGCCAGTCCGTTGAGGCGCAGGATCAGATCCTTGACCTCGGTGGCGTGGTAGCGGTCCCGTTCCTGGGCCGGGTCCGAGCACAGCAGCAGCGGCCCGTCCCGGTCGTCGGAGGGCAGCCGTCCGTGGCTGCCCCTGACCAGGCCGGGGTCGAGCGGCACCACGGTCAGCGGTGCGCGCATCCCGGCCTTCTTGCGCAGCACGGTCCACGCCGCCTTGGCCTTCACCGCCGGGATCGACGGGTCGAAGAACAGCTCGGCGGGGTCGTAGCCCGGCTTGCGGTGGATCTCGACGCCCCGCGCGAAGTCCGGTGCGCGGTCGTCGTCGAGCCAGTAGTAGTAGGTGAACCAGGCGTCCGGCTCCGACACGAGGACCAGTTCGCCCGCGTTGGGGTGGTCGATGCCGTAGGCCGCCTGCTCGGTGCGGTCCCAGATCTCGTCGACGCCCTCCACCGCCTTCAGCACGTCCCGCACCCGCGGGACGTCGGCGGGGTCGGCGACGTACACGTGCGCGGCCTGGTGGTCGGCGACGGCGAACGCCCGGGAGGTGTGCGGGTCGAGGTACTCCATGCCGCGCTGGGTGTACACCTCCAGCAGTCCCGCGCGGCGCAGCGCGCGGTTGACGTCCACGGGCCGGCTCACCGGGCTGATGCCGTACTCGCTGAGCGCCACCACCGTGGTGCCCCGCTCGCGCAGGTCCGCGAGCAGCGGGGCGAGCGCGGCGTCCGTCTCGCGGGCGGCGCGGACCGCCTGCGGGCTGTCGGGGCCGTAGCGCTGGAGGTCGTAGTCCAGGTGCGGCACGTAGACGAAGGTCAGGTCGGGGCGCCGGCGGTCGACGACGTAGCGCGCCGCGCCCGCGATCCACCGGGTGGAGGCGATCGAGGCCGTGGGGCCCCAGTACTGGAACAGCGGGAACTCGCCCTGTGCCGCCGTGAGTTCGTCGCGCAGGCCGGCGGGCACGGTGTAGCAGTCCGGGGCCTTGCGGCCGTCGTGGTGGTAGACCGGCCGCGGGGTGAGGACCGTGTCCACGTCCGCGCCCATCGCCCACCACCAGCACAGGTAGGCGGTGGAGTGGCCGGGGTCGCGGCGGCGGGCCGCCTGCCAGACCTTCTCGCCCCGCACCAGCGCGTTGTGCTGGCGCCACATCATGACCTCGCCGTGGTCGCGGTGGTACCAGCCGTTGGCCACCGCCCCGTGCTCGCTCGGCCGCAGCCCGGTGGTCAGGGTGGCCTGCACGGTGGCGGTGACGGCGGGGAACACCGTGTCCAGCGGGGCGCTGAAGCCCTGTTCGCCGACCGCCCGCACGTGCGGCATGTGCTCCAGCAGCCGCGGGGTGAGGCCGACCGTGCACAGCACCGCCGTGCTCGTCGTCGTGCGACCGCCGCTCATGACGTCTCCTGCCGCAGTCCGAGGCCCAGCAACTCGTCGCGCAGCCAGGTCAGTTCCGCGGCCAGGCCGTGGGCGAGGGTGTCCTCGCGGTGGCCGGGCAGCACGGACCAGGTGTAGGTCTCGACCTCGATGTGGTCGGTGACCGCCCGCTCCCCGCCCAGCAGGGCGGCGAGGGTCTCGCGGAGCAGCGGCCGGGTGCTCGCCAGCGGCGGGCTCGGGTCCTCGTGCAGGGGCACGTGGTAGTGGATGCGCCAGGGCCGGTCGCCGGGCAGCGCGCCGGAGAGCGCGGGCCCCAGGTCGTCGGTGCCGAGCAGCCGGCCGCCCGGGGACGGCTCGCGGGTCTGGTGCAGGAAGCGGGGTTCGGCGAAGTCCGCGAGCAGTTCCCGTACGGCCGGGTCGGCGGGGTCGGCGACCTCCAGCGCGGTGGCCGCCTGGAGCTTGACCACCGGGATGCCGGCCTCGCGCAGCCGGCCCAGCACCTCGACCGGGTCCTCGTGGGCGACGGCGAGGTGGCAGGCGTCCAGGCACAGGCCGATCCACTCGGAGTCGGTGCCGGCCAGCGCGTCGACGGCCTGGTCGGTGCGCTCCACGACGCAGCCGGGCTCCGGCTCGACACCGACCCGGATGGTGCGGCCGGTGTCGGCGGCGATCTGCTTCAGCCCCTCGGCGAGCGCGTCGAGCTGGCGGGCGGCCATGGCGCGCTGGGCAGACGTCCACACGGTGCGCCAGGCCAGCGGCAGGGTGGAGATGGAGCCGCGGGCCCCCTCCGGCAGCAGCCCGGCCAGCACCCGGGCGAGGTCGAGGGTGTACTCCAGGCGGGCCGGTTCCGACCAGTCCGGGTAGTACACGGCACGCTTGACGACCCGGGCGTGGAAGCCGCGGTACGGGAAGCCGTTGAGGGTGACCGTCTCCAGGCCGCGCGCGGTCAGTTCGCGGCGCAGCCGGGCCACGGCCGCCGGGTCGGCGGCGAGCCGGCCCGCGGTCTCGGCGGGCAGCCACAGGCCGACGCCGATCCGCTCGGCGCCGGCCGCGACCCGCACCGGTTCGGCGTAGGCGGCGAGCTGGCCGATGATGCCGTCGAGCGTCTCGGCGGGGTGCACGTTGGTGCAGTACGCCAGGTGGACGGTGCTGCCGTCGGGGTGTCGCACACGCATGACCGCTCCTCAGCTCCCGCCGCGGGCGATGGAGTTGCCCGCGAACAGGCCCGCCGCCTGGGTGTCGTTGTAGCCGTCGAGGCCGAGCCGGCCGGACTGGCCGTAGAACGCGACCGGGTTGCGCCACAGCACGCGGTCCACGTCGTCCTCGTCGAACCCGGCGGCGAGCATGGCCTCGGCGGTGGCCCGGGTGAGCAGCGGGTCGCTGTGCCCCCAGTCGGCGGCCGAGTTGACCAGCATGCGCTCGGTGCCGTGCCGCTTCAGGATGGCGACCATGCGCTCGGGGGTCATCTTGGTGTCGGGGTAGATGGAGAAGCCCATCCAGCAGCCGCTGCCGGCCACCTCGTCGACGGTGACCTCGTTGAGGTGGTCCAGGACCACGTGCGCGGGGTCGATGCCGGACTCGCGCACGACGTCCAGGGAGCGGCGGGTGCCGCCGGCCTTGTCGCGGTGCGGGGTGTGCACGAGCGCGGGCAGGCCGAACTCGACGGCGAGGGCGAGCTGGGCCGCGAAGGCGTGGTCCTCGGCCTCGGTGACGGTGTCGTAGCCGATCTCGCCGACGGCGACCACGCCGTCCTTGGCGAGGTAGCGGGGCAGCCGGTCGAGGACGGGCGTGCAGCGCGGGTCGTTGGCCTCCTTCGGGTTGAGCCCGATGGTGCAGTAGTGGTGGATGCCGAACTGGGCGGCGCGGTACGGCTCCCAGCCCAGCAGGGAGTCGAAGTAGTCGGTGAAGCTGGCCGGGGAGGTGCGCGGCTGGCCGAGCCAGAACGCGGGCTCAACCAGGGCACGGACGCCCGCGGCGTGCATCGCCTTGTAGTCGTCCGTCGTCCGGGACGTCATGTGGATGTGAGGGTCGAAGATGCGCATGGCCGGGGGCTTTCCGCTCGGGGGTGGGTTCGGGTTCGGTCAGTGCTCGGGGGTGGCGACCAGCCAGAGGTCGGCGGGCACGGTGCGGGAGGCGGCGCGCCGCTCGGCGGCGAACCCCAGGGCCATGCGGGCCAGTTCGGCGTCGGCGCGGTCGCGCAGGCCGGCGACCGTACGCAGCGGGATGCCGGTGAACAGGCACTTCAGGACGGCCTGGCGCCAGCGGTACTGGTCCAGGTGGGTACGGGCGTAGGGGCCGAGGGCGGCCGCGATGAGCCGGGTGTCGTTGGTGCGCAGGGCGTCGTCGGTGAGGGGCAGGCCGGCGGCGCCGATCGCGAGGAACGGCAGGGCGCGCAGGACGCCGCGGCGCTCGGCGGCGTCGCCGTCCCCGTAGCGGGCCGCGGCCTCGGCCGCCAGTTCCTCGCCCTGGAGCGGGAGCCGGGTGAGCAGCAGGGTGCGGACGCCGTCCTCCACGTGCCAGTCGGCCCAGCCGGGCAGGGGGCCGCGGCCGTAGTGGCGGCCGGCGGCGGGGAAGCGGGCGTCGAGGGCGGCGGGGCCCTGTGTCGCGACCGCGGCGAGGTCCTGGGCCAGCCGGGTGCGCTGGGCTTCCCCCAGGACGGAGACGAGGGACTCCCTGAGGGTGCGGGCGGTCAGGGCGTCGTGGACGGTCGCCGGGGCGTGGGTGAGCGTGGGCGCGGTCATACGGGGGCCACCTCCATCGGGACGGTTGCGGAGCGGTGCGCGGACACCCGGGCTCGGGCCGGTCGTGCGTCTGCGCCCGCGGTGGGCGGGGCCGGGAGCGCGGTGGCGGTGCGGTGCAGGAACTCGATGCTGTCGCGGGCCGTCGCCGTGGCGGCGTGGCTGTGCCGGGGCAGTTCCACCGAGACCAGGCCGGTGTAGCGGGCGTCGCGCAGGGCCTCAAGGACCGGCGGGAAGTCGATCTCGCCCGCGCCGAACGGCAGGTGCTCGTGCACCCCGCGCCGCATGTCCTCGATCTGCACGTGGGCCAGCCGGTCGGCGGCCAACTCCACGCACCGCGCCTCCGGCCACGGCTCCAGGCAGCGGCAGTGCCCGATGTCGAGGGTGAGCCGGAACCGGTCGTGGCCGCCGAGGGAACGCAGCAGCCTGCGGTATCCGGCGAGGTCCTCGACGAGCATGCCGGGCTCGGGTTCGAAGGCCAGGTCGACGCCGGCCCGGTCGGCCTCGTCGAGCGCCTGCGCGCAGCCCTCCTCCAGGCGCTGCCACGCCTGCTCCGGGGTGGTGCCGGGGTCCGGCGTGCCGCTCCAGAAGTGGACGGCCTCCGCCTCGAGTTCGGCGCCGATACGGATGGCGCGGCGCAGCAGGTCGACGCGTGCGGCGCGGCCTTCCGGCTCGGCGCAGACCAGGGTGGGCCGGTGCTTGCGCAGCGGGTCGAGGAGGTAGCGCGCGCCGGTCTCCACGACCACGGCGAGGCCGGTGCGGCGCAGGTCGCGGGCGACGCGGCGGACGCGGGGCGCGAGGCCGCGGGCGTAGGGGTCGAGGTGCTGGTGGTCCAGGGTCAGGGCCACCCCGTCGTAGCCGAGGTGGGTGAGGACGGAGAGGGCGTCGGTGAGGCGGTGGTCGGCGAAGCCGTTGGTGCCGTAGCCGAAGCGGAGACCCGCGGCGCTCATGTCGGGGACACCTTCCTGGCGAGCCGGGCCGCCTGCGGGAGCCCGGCGGCGAGCGCCACGGCGAGCCGCGGGGCTCCGGCGCGGGCCACGAGGGCCGCCTGGAGGGGCAGCAGCGCGTGGATGCCGGCGCCGACGGCGGTCCGGACCCGGGCCGGGTCACCCGGGTGGCGCAGGGCGGCCCACTGGGGGCGGGCGCAGGACGTCGCGTAGAGGACGGCGGCGAGGACGGGCACGGCGAGGCGGGGGTCCGCCAGGGCGCCCGGCGCGGTGAGCCGGCCGGTACGGGCCGCGGTCACCGCGCCGCTCGCGGCGAGCGCGGTCGCCGCGGTGACGGCGAGGGCGAGCAGGGGCTCGCGGCCGGCCTCACCGGTCACCTCGTGCCGGCTGAGTCGGGTGACTCCCCAGGTGTGCAGGCCGGCGGTGGCCGCCGCGCCGAGCGCGGGCGCGGCCGGGCCGGTGCCCGTGCCGTGCAGCACGTCGAGGGCGCGGGCCGCCGCCATGGCCGCGGGGCCGAGGGGAGTCCGTTTCAGACCGAGGTCGTACGCCCAGACGGCGGCCGCCAGCGGCAGTGTGCGGCGCAGCAGGACCCGCCGTCCGCCGGCCAGCGCGCCCAGGCCGAGGCCCGCGGCGGTGAGCCCGGCGGCGATGCCGAACGCGGCGGCGGCGGGGATCCGGCCCGACGGCACCGGCCGCTCCGGGCGTTCCTCGGCGTCCTCCTCGCGGTCCGCCCAGTCGTTGAGCGCCATGCCCGCCCAGTACAGGCTGACGGAGGAGGCGACGAGCAGCAGCGTCCGCCCGCCGGCGGGGCGCCCCGCGGCCAGCGCGCCGGCGAGCACGTCACCGGGCACGGTGAGCGCGGCGGGCGCCCGCACCAGCTCGGCGACGTCCCGGGCCCGGCGGCGCAGGACCAGGGAGCGGGGACGGTATCCGGTGTCGTAGGGGCGGTTCCGGCGGGTGCCGGTCCCGGCGGAGCTGTCGGCGCGGGACTCGGAGGCGCGGGCGCCGGCGGAGGCGCCGGCGGCGGGAGCGTCGGTGCCGGCCGAACCCTCGGCGGCGGACCCGAGGACGGCCGTGCCGCTACCGGCGCGACCGTCGGCGCCGAGCGCGGAGGCGGCCACCCCGCCGTTCCCGGCGGGGGCGGCCGTGGGCCGCGCCGAACCGGCGCCGGGCGCACGGACGGGGTCGCCGGCCGGGGGCCGCGCGCCCCCGGCGGGGGCGGCCGTGGGCCGCGCCGGACCGGCGCCGGGCGCACGGACGGGGTCGCCGGCCGGGGGCCGCGCGCCGCCGCGGGCCGCGCGGAACGCGCTGCCGGCCGCACGCGCCGCCTCCCGGCAGGCGAAGGCCGTCTCCCGGGCCGCCCGGGCCAGGGAGCTCAGGCGGCGGCCCGGCTCGCGGGGCGAGGATGCGGCGGCCGAGGAGACCGGGGCGGACGCGGGGGAAGCGTCGGCCGTCACGGACGCGGAAGCGGATGTGGCGGCGGAGGCGTCCAAGGAGGTGGCGGAGGCGGCCGGGGCTGAGGTGACGGAGGCGTCGGCAGCCGGGACGGACGTGGTGGACGCGGCGGAGGCGTCCGGAGCGGAGGTGACGATGACGTCGGCGGCCGCCACGGACGTCGTGGAGGCGTGCGACGCGGCGCTGGCGGAACCGTCGGCGGTGGACGGCAGCGGCCGTCCCGTGGCGCCGGCGGTGGCCCCGGCCGCGCCGGGCGCCGTCACCGCGCCGGCCCGGGGCCGCCCCACGGCGGCCGCGGCCGGTGCGCCCGCCGGCGTCCGCCCCACGGTCGTGCTCGGGCCGCTCATCGCGCCCCCTCGGGCAACGGCGCGCGGGCGGGGGTCGCGGCCCACGCGGTGAGGTGGGCGTGCTGCAGGGTCAGGTTGTGCTCGGTGGAGGCCACCGGGTCCTTGAAGAAGAAGCCGAGGGCGGGCAGCGCGCCGCTCTCGCCGCGGCGCCGGGCCAGGGCGGCGAACCGGACCAGGTCGAGGACCAGGGGCGCGGCGAGCGCCGAGTCGCAGCCCTGCCAGGTGAACTGCAGGGACATGCGCACCCCGAGGAAGCCCTCGAAGGAGATGTGGTCCCAGGCGGTCTTCCACTCGCCCATCTCGGGCACGTTGTCGATGTGCACCTGGCCCTCGACGGCGTGCCCGACGGTCTCCTCCAGGGCGCGCTGCTTGGACTCGGTCTTGCTGCGTGCGGCCGCCGGGTCGGCGAGGGTCGCCCCGTCGCCGCCGCCGAGCAGGTTGGTGCCGGACCAGGAGCGGACGCGCAGCGCGCGCTGCGCGAACATCGGCGCGAGGGCGCTCTTGACCAGCGTCTCGCCGGTCTTGCCGTCGCGTCCCGCGTGCGGCACCCCGCGCAGCCGGGCCAGCTCCTCCAGCGCGGGCAGCGCGGCGCCTGCGGACGGGGTGAAGTTGACGTAGGCGCAGCCGGCGTGGAAGGCGGCGTACGCGTACAGGGAGCTGGGCGGCAGCAGGGTGGTGCTGGTCGCCAGCGCCTTGTCGAGGTCGGCGAGGCCGAGGAAGGCGGGATCGGGCTCGGGCAGCGCCTCGGTGGAGGAGACGTTGACGACGACGACCTGCTCCAGGCCGTGCCGGGCGCGGAAGTCCGCGATGTCGGCGGCGAGCCGGCGGGCGGTGGTGTACTGCGGTTCGCCCTGGCGCGGGGAGCCGTCGCGGATCTCGCGGTCGGCCGCCTCCAGTGCGGGCCGTACGGCGGCGACGACGCGGGCGGGCAGCACGCCCGCGTCGGCAAGGTGGCCGGCCCTCGCCGGCAGCGGCACACCGACGATGTCGTGGCCGCCGAACACGAGGTCGGCGAGGGCCGGCAGGGACGCGTCACGGAAGACGGGGGATTCGGTGACGCATCCGGTCGCGGGGGCCAGATCAGCGGCGATCGCGGCCGTGCCGGCGACCACGGTGGTCGCGACGGAGCCACGGGCGCCGACCAGCCAGACGCCGACGCGGGGGGAGGTTCCGGTGGTGCGGTCAGTGTCCTGCATGGTGATCCAGCCTCCAGCTGGTGGTGCCGTACGGGGTCGGGGGCTACTTGCCGAGGTCGGCCGGGAACGGGGAGACGTCGAACGCCGCGTCCAGCTCGGCACGGTCGCGGCGCAGCCACTTGGCGGTGATGTGCCGGACGGTGTGCCGGGGCAGGTGCGGGTTGTGGTCGAGGTCCGTGATCGGCTGGGCCAGCGACTGCAGCTCCCAGGCGACGCCCGCGAGCCGGTTGACGTGGGTCCACCAGCGGGGCTCGATGCCGAGCAGCACGAACCCGGCGAGGAAGGGGTGCCAGCGGTGGTAGGCGTGCGTGGGCTCCGGCGGCGTGTAGTTCATCATGTGGACCTTCTGGCCGTCCGGGCGGCGCGGGTCGAACAGGACGCCTTGGCCGAACTCCTGGAAGGCGAAGACGAGTCCGTGCGGGTCGCGGCCGTAGTACGTGTCGTAGACGGCGCGCTGGTTGCGCGAGAGGACCTCGAAGGCGTCCTTGTTGGGCTGGATGAGTTCGAGGAAGCTGCGCGGGTAGCGGCCGCCCTGTCGGGTGGCGGACCAGGCGTCGTAGGTCTTGGTGAAACCGCCGAACGGGGTGGTGATGGCGGCGACGGCGTCCTTCATCTCCTGCGAGGGGGTGTAGTAGGACATCTCGTCGTACTGGTACCAGAACTCGTTGGCCCAGCGGTCGCCGACCATGCCCGGCACGTCCGGCAGGGTGGGGTGGCAGCGACCGGGCCGGGCCGCGGCCGGGGCCGCGCCGATCAGGGTCGCCGCGGCGGCCGCGCCGGCCACGCCGAGGGCGGCCCGCAGCGCACCCCTCCGGTCCATCGTGTTGAGCGACATGGGTTCTCCTTACGATCTGCTGTGGATCGGGGGGTCACGGACGAACGGGAATCGGGGGGAACGGTGCGTTCCGGGAGGGGCGCAGCCTTTCCTGGTTACGACTCTCCGGTGCCGCCCTATGGGCGGCCTATACCGGGAAGCGGCAGGTCAGGCCGGGCTTTCGGACTCGGGGTAGGGGGCCTTGCGCAGGCCGGGCGAGAGCAGGGCGCACAGGGCCGTGAGGGCCATGACGGCGCTGAGCGCCAGCACCGAGCGGACCGCCCCGGTGGCCTCCAGCAGGAAGCCGGCGGCGACCGGTCCGGCCGCCATGGCGCCCGAACCGACCAGGTTGGCGAGGGAGTTGGCGCGGCCGCGCATCCGGTCGGGGGCGGCCCGCACCAGCAGCACACCGCCCGCCACGTTGAAGACGCCGCCGACGTAGCCGCTGGCCGCGAAGAGCGCGCCGAGCAGGACGGGGGTGTGCAGGGCGGCGGCGACCGGGGCCATCAGCGCCGTCCAGGCGAGCAGGCCGCCGAGGACCAGGGTGCGCAGTCGCAGCCGGCGCTGCCACCAGCCGCCGGTGAGGGCGCCGACCAGTCCCCCGGCGCCGCTCAGCGAGAGCACCAGGCCGACCTCGAACTGGGTGCCGTGGTTGTCCTGGATGCCGGACATGACGGCCAGGTTGAGGCCCTGGAAGAGCACGTTGGTGACGGCGACCGCTGTCATCACGGCCCGCAGGAAGGGCTGCCGCCACATCCAGACCAGGCCCTCGCGGATCTCGGTGCCGAGCCGGGCGGGCGGTGCGGCCCGCTGCTGCTGGAGCTTCCCCTTGATGCCGAAGAGACAGAGCACGGAGGCCAGTTGGGCGACGGCGGCGGCCGCGTACGGCAGGGCCGCGGCCAGTCCCACCAGTCCGCTGCCCAGCGGCTGCCCGGCGATGGCGGCGCCGCGGGTGCGGGCCTCGTTGCCGGTGAGCGCGGCCGGCAGCTGCTCGGCGGGGACCACGCTGGGTACGGCGGCCCGCTCGGCGAGCTGGTGCAGCACCCCGAGCGCGCCCTCGGCGAACGCGGCGATCAGCAGCGCCCACAGCCAGGTGTGTCCGCTGACCAGCAGCGCCACCACCAGTCCCGCGACGAGCGTCTGGCCCAGCCCGGCGGCCACCATGACCCGCCGCCGGTCCCAGCGGTCCACGAGGGCGCCGCCCGGGAGCTGCATCACGAGCTGGGGCAGCAGCAGGGCGGTGCCGACGAGACCGGCGTCGCCCGGTGAGCCGGTGGCCCACAGCACGGTCAGCGGGTAGGCCACGGCCGTGGCCCGGCCGGCCAGCAGGGAGAGCCCGGCGCCGCCCCACAGCAGCCGGAAGTCCCGGTTGCGGCGCAGCGGCGGGACCTCGGGTGCGGCCGGCCTGTCGTCGAGAACCGTCACGGTGTCCCGCCCTTCCGTCGCCCGTTCCTCCTCGGCCATGAGCCACGGCACCTCCGCCGGGTCGGCGGCGGTCCGCCGTGCCGTGCCGCTCATCGGACGGCCAGCGGCACCAGTGCCGGGGTGTGGACGTGCTCCAGGACGGCCATGGCGCTGTGCATCTTGTTGGTGGCCTGGGCGAAGGCGATGCTCATCGGGCCGTCCAGGATCTCGGCGGTGACCTCCTCGCCGCGGTGCGCGGGCAGGTCGTGCATGAAGACGGCGCGCGGGCTGGTGCGCCACAGGTCGCGGGTGACCTGGAACGGGGCGAAGATCTCCCGCCAGTCGGGGTCCGGCTTGCTGGTGCCGGTGGTCTGCCAGCGGGTGGTGTAGACGACGTCGTACGACCCGTCGAGCGCCGCCATGTCGTGTCGTTCGGTGATCCGCGCGCCGGTGCGGGCGGCGTGGGCGCGGGCCCGCTCCAGGACGCCGGGGTCGAGGCCGTAGCCGGGCGGGGTGCGCAGTTCCAGGTCGGCCGCCGGGTACCGGGCGAGGGCGAGGGCGAGCGCGGCGGCGGTGTTGTTGCCCTCGCCGACGTACAGCACGCGCAGGCCCTCGATGCGGCCGAAGTGCCGCAGCAGCGTGGTCAGGTCGGTGAGCGCCTGGGTGGGGTGCTCCTGGGCGCTCATGGCGTTGACCACCGCCATGCGGTGCTGGCTCGCCCAGCCGCGCAGCTCGGCCTCCGGTCCGGCGGTGCGGGCGACGAGGACGTCGAGCATGCCGGAGAGCACCCGGCCGGTGTCCTCGGTGGTCTCCCCGGTGTTGAGCTGGAGGTCGCCGGGGCCGTAGGCGATGAGGGAGGCGCCGAGCCGCAGCGCGCCCGAGGAGAACGCGGTGCGGGTGCGGGTGGAGGTCTTGGCGAAGTAGACGCCGGCGACCAGGCCGTCCAGGGGGCGGGCCGGGCCGGCGATCCCGGCGGAGAACTCGGCGCCGCGCCGTACGACGTCGTGCAGTTCCGGGTCGGTGAGGTCGTCGATGGAGACGAGGTGGCGCACGCGGCGCCCGTCCGTGCGGACGTCCATGGTGGTCAGCCTTCCGTGTGCGGGTCGTCGGCGCGCTCGTCCAGGGCTGCGGCCGTGTCGGCGATGGTGTGGTGGCGCAGTGCCAGGTGCAGGTCCAGCGCGAGTCCGGCCCGCCGGGCGGCCACCAGCAGCGGCGGTACGAGCAGCGAGTCGCCGCCCAGGTCGCTGAAGTCGTCCTGGACGCCGACCTGTTCGAGGCCGAGCACCTCGGCCCACACGGCGGCGAGCCGGTGTTCGGTCGGGGTGCGCGGCGGGGCGTAGGGGTGGACGGCGGCCGTGGTCGCCGCGCGCTGCGCGAGGGCGTCGCGGTCGCGCTTGCCGTGGGTGGTGAGGGGCAGTTCGGTGACGACGGTGACGGTGGCCGGGACGAGGGCGGCGGGCAGCACCGCGCGCAGCCGGTCGCGGAGCGCGGCGACCTCAACGGGCCGCCCGTCCGCCGGGACGACCCAGGCGGCCAGGCGCCGGCCGCCGTCGGCCGCGGGGACCGCGCTGACCAGCGCGTCGTGTACGGCGGGGTCGGCGGCGAGCGCCGCCTCCGCCTCGCCGGGCTCGACGCGGTGGCCGCGGATCTTGACCTGCTGGTCGGCGCGTCCGGCGAACTCCAGGGTGCCGTCGGCGAGCCGGCGTGCCAGGTCGCCGGTGCGGTACAGCCGGGTGCCGGGCAGGCCGTAGGGGTCGGGGACGAAGGAGAGGGCGGTGAGGCCGGGGCGGCCGGTGTAGCCGCGGGCGAGTCCCTCGCCGCCGAGCCAGACCTCGCCGGTGACGCCGTCGGGCACGGGCCGCAGTGCGGCGTCGAGGACGCGGACCAGGACGCCGGGCAGTGCGGAGCCGAGCGGCACCAGGCTGCGCCCGGTCCTGGGCCGCACCCGGGTGAAGGTGGCGGCGACGGTGGCCTCGGTGGGCCCGTACTCGGCGGCCAGTTGCAGGCCGCCGCCGGCCGCGGCGATCCGGGCGGCCACCCGCTCGGCCTGGGCGGTCGGGTAGGCGTCGCCCGCGCACACCGCGAGCGCGGCCAGACCGGCCAGTTCGCGGTCGCTCAACTGGTGTTCCAGCAGGGCGAGGTGGCCGGGGGTGAGGCCGACGAAGGCGTAGGGTGCCCGGCTCAGCAGCAGCGGGCCGAAGTCGCCGGTCTCGTGGAGCTGCGGCAGCACGTGCACGGGCTGCCCGGTCATCAGCGGCGCGTACAGCGCGGGCATCCCGAGGTCGAAGCCGACCGGGGTGAACCAGGGCGCTCCGCCGCCGCCCGCGGCCGCGTACTCGCGCACGGCCCAGTCGAGGTAGTGGGCGAGCGCCCGGTGGGAGACCTCCACGCCCTTGGGGGTGCCGGTCGAGCCGGAGGTGTGCAGGACGTAGGCGAGCCGGTCCGGGTCGTGCCGCAGGCCGAGCGGCGAGCCGTCGCCGTCGTGGGCCGCCTCCTCGGCGAGCACCAGGGCGGCGGCGGTCAGCCGGTCGGCGTACGACGCCTGCGTGACGGCGAGTTCGATCCGCGCCGTGGCGATCCGCGCGTCGGGGGTGCACGGGTCGACCGGCACCTGGACGGCGCCCGCCTTCCACACTCCGAGGAGGGCGGCGACCAGGTCGGGGCCGCGGTCGAGGAGGACCGCGACCCGGGTCTCGGCGCGGGCGCCGAGGGCGCGCAGCCGGCGGGCGATGCGGTTGGCGCGGGCGTCGAGGTCGCCGTAGGTCACGGTGAAGCCGGTGCCGTTCAGGGCGGTCGCCCACGGGGTGCGGGCGGCCTGTGCCTCGAAGGCGGCGAGGGTGTCCACCGGGGTGTCGGGGTGCGGCAGCGCGGGGGCCTTGAGCCGGGCGCGTTCGTGGGCGTCCGGGAAGGCGCCGGTGCAGTCGCCGTCGGCGCCCGCGCGGGCCATCTCCGTGAGCACGGCCGCGTACAGCCGCAGCAGCCGGTCGGCGGCGGCGCGGGAGAGGGTGCCGGTGCGGGAGGCCAGCGAGAGGTGGCCGCGCACGGGGGTGCCGACGACCACCGGGAACTCGTTGGGGCTGTCGTCCCGGCTGGCCATGATGTCGATCAGCTCGGTGTCGACCTGGTGGAAGTCGAGGTAGTGGAAGAGGATGTCGATCAGGTGCCGTTCGCCGCCGGGCACCCGCATCGCGGGCATCGGGAAGCGGCGGTGCGGCCACAGCTCGACCTCGCGGCCGAACACCTGCCGGGCCAGCTCGCCCCAGGTGCGGGCGCCCCGCTCGTAGGGGAACGGGACCGAGTTCAGGTACATGCCGGAGACCGTCTCGGCGCCGGCCTGCTCGGGCCGGGCGTCGGCGACCATGCCGCCGCGGAAGGCGCGCGCCGGGGTGAGCAGCGACAGCACCTTGCTGTGCGCGGCGTGCAGCACGCTCTTGTACGGCACCTCGGCGGCCGTGGCCAGCGCCCGCAGGCCCGGCTCCAGTGCGTCGAGCGGGAGGTCGAGGCGGTAGCGCTCGTCGGGCCCGTCGGGATCGCCGGCCCAGCCCGCGGGCACGGTGAACTTCTCGTGGCCCTCGACGACCCCGCGCCAGTACTCCTGGTCGGCCGGGTCGGCCAGGGAGCGCAGCTCGGCGGCGATGAAGTCGGCGTAGCGGACGGCGGGCCGGGGCGGGGCGGGCGCGGGCTCGCGGCCGCGGCTCAGCTCGTGGTAGGCGCGCAGGAGTTCCATGAGCTGGGAGTGGTAGCTCCAGCCCTCGATGACGGGGTGGCACTCGGTGATGGACAGCCACCAGCTCTCGTCGTCCAGCACGTGCACCGCCATCCGCATCAGCGGCCCGCGGGCGAGGTCGAACAGCTCGGCCCGGTCGCGGTCGGCGAACTCCCACAGGGCGCTCTGCCGGCGCCCGGCGGGCAGGTGCCGCAGGTCCTCGTGGACGACGGGCATGGTCGCGACGGCGTGCACGAGCTGGAGCGGCTCGGAGTAGCCGGCCAGCGCGAAGGAGGTGCGCATCACCTCGTGCCGCTCGGTGATCAGGTCGGTGGCGCGGCGGAAGGCGTCCGGGTCGAAGGGCAGGTCGTCGCGGATCCGGAAGGAGGTGATGTTGTGGTAGCGGTTCTCGCCGCTGCCGCCGTGCATCTCGACGAGCATCCCGGCCTGGATGCGGGAGAGGGGGTAGGCGTCGGTGACGTCGCCGGGCAGCGCGGCCCGGTCGGCGGCGCCGATCAGCGCGAACGGCTCGACGGGCACGAAGGCGCCGGTGCCCGGGGCGCCGTCGCGGGGCACGGCGGCGCGCAGCCGGGCCACGGTGCGGTGCTCGAAGACGTCCCGCACGGTGGTCTCCCAGCCGGCCGCGCGCAGCGCGCCGACCAGGGCGACCGCGCGCAGCGAGTCGCCGCCCAGGTCGAAGAAGTTGTCGTGCACGCCGACCGTGTCGAGGCCGAGCACCTCGGCCCACACGGCGGCCATGGCCCGCTCGTCGTCGTCCCGGGCCTCGACGTGCTCACCGACGGCGGTCGCGGCCCGGCCCGGGGCGGGCAGTGCGCGCCGGTCGAGCTTGCCGTTGCCGGTCAGCGGCAGCGCCTCCAGGCGCAGGTAGGCGGTGGGGACCATGTACGGCGGCAGGGTCTCGCCGAGCCGGTCGCGCAGCGCGGCCGGGGTGAGCGCCTCCTCGTCGGCGCCCTCGGCGGGCACCAGGTAGGCGACGAGCTGCTGGTCGCCCGGGGTGTCCTCGCGGACCAGGGCGACGGCCTCGGCGACGGCGGGGTGGGCGGCGAGGGCGGTCTCGATCTCGCCGGGCTCGATGCGGTAGCCGCGCAGTTTGACCTGGTGGTCGACGCGGGCCAGGAAGTCGAGGTTGCCGTCGGGCAGGACGCGGGCCACGTCGCCGGTGCGGTAGAGGCGGGCGCCGGGCGGGCCGTAGGGGTCGGGCAGGAAGCGCTCGGCGGTGAGGCCGGGGCGGCCCGCGTAGCCACGGGCGAGGCCGACGCCGCCGACCCACACCTCGCCGGGCACGCCGACGGGGAGCGGGCGCAGCCGCTCGTCGAGGACGTACATGCTGGTGTGCGGGATGGCGCGCCCGATGGAGACGAGTTCGGTGGCCACGGGCCCGTCGAGGAAGTAGGCGGAGTTGCCGACGGTGATCTCGGTGGGCCCGTACTCGGCGGCGAGCCGGGTGCCCTGCGGTCCGGCCGCGGCGGCCCAGCGTTCGGCGAGCCGGGCGGTGAAGGAGTCCCCGGCGGCGATGACGAGTCCGGCCAGGGCCGCGATCTGTTGGTTGGTCAACTGCTGGGTGAGCAGGTGCAGATGGCCCGGGGTGAGCTTGACGAAGGCGTACGGGCCGCCCGCGGCGAGCAGCGCGCCGAGGTCGGCGGTGTCGAGGTCCTGCGGCAGCAGGTGCACGGCCTGCCCGGTCATCAGGGGCGCGTAGAGGTCGGGGACGCCGAGGTCGAAGGCGACCGACGAGAACAGCGGCGCTCCCCCGGTGCCGGCGCTCGCGTAGGCCCGCACGGTCCAGCCCAGGTAGTTGGCGAGACCGCGGTGGGTGATCTGCACGCCCTTCGGCCTGCCGGTGGAGCCGGAGGTGTAGATGACGTAGGCGAGCCGGTCGAGGTCGTGGGCCGGCGGCAGCGGGGCGTCGGCGGCCTCGATCGCGGCCCGCTCGGACGCGTCGTCGACGACGATCCGGCGTACCCCCTGGAAGCGTTCGGCGTGCCGGGACTCGGTGACCACGAGCGTGGTGGCCGTCTGGTCGAGCATGTAGGCGATGCGGTCGTCCGGGTAGACCGGGTCGATGGGCACGTAGGCCGCTCCGGCGCGCCAGATGCCGAGGAGCACGGCGACCAGGTCGGGGCCGCGGTCGAGCAGGACGCCGACGGTGGTCTCGGGTCCGGCGCCGAGCTGGGCCAGGCGGCGCGCGAACCGGTCGGCCAGGGCGTCGAGTCCGGCGTAGCTGACGGTGGTGTCCGCCTGCCGCAGGGCCACGGCGTCCGGGGTGGCGGCCATCTGCGCGGCGATGGTGTCGGGCACCGGGCGCAGGGCGGCGAGGTCGAGCGGCCGGTCGGTGCCGACGGGCTCGGCCGGGCCGTCCAGCAGCAGGGCGCGCTCGGCGGCGGACAGCAGGTCCAGGTCGGCGACCGGGGTGTCCGGGGCGGCGGCTACGGCGGCGAGCAGCGCGGTGTAGTGGGCGGTGACGCGCTCGGCGGTCGCGTCGTCGAAGAGGGCGGTGGCGTACTCCAGGCTGCCGTGCAGGGAGCCGTCGGCGCGCTCGGTGAGGTGCAGGGTGAGGTCGAAGCGGGCGATGCGGCCGGCGGCGGGCACCGGCGCGGCGGTGACGCCGGGCAGGGCGGGGCCGCCGGGCAGGGCGGGGCCGCCGGTGCCCTCGCCGGCGACCAGGTCGAACATCACCTGGAAGACCGGTGTGGTGGACAGGTCGCGCTGGGGCTCCAGTTCGTCGGCGATCCGGTCGAACGGGGTGTCCTGGTGGTCGAAGGCGTCCAGGACGGCGCCCCGGCTGTCGGCGAGGAAGTCCCGGAACGGTGTCCCGGGCCGCCAGCTCGCCCGCATGGCGAGCGTGTTGTAGGCGTAGCCGGCCATGCGGCGCAGCTCG
Organism: Streptomyces collinus Tu 365; assembly: GCF_000444875.1. Taxonomy (NCBI): domain Bacteria; kingdom Bacillati; phylum Actinomycetota; class Actinomycetes; order Kitasatosporales; family Streptomycetaceae; genus Streptomyces; species Streptomyces collinus. The sequence goes on along the minus strand of NC_021985.1, from coordinate 5,458,763 downwards.
GGCCGGGTGCGGCCGCTGGCGGCGGTGCCGACGCACACGTCGGTCTTCCCGGTGTACCGGCCGAGGAGCAGCTGCCAGGCGCCGAGCAGCGCCATGAACGGGGTGGCGCCGGTCTCCTGGGCCAGGGAGCGGATCCGCCCGGCGACGTCCGCGCTCACGTCGAAGCCGGCGACGGCGCCGCCCCAGTCGCGGACGGCGGGCCGCGGCCGGTCGGTGGGCAGCCCCAGCGGGCCGGTCCCGGCCAGCCGCTCCCGCCACCAGTCGAGGCCCGCGCGCCCGGCGGGCGCCTCGTGCCGTGCGGTGGCCCAGGCCGCGTAGTCGGCGTATTGGACGGGGAGTTCGGGCAGCAGTCCGTCGAGGTCCCGGCCCTCGGTCGCGGCCGTGTAGTAGGCGGACAGGTCGTCCAGGAGCAGCGGCCGGGTCATCGCGTCGCAGGCGATGTGGTGGACCACCGCGACCAGTACGTGGTCGTCCGGTGCGAGCTGGAACAGCCGTACGCGCAGTGGGTGTTCGGTGGCGAGGTCGAGGGGCCGGCCGGCCTCCGACTCGGTGCGGGCGACGGCCTCGGCGTCCCGGTCGGCGGGGGCGTGGTCCCGGGCGTCCACCACGGCGAAGTCGGCGGGTCCGGCCGGGTCGACGACCTGGCGGGGCTCGGTGCCGTCGAGGACGTAGCGGGTGCGCAGGATCTCGTGGCGGGCGGCGAGGGCGTCGACGGCCCGGCGCAGGGCGTCCGGGTCGACGGCGCCGCGCAGCCGGTACGCCATGGGCAGCAGGTACTCGGGGCTGTCCGGGTCGAGCTGGTGCAGGAACCACAGCTGGCGCTGGCCGGACGACAGGACGAGCGGCCGGGTGCGGTCGGCGGGCGGGATCGCGGCCGGCTGCGGCCGGGTGGTGCCCCTGCGGGCGGCGAGCCGGCGGCGCAGCAGATCGGCCCGCAGCTCGTCCTCGGTCGGCGCGGTGGGTGCGGTCACGGCTGGTACTCCCGGTGGGCGTGGGCCAGTTCGGCCTCGGTGAGCGATTCGATCTCGGCACGTACGGCGTCCTCGACGGCGGTGGCGAGGCCCTGCACGGTGGGCCGCTCGAACACGGCCCGCAGCGGCAGCTCCACGTCGAACTCCTCCAGGATCCGGGCGATCACCCGGGCCGCCTTCACGGAGTTGCCGCCGATCCGGAAGAAGCCCTGGCGGGCGCCGACCCGGCGGGTGGCGCCGGGCCCGTACAGCTCCTCGGCCCAGATCTCGGCCAGCGCCTCCTCCACCGGGCCCTCGGGCGCGGTGTAGGGCTCGTCGGCGAGGGCGGCGGCCAGGTCCGGCACGGGCAGCGCGGCGGTGTCGACCTTGTTGTGGCGGGTGAGCGGCAGCCGTTCGAGGCGGACCAGCAGCGCGGGCAGCATGTAGTCGGGCAGCCGTACGGCGCAGTGGTCGAGCAGCTCGCTCTCGGCGGGGCCGCCGGTGCCCTCGGCGGGGGTGAAGTAGCCGACCAGCGCTGCCTCGGAGCCGCCGGTGTGGACGGTGACGAAGGCCTGGCCGACCGCGGGGTGCTCGGTGAGCACCGCCTGCACCTCGCCGGTCTCCACCCGGCGGCCGCGGATCTTGACCTGGCCGTCGGCTCGGCCGGCGAACTCCAGGGTGCCGTCGGGCCGCATCCGGGCCCGGTCGCCGGTGCGGTAGAGCCGGGCGCCCGGGGCGCCGTACGGGTCGGGCACGAACGCGGCGGCGGTCTGGCCGGGCCTGCCGTGGTAGCCGACGGCGAGCCCGCTGCCGCCGACGCACAGCTCGCCGGTGACGCCGTACGGCACGGGCCGCAGCCGCTCGTCGAGGACGCGTGCGGTGACGTGCGGGTAGGGGTGGCCGACCGGTACCGCGCCGGCCGTGTCGTCGGCGTCCCAGCGGGTCGCGGCGATGGTGGTCTCGGTGAGCCCGTACTCGTTGATGAACCGCATCAGGCGGCGGGACAGGTCGCGGGCGAGCACCGGCGGGCAGGGCTCGCCGCCGGTCTGGCCGACCACCGGGCGGTGGCCGAGGCCCGCGTCGATGAGCATCTGCCAGTGCGGCGGGGCCACCTGGAGGTGGCTGACCTCGTGCAGGTCCATCAGCCGCAGCTGCGCGGCGTGGTCCCGCTGCTCGCTCTCCCGGGCCAGCACGACCCGGCCGCCGGCCACCAGCGGCATGAACAGCTCGGTGCAGGAGATGTCGAAGGTGACCTGCGCGAGCGCCAGCCAGGCGTCGTCCGGCCCCTGCCCGAAGTCGAGGTGGGCCTGGGAGGCGCGCAGCATGGCGAGCAGCGAGCGGTGGGCGACCGCGACGCCCTTGGGGCGGCCGGTGGAGCCCGAGGTGTACATCACGTAGGCGAGGCGGTCGGGGTCGTCGTGCGCCTGCGGCGCGGGCGCGGTCCCGGCCGGGTCCTCGGCGAAGCCGGTGGTGAGCACGGCGCCGGAGAACCGGCCGGAGAGGCGCTCGGCGCCCGCGTCGTCGGTGACCAGGGCCAGCGCGCCGGAGTCGGCCAGCACATGGGTGCTGCGCTCGACGGGCGCGGCCGGGTCCAGGGGCACGTAGGCGGCGCCCGCCTTCCAGACGCCCAGGAACGCGGCGAGCAGGTCGGGGCCGCGGCCGAGCTGGACGGCGACGACCGCGCCGGGGCCGGCGCCGAGGCCGCGCAGCCGGGCGGCGAACTGCCCGGCGCGGCGCTCCAGGCGGGCGTAGCTCCAGGTCTCGTCGCCGCAGACCAGGGCGGTGTCGTCGGGTGCGCGGCGGGCGACGGCCGCGATCGCGGCGTGCACGGTCGTGTCCTCGGGGGCGCCGGCGCCCGTGCCGGTGCCGGGTTCCGGCCTGCCCAGGCCGCTGGCCACCAGGTCGGCGCGCAGCGCCGCGGGCAGGATGTCGGCCTCTTCCAGGCGCCGGGCCGGGTCGTCGGTGACCGACTCCAGCAGCCGGACCCAGCAGGCGGTCAGGCGCTCGACGGTGGCCGTGTCGAACAGCGAGGTGGCGTACTCGGCGAGGCCGAGCAGGGAGCCGTCGGCCTGGCGCTGGAGCACCAGGGTGAGGTCGGTGCGGGCGGTGCGCCAGGCGCCGCGGAAGGCGTCCGCGTCGGCGGCGCCGACCGCGGTGCCGGTGCGGCCCTCCTCGTGCACGTCGAACATCACCTGGTACAGCGGGGTGCGGGCCGGGTCGCGGGTGTCGTCCAGCTCCTCCACGAGCCGGTCGAAGGGCAGTTCCTGGTGGGCGAACGCCTCGCGGGCGGTGTCCCGGACCCGGACCAGCGCGTCCCGGAACGGCGTGCCGGGGCCCGCGTCGCAGCGCAGCACCAGCGTGTTGAGGAAGTAGCCCGCCACGTCCGTGACCTCGGCGCCGGAGCGGCCGGCGACGGGCACCCCGACCGGGACGTCCCAGCTTCCGGTGAACCGGGCGACCAGCGCGGCGAAGGCGGTGAGCAGCGTCTGCTGCAGGGTGGCCCCGCAGCTGCGGCCGAGGGCGGCGGCCCGCTCGGCGAGCGGGGCGGGCACCGTGAACACGTGGGCGGCACCGGCCGCGTCGCGGGTGGCGGGGCGGGGCCGGTCGGCGGGCAGCTCGACCGGCACGAGGCCGGCCAGCTTGCGCTTCCAGTACTCCAGTTCGGTCGCCACGAACGCGTCGGTGAGCCGGCGGCGCCGGTGCGCGGCGTGGTCGGCGTACTGCACGGGCAGCTCGGGCAGCCGGGCGTCGGTGCCGGTGTGGACGGCCTCGGCGAGCGCTCCGAGGTCGCGTTCGAGGACGACGGAGGTCCAGCCGTCGCAGGCGATGTGGTGGATGCTCAGGACGAGGGTGAGGGTGCCGCGCCCACGGACCGCGAGGGCCCGGCGCACCGGCCCGTACGCCAGGTCGAAGGGGAGCGCGAACTCCTCGGCGACCAGGGCGTTCAGCTCCGCGGCGGTGTCGGCGCGCGCGGTGCGCAGCTCCCACTCGGCGGGCAGGTCGGTGATCTGCACCGGCTCGGCGCCCCGCAGGGCGTAGCGGGTGCGCAGGATCTCGTGCCGCTCGGCGAGCGCGGTCAGGGCGCCGCGCAGGGTGGCGTCGGTGTAGACGGCGGGCAGCGTGAGGAAGACCGGCGCGTTCCACTCGGCGCTGCCCGGGCGCAGCCGGTCCAGCAGCCACATGCCCTGCTGGCCCGGGGACAGGGGCAGTCCGCGCGGGTCCCGCGGCACCGGGCCCACGGGCTCGTCGGCGGGCGGTGCGGTGGCCGCGGCGCGTGCGCCGAGCAGGTCGGCCTGCTGCTCCACGGTGGTGGCGGTGAGCAGGGCGGTCGCCGGGATGGTGCGGCCCGCGGCCTGGGACAGGCCGGCGGCGAGCTTGTTGAGCATCAGCGAGGAGCCACCGAGCTGGAAGAAGTCGTGCAGGGCGCCGATCTCGTCGGCCGGGGTGCCGGTCAGCCGCGCCCACTCCTCGGCCACCGCGCGCTCGGCGGGGGTGCGCACGGGCACGTGCGCGGTGTCGGCGCAGGCGTCGGCGGGGTCGGGCAGCGCGGACCGGTCGATCTTGCCGTTGGGGGTCAGCGGGAACTCGGTGACCGGGACGTAGGCGGTCGGCACCAGCGGGTCGGGCAGCGCGCCGCGCAGGAAGGCGCGCAGTTCCTGCGGGCGCAGCGCCTCGCCGCGGGACTGCACCCAGGCGACGAGGCGGTACCCGCCGCTGCCGTCCGGTACGGCGGCGGCGACGGCGGCCCGTACCCAGGGGTGGGCGGCGAGCGCGGCCTCGACCTCGCCGGGCTCGATGCGCACGCCGTTGACCTTGACCTGGTGGTCGAGGCGGCCGAGGTACTCCAGGGTGCCGTCGGCCCGCCAGCGCACCCGGTCGCCGGTGCGGTAGAGGCGTTCGCCGGGGCGGTGCGGGTCGGGCACGAAGCGCTCGGCGCTCTGGCCGGGGCGGCCCAGGTAGCCGAGGGCGAGCCCGACACCGCCGGCGTGCAGTTCGCCGGGGACGCCGACCGGGGCGGGGCGGCCCGCCGCGTCCAGCACGACCACCCGCATGTTGCCGATGGGGCGCCCGATCGGCACCGCGCCGGTGTCCTGGGCGGGGTTCCAGCGGTGCTCGGTGATGTCGACGGACGCCTCGGTGGGCCCGTAGGTGTTCCAGATCTCGGCGCCGGGGGCGCGCTCGGCGAGCGCCCGGCACAGTTCGGCGTGCAGCGGCTCGCCCGCGCTGAACAGCAGGCGCAGGCCGCCGGCCCGCTCCCAGCCCGGTTCCTCGACGAGCCGCCGGTACAGCGAGGGCACGCCCTGCAGAACCGTCACTCCCCGGTCGGCCGCGGTGCGCAGCAGGGCCGCCGGGTCGCGCTCGGCGCCCTCGGGGGCCAGCACGACCGCGCCGCCCGAGATCAGCGGGGCGAACAGTTCGAGTCCGGCCGCGTCGAAGCCGACCGTGGTCTTGAGCAGCATGCGGTCGCCGGCGTCCAGACCGTGGCGGTGGGCCAGCCAGCGCACCCGGTTGGCGATGCCGCCGTGCGGCACCAGGACGCCCTTGGGGCGGCCGGTGGAGCCGGAGGTGTGCAGGACGTAGGCGAGGCGGTCGCCGTCGGCGGCGAACCCGACCTCCTCGTACGGCCCTTCGCGGTCCACGGACTCCACGGTGATGCGGTGCCGGGCGGTGCCGGGCAGCCGGTCCTCGGTGGCCCGCTCGGTGAGCACCACGGGGTGCGCGGTGTCCTCCAGCACGGCTTCGAGCCGGGCCGCCGGGTGCTGCGGGTCCAGCGGCACATAGGCGCCGCCCGCCTGCCACACCCCGAGGAACGCGGCGACCAGCTCGGGCCCGCGCCGCAGGCACACCCCGACGAAGTCGCCGGGCCGCACCCCAGCCGCGCGCAGCCGGGCGGCGATGCGCCCGGCCAGCTCGGCCAGCTCGGCGTAACGGACGGCGCTGCCGTCGGCGCGCACCAGGGCGGGCGCGTCGGGGGTGCGCCCGGCCTGGGCCGTGAACAGCGCGGGGAGCAGCAGACGGCCGGGGACGCGTCCCGACTTCGCAGGCTCGTTCACGATCTCTCCTCCATCGGGATCTTCCGGATCGGCGGTCGGTTGGGGGGCCGGGCACCCGGGGTGGCATCGGGGGCGGGGTGCGGGGGCTGTGCGGGGTGGTGCGGTGTGCGGGGGGGGCGGTGTGCGGGGGTGCGGTGTGCGGGGAGTGCGGCCGGATCAGGCCGCCGTGGGGCCGGTCTCCGCCATCCGCAGGCGCAGGCTCAGCGGGCGCATGTCGGTCCACACGGAGTCGATCCGCGCCAGGCAGTCCTCGCGGGAGCCCTCGGTGCCCTCGGCGTGCCAGCCGGCCGGCAGCGGACGGTCGGCCCACCAGATCGAGTACTGCTCCTCGTCGTTGAGCACCACGCGGTACACGGCCTCGTCGGTCTTCTGTTCGGCCATGGGACGTCCCTTCTGTGCGGTCAGGTGTGGCCCATGGTTGAACTCGGCGCTATCAGTGACGTATCGGGCCTCTATACGCCCGCGCGTACGCCCCCTCGCGCGCCTCGGAACCGGGCGCAGCGAGGGCTCGGCGAACGGCACGGCGAACGGCACGACGAGGCCCCCGACGCCGGTGCGGCGTCGGGGGCCCCGGGGGGAACGCGGTCGGGCAGGAACGCGGTCAGGCCGCGGTGTCCGCGGACACCTCCTCGTACGGGTCCTCGTACAGGCTCCGTTCGACGTCGTGCGCGAGGATCCAGGACACGTCGGCCGCCTGCTCCCGCACGCCCTTGCCGGGGGCCTTCCCGTCCCGTGAACCGAGCTGCACCCGGGTGGTGTGCGGCCGGCGCACCGCCTCGTACCGGCCCAGCGCGGCGGCGATCCCGTCGCCGCCGGGTCCGGCCTCGGCGAGGCAGACGGCGAGCGCGACGCCGTCCTCGACGGCCTGGTTGGCGCCCTGGCCGTGGTGCGGCAGCATCGGGTGGGCCGCGTCGCCCAGCAGCGTGGTGCGGGCGGTGCTCCAGCGCCGCAGCGGGGCCCGGTCGTACAGCGCCCAGCGCCGTACCTCTCGGGCCGCCCCGACCAGCGCGCGCACCTGCGGCGCCCAGCCGCCGAGCGCGGCGTCGAGGTCGGCGCGGCCGGCCGTGCTGGTCCAGGACTCGGCGATCCCCTCGGGCGCCGGCGCGACCACGACGTAGGTGAACTGCCGTCCCCCGCTGACCGGGTACACCAGTACCCGGGCCGCCGGTCCGGCGAACATGTACATCACGGCCGGGTCCAGTCCGGGCACGTCGGCGGCGTCCACGAGGCCGCGCAGCGCGCTGTTGCCCGAGTAGACCGGCCGTTCGTCCCCGGTGTGCGAGCGCCGCACCACCGAGTGCACGCCGTCCGCGCCCACCAGCGCCGAGGCCCGGGTCGCGGTGCCGTCGGCGAAGCGCAGGGTGACGCCCTTGCGGCTCTCCTCGTACGCCACCAGTTCGCGCCCGGTGTGCACCCGGGCGGCGGGCAGCAGGGCGGCGAGCATCCGGTGCAGGTCGCCGCGGTGCACGGTGAGGTAGGGGGCGCCGAACGCCCGCTCCCAGGCCGCGCCCATGTCCTGCCGTGTGACCAGCGAGCCGTCGTGGAAGGCCCGCACCTCCAGCGCCTCGGGGCGCACCGCGACCCGCTCCAGCTCGTCGGCCAGGCCGAGCCGGTGCAGCAGCCGGGTGCCGTTGGGCCCCAGGTGCATGCCGACGCCCTGTTCGCGCAGGCTGTCGCCGCGCTCGTAGACGTGTACGTCGATGCCGCGCCGGTGCAGGGCCGCGGCAGCGGCGAGGCCGCCGATGCCGGCGCCGGTCACCGCGATCGTGTTGGTCGTCATCATCGGTGGTCCCAGGCGTTCTCGAAGGATTCGAAGGCGTCGTACGACTCGTCGAAGGCGAAGTCGCCGTAGGTGCCGGAGTCGCCGAGCGCGAGGAGCGCGTCCAGGTCGGCGGCGCCGGCCAGTTCGACGTCCGCGACACGCGTGTCCGGGTCCCGCACGGCGGCCGCGAGCAGCCGCTCGTAGCCGTCCGCGAACCGCTCCACGCTCGCGCGGTCCAGCACGTCGGTGTCGTAGGAGAAGACGGCGGTGACGCCGTCCGGGGTCTGCTCGATGCGCAGCAGCAGGTCCAGCTGCCCCTCCTGCTGGGGCACGTCGATCAGGGCGATGTCGAGCCCGGCGTAGGGGATGGACGGGCCGACGGCCTCGCCCGGCGGGACGTTGGGCACGGGCGGCTGCATGCGGTCCATCTGGACCAGGAACAGCGCGGCCCGGAACAGCACGGTGTCGGGGAAGGCGAGCCCGCAGGGGTGACGCACCCCGAGCATGCCCCGCATGACCCGCTCGCCGGCCTGCGCGGCCGCCGACCGGAACGTGGTGTCGGGGCCGAACTCGGCGCGCACCGGCATGGTGTTGAGGAAGCAGCCGATCAGGTCCCGCTGCCCGCGCCCGGAGCGCGCGGAGGCGGGCACGCCGAGCAGGAAGTCGTCCTGGCCGCTCCACCGGTGGGTGAGGGCCTGGAACACGGACAGCAGGTAGGCGAACGGGGTCACGCCCGCGGTGTGCGCGGCCGGGCCGAGCCCGTCGGCCGACTCCGCCGCGAGCCGCCGCACGACGGTGGCGCCGCGCAGCGAGCGCACCCGCGGCCTGGGCCGGTCCAGCGGCAGTTCGGCGGGGGCGGAGCCGCTCATGGCGGCCCGCCACTCCTCGGCGGCCCGCAGGCCCTCGTCGGAGGCGGTGTAGCGCAGTTCCTCGGCCGCGTACTCGCTGTACGAGGAGGTCAGCGGCCGCCAGGTGGGCGCGGTGCCGGCGGCGTGCCCGGCGTAGGCGTCCAGGACGTCGCGGACCAGCAGCCAGCGCGAGGTGAAGTCGCTGACGATGTGGTGGGCGGAGGTGACCAGCGCCCAGTCGTCGTCGGCGCGCCGCAGCAGGACGACCCGGAAGGTGCCCGCCTCCAGGCGGAACGGCCGCGCCCCCGCCTCCTCGGCTGCCTCGAACAGCCGGCTCTCGTCCGCGCCGTCGAGGTCGCGGAACTCCAGGCGCACCAGCGGCTGTTCGCGGACCACCCGGACCGGACGGCCGTCCTGTTCGGTGAACACGGAGCGCAGCAGCTCCTGGCGCTCGCCGACCGAGGCGACGGCCGCGTCCATGGCGGCGGGGTCGACCCGGCCGCGCAGCCTGAGCGGCATGACGATGTTGTAGGCGGCGCTGTCCGGCGCGATGCGGTACGCCGTCCACATCGACTCCTGGATCGCGGTGAGCGGCAGCGCTCGTACGGCGGTGCTCATCCGCAGCCTCCCGCGTGGCTCAGGTCGGAGGCGCGGCCCGCGACGACCGACAGGTCGGCGGACTCGGGGCCAGGGCGGTCGTCCGTGCCGTCGCCCGGGTCGTCGAAGGAGGCGACGAAGTCGGCCACCCGGTCCAGGCCCCAGTAGGGCTCCGAGCCGTTGATGAAGTACGGCACCCCGAACACGCCGTCGCGCACGACGTCCAGCAGGGCCCGGGCGCCCTGGGCGCGCAGGCCGGGGTCGTCGGTGTCGGCGGCCTCGAAGCCCAGTTCGGCGGCGAGTTCGGTGACGGTGGCCGGGTCGCACAGGTCGCGGCCCTCCAGCCAGCGGGCACGGCCGGCCCGCTCCACCCACGCCTGGCCGAGCCCGTGCCGCTCGGCGACGAACCAGGTCAGGTGCGCCGGCTCCCACCAGGGCGTGGCGTCCACCGGCCAGGTCAGGTCGAGGCCGCGGGCGGTGGCCAGCCGGCGCACGTCGCGCAGGATGTAGAACTGCTTGGCCCGGGACATGGGCGTGTACGGGAACTCGGCCCCGGCCTCGGCGAGCAGCTTGCCGCTGGTCTCGTCGGGCTCCCAGAAGGGCCGCCACTCAAGCCGGTCGAGCAGTTCGGGGCGGTGGGCGCGCAGCGCGCGCAGGGCGAAGAAGTTGTAGGGGCTGCGCAGGTTGAAGTAGAACCGCGGCGGCCGGGCGGCGCGTGGCATGGCTGATTCCTTCCGTGGTGCCCTGGTCAGACGACCAGTCCGCCGTCGATGGCGAAGACCTGTCCGGTGATGTACGAGGCACGCGGGCCCGCGAGGAAGGACACCAGTTCGGCGACCTCGTGCGGCTCGCCGAAGCGGCCCAGCGGGATGCGCCGGGTCATCTCCCTGACGTGCTTCTCGGAGAGCCCGCCGGTCATGTCGGTGCCGATGAAGCCGGGGGCGACCACGTTGGCGCGGATGCTGGCCCGGCCCGCCTCCTTGGCGAATGCCTTGGTCAGGCCGATGATCCCGGCCTTGGACGCGGAGTAGTTGGTCTGGGTGGCGTGGCCCTCGGCCGCGACCGAGGAGAGGGTGATCACGGTGCCGCGGCGCTGCTTCATCATGGGGAAGGCCAGCGCCTTGACGAAGTTGTACGTGCCGTCGAGGTTGGTGCGCAGCACGGCGTCCCAGTCCTCGTCGGCCATCATCGCCAGGTGGCCGTCGCGGACGATGCCGGCCGCGGTGACCAGGACGTCCACCGGGCCGAGCGTGTCCTCGGTCTCCCGTACGAAGCCCGCCACGGCGGCGCGGTCGGTGACGTCGACGCGCCGGGCGAGGGTGCGCGCGCCGTGCGCGGCGGCCGCCTTGGCGGCGATCTCGCCGGCCTGCTCGTTGGACTGGAAACACAGCGCCACGTCGTGACCGTCCCGGGCCAGCGTCTCCACGACGGCCCGCCCGATCCCGCGCGATCCACCGGTGACGAGCGCCACCGGCCTCGGTGTGTCGGACATGGACTTGCCTCTCTCCTAGGGCTGGGTACGGGGTACGTGGTGCGGACGGGTTGCGGCGGTCAGGCCGGCCGCAGCAGCAGCGCGCCCGCCGTGCCGTCCCGGTCGACGGCGGTGACCAGGGTCAGCCGGTCCACCAGGCGCGGGTCGGCCTCCGCCTCGGCGAGGACGGCGGCGAGCTGGAAGGCGGCGGAGGCCGCCCCGGCGTCGCCGACCAGGGAGCGCACCGGCAGCCGGTTGCCGGTGAGTCCGTCCAGGGCGGACTCCTCCTGCTTGCCGAGCAGTCCGGGCGGGGTGCCGGGGGCGATCAGCTCCACGTCGTCCGGCGCGGCGCCGGCGGCGGCCAGCACGTCGGCGACGCAGGCCTCCAGCGCCGTACCGGCCCGTGCGGTGTCCTGGAAGGCGCGGAACCGGGAGCCGAGGACGGTGGCGAGCACCGGACGGCCGGACTCGCGGGCGTCGGTGGCGCCCTCCAGCAGGAACAGCGCGGCGCCCTCGCCGAGCGGCTGCGGCGCCGCCCCACCGTGGTCGGCGACCCGCTCCAGGCGGGCGCGCTGCACGGAGAACTCCTCGGCCGCGCCGGCCAGCAGCGCCCTGCCGTGTCCGCCGCGCAGCAGCCGGGAGGCGTACTGCAGGGAGAGCAGCGCGGTCGCCGCGCCGCCGGAGACGGTGACGTTGGGGCCCTTGAGGGTGTGCCGGATGGCGCTCTGCCCGGTGGGGCAGTTCATGACGGTGTTGGGGAAGCGCGCCGGGTCGACGAGGTAGGGCTTGTCGCCGGTGAGCGCGTCCCGGGTGAAGTCCATGATCGACTGCACGCTGCCGGAGGTGCCGAGCACCAGCCCGGTCGACTCCGCGTCGGCGGCCAGTCCGGCCCCGTACTGCTCCAGGAGCATCCCGACCGTGGCGGCCGCGATGCCGGTGACCCGGTCCATGGAACGGGTGCCCTTGCGGCCGAGCACCGCCTTGATGTCGAAGCCGGGGATCAGCCCGGCCTCCTCGTACGGCACCGGCCAGTCGGCGCCGTCCAGCGGGGCGATCGCGCGCCGTCCGGACGCGAGGCCCCCGGCGAAGGCGGTCCTGCCCAGTCCGTACGGCGAGGACACGGCCCAGCCCGATATCACCAGCTCCGCCGGCGGCGCGCCCGTTTCGGCTGCCATGGCGTCCCACTCCCCTCTGTGACTCCTGCGTTGTCTTCGTCGCGGGCGCGGCGAGGCTCAGGCCGCGGTGTCCCACCGGCCGAGCACCAGCACCGCGTTGTTGCCGCCGAAGGCGAGGCCGTTGTTCTGCACGACCTTCAGCTCGGCCTCGACCGCCTCGTTGGGCACGCAGTCGACGGCGCACTCGGGGTCGGTGGTGCGGTGGTTGACGGTCGGCGGGATGAAGCCGTCGCGCAGGGCGAGCGCGCAGGCCGCCGAGGCGAGGGCGCTGGCGGCGCCCATGGTGTGCCCGATCATCGACTTGATCGACACGGTGCGCGGCAGTTCCTCGCCGAACACCTGCCGGATCGCGCCGACCTCGGTGACGTCGTTGGCCCTGGTGCCGGTGCCGTGGGCCGAGATGAAGTCGACGTCGGCCGCCTCGATCCCGGCGTTGCGGTGGGCCGCGGTGATGCAGCGGGCGATCGAGTCGCGGTCCGGGGCGACCGGGTGGCTCGCGTCGCAGGACAGCCCGTAGCCGAGCACCTCGGCGTAGATGCGGGCGCCGCGGGCCAGGGCCGACTCCAGCGACTCCATGAGCAGGATGCCGGCGCCCTCGCCGGTCAGGATGCCCTGCCGGTCGGCGTCGAAGGGACGGCACACGTCGGGTGCGATGGTGCCGAGCCGGTAGAAGCCGGTGAAGGTCTTGCGGCACAGCGCGTCCGCGCCGCCGCACAGCGCCATCTCGACGTCACCGGAGCTGATCGCGTCGTAGCCGTAGCCGACCGCGTAGTTGCCGGCCGCGCACGCGGTCGGCACGGTGACCGTCTCCACGTCCTCCAGGGCGAGTTCACGCACGATCCCCGCGGACAGCCGGCCCGGCCAGACCCGGCGGGCCACCACGGCGTCGAGCACGTCGTCGCCGCCGGAGACCTGGAGGCCGGTGAGGTGGTCCAGGTCGCGGGACTCCCCGTCGGTGGTGCCGACGGAGACCAGCGACCGGACCGCGCGCACCTGCTCCTCGGTGAGGCCGGCGTCGGCCACCGCCATCCGGCTCGCGGCCACCGCGAACTGGGCGGCGCGGCCGAGGTCGTCCGGGGACTGCCCGGTGATCCAGGCCTCGGGGTCGAAGTCGGTGATCTCGCAGGCGTTGGAGTAGGCGAAGCCGGTGGTGTCGAAGGCGGTGATCGGCTTCGCCCCGCTGCGCCCGGCCCGCAGGCCCGCGGCGAACGCGTCCACTCCGGTGCCGATGCTGGTCACCACCCCGAGGCCGGTGACGACCACCCGGTGCCGGGCGCCGGTCACTGGGCCTTGGCCTCGGCGACCACGGCGTGGACGCCGGCGAGGTTGACCATGCGGCTCAGCTCGGACTGCTTCAGGGTGATGCCGAAGGTGCGCTCCAGGGAGGCGAGGATCTCGATGGTGCGCAGCGAGTCGGCGTCGTGCTCCTCCTTGAACAGGCTGGTGTCGGAGACCTCGTCGAGCTCCAGCTCCAGGATGTCGCAGACGATGTCCTTGATCTGGGTGCGCGCCGCGTCGTCCAGGGCGGGGATCTGCGTGGTCATGGGGTGCCTCCGTGAAAAGGGTCGGATGGGGTTCCGTGGTCGATGCCGACCATGCTGGGCGGACGTGCTATCGATGGCCTATATCCGCCAACTCACCGCTCTTCGCGATCTGTTGGGGGAAGACGGCGTCGTCGGTCTCCGACCACAGGTGGGCGACGGCACCGAAGTGCCGGCGGACCCAGGCGTCGTCGTAGACGGTGTCGAGGTAGCGGTCGCCGCCGTCGGGCAGGATCAGCACGACGGTGGCGCCGGGCTCGACCCGCGGCAGGACGCGGTCCAGCGCGGACACGACCGCTCCGGAGGAGCCGCCCGCGAGGATCGCCTCGCGCCGCACCAGCCGCCGGCAGCCCACCACGCAGTCCAGGTCGGTGACGTGGACGACGTGCGCGGCGTCCGCGGGGCGCAGCAGTTTCGGCCGTACCGAGGCGCCGTGCCCGGGCACCAGCCGCTTGCAGCTCGCGGTCGGGCCGAACAGCACGCTGCCGACGGCGTCGACGGCGTGCACGGTGGTGTTCAGGCCGGCCTGCCGGATGTACTCGGCGCAGCCCCCGAGGGTGCCGCCGGTGCCGGCGGCCAGCACCAGGTGGTCCACCCGGCCGTCGAGCTCCTCGGCGATCTCCCGCATGGTGGTCAGATGGGCCTGCCGGTTGAGCGGGTTGGCGTACTGGTCGGGCCAGTACGAGTCGGGTGTCGCGGCCAGCAGCTCGGCCACCCGGCGCAGCCGCGCGGGCAGCAGTTCGCCGGTGACCGGGTCCGGTTCGCGGACCACCTCGACCTCGGCGCCGTAGGCGCGCAGGATCGCGATGTTCTGCTGGGTGGTGCGGGCGTCGACCACGCAGACGAGACGCAGTCCGAAGTACCCGCAGATCTGGGCGAGTCCGATGGCGAGGTTGCCGGAGCTGGACTCGATCACCGTGGAGCGGCCGGGCACGAGCTCACCGGAACGGATCCGGCCCAGCACCATGCCGAGCGCGGAGCGGTCCTTGACACTGCCGCCGGGGTTGAACCGTTCGGCCTTGGCCAGCAGCCTGCCGGGGAATCCCGGCACGAGCCGTTCCAGCTCGATCAGCGGGGTTCCCCCCACCGTGGAAAGGATTCCCTTGAGTCCGGCCGGCGGAGTTCCGGGGAGTCCGCCCGGCCCCTGGACAACGGCATTCCCGTCTTCGTACGGCATCTGATGCAGCCATCCTCTGCTGGGAGTTGCGGGGCGGTTTTCCATGCGCCCCGACAATCGCCGGGCCGCCTATACCTCACCCATACAAGGCTGCTCAAGCCGAGATTCCAGCCATCTATAGAAACGGCATAGCCGGCCCTCCGAATCTGGCGTGGAATCGCTCGACAGCATCGGGGCGAATGTGCTCCCGACCACCCGACCAGAAGAGAGAGCCCCGCACATGACCGACAACGACTCGCGTATCCGCAAGGTAGTCATTCTCGGCGGCGGTACGGCCGGCTGGATGACCGCCGCCTACCTCGGCAAGGCTCTTCAGGGCACCGTGGACATCCAGGTGCTGGAGGCCCCCGCCATTCCGAGAATCGGCGTCGGCGAGGCGACCGTGCCGAACCTGCACCGCGTGCTCTTCGACTACCTCGGGATACCCGAGGAGGAGTGGATGCGCGAGTGCAACGCCAGTTTCAAGATGGCGGTGCGGTTCGTCAACTGGCGCACGCCCGGCCGCGGCGAGGCCGGGGCCCGCACGCTGGAGGACGGCCGGCCGGACCACTTCTACCACCCGTTCGGCATCCTGCCCGACCACGACAACACCCCGCTGTCGCACTACTGGTTCAAGAACAAGTACGAGGGCAGCACCGACCAGCCGTTCGACTACGCGGTCTTCCGCGAGCCGCCGGTGATGGACGCCAAGCTCTCCCCGAAGTGGCTCGACGGCACCCCCTCGACCCGCTACGCCTGGCACTTCGACGCCGCGCTGGTCGCCGACTTCCTGCGCCGGTTCGCCGTCGAGAAGCAGGGTGTGGAGCACGTCCAGGACGAGATGGTGCGGGTCGAGCAGGACGAGCGCGGCCACGTGACCGCGCTGCACTGCAAGTCCGGCCGGGTCATGGACGCCGACCTGTTCGTGGACTGCTCGGGCTTCCGCGGGCTGCTCATCAACCAGGCGCTGGGTGAGCCGTTCCTGGACATGAGCGACCACCTCATGTGCGACCGCGCGGTCGCCACCGCCGTCCCGCACGACGACGAGGCGAACGGCGTGGAGCCGTACACCTCGGCGATCGCGATGTCGTCCGGCTGGAGCTGGAAGATCCCGATGCTGGGCCGCTTCGGCTCCGGATACGTCTACTCCAGCAAATTCACCACGCAGGAGGAGGCCACCGCGGAATTCTGCGAGATGTGGGGCCTCGACCCGAACGAGACCCAGTTCAACCACGTGCGTTTCCGGGTCGGCCGCAACCGCCGCGCCTGGGTCAACAACGTGGTGAGCATCGGCCTCGCCTCCTGCTTCCTCGAACCGCTGGAGTCGACCGGCATCTACTTCATCACGGCCGCCATCTACCAGCTCGCGAAGCATTTCCCGGACCGCTCTTTCAACCCGGCGCTCGTCGACAGCTTCAACCACGAGATCGAGGAGATGTTCGACGACACCCGCGACTTCATCCAGGCCCACTTCTACTACGCGCCGCGGAACGACAGCCCGTTCTGGCGGGCCCAGAAGGAACTGGTTCTCCCGGAGAACATCCAGAAGAAGATCGAGGCCTACAAGGCGGGCCTGCCGATCAATTCGCCGATCGCCGACGAGTCGACGTACTACGGCAACTTCGAGGCGGAGTTCCGCAACTTCTGGACCAACGGCAGCTACTACTGCATCTTCGCCGGCCTCGGGCTGGAACCGGACGCCCCGCTGCCCGCGCTCGCCCACAAGCCGGAGTCCGTGGCGGGTGCCCAGCCGCTCTTCGAGCAGGTGCGCCAGCAGCAGGAGCACCTGCTGCAGACGCTGCCCAGCGCCCACGACTACCTGCGCCGGCTGCACGGCAAGTAGGCCCTCGGCACAGCACCGCACGGCGGTGCCCGCCGCTTTCCGCGGCGCGGCACCGCCGGCCTCTCACCGACAGGAGTCCTCCTGCATGAGCACATCCCTGAGCACGTCGTCCGACAACACCGACATACGCCCGCTGATGTCCTGCTTCCCGTCCGGGGTCTCCGTCGTGACCGCACTCGGCGCCGACTCCGCGCCGCGCGGGATGACCTGCAGCTCCCTGGCGAGCGTGGCCCTCGACCCGGCCACCCTGGTGGTCTGCCTGCGCACCGCGGGACCCACCCTGCGGGCGGCCCTGGACAGTGGCCGGTTCGCCGTCAACCTGCTGGACGAGCGGGCCCGCGCCGTCTCCGACCTGTTCGCCTCCGGCGCCACCGACCGCTTCGAGCGCGCCGAGTGGCGGCTCCCGCTGGGCGCCGGCGGCCCCCACCTCACCGGGGCGGCGCTGGCCGTGGCGGACTGCGAGGTCACTCAGGCGGTCGAGGTCGGCGACCACACGGCCGTCTTCGGCCGGGTCACCGGCGTCACGCTGGCCGACGCGGGGGAGCCCCTGCTGTACGGCCGCAGGCGCTACGCCCGCTGGTCGGTGGCGACCAGCCCGCCGGCCGAGGCCGCCGCCGAGGTGCCCCTGTCCACCGCACTCGAAGGAGACACGCGTGTCGGCTCCCGCCTTTGACCCGCTGCCCGACCTGCTGATCGCGGTGCCGGTGGTGATCGCCGCCTGCCGCGCGGGCGCCGGCCTGTTCCGGCGGATGGGCCAGCCGCCCGTGATCGGCGAGATGACCCTGGGCATCCTGCTCGGCCCGTCCCTGCTCGGCTGGGTCTCGCCCTCGCTCCAGCACTGGCTCTTCCCGCCCGAGGTGCTGCCGTACATCGGCGCGCTGGGCAACCTGGGGCTGCTGGCGTTCATGTTCCTGGTCGGCCTCGAACTGGACCTGTCGGCGCTGCGCGGGCACAGCCGCACCGCGGTGGCCGTCTCTCAGGTGAGCATCGCCCTGCCGCTGGTGCTCGGCTCGCTGCTGGCGGTCGGCATGTACGGCACGTTCGCCCCCGAGGGCGTGGGCCGGCTGCCGTTCGTCCTGTTCATCGCGGTGTCCATGAGCATCACCGCGTTCCCGGTGCTGGCCCGCATCCTCACCGACCGCGGCATGTACACCACCCGTCTCGGCTCGCTGGCGATGGCCTGCGCGGCCGTCGACGACGTGACCGCCTGGTGCCTGCTCGCGGTGGTCGCGGCGGTCGGCGCGAGCGGCTCGCTGCAGGACGCGGCGTTCACGGCGCTGTGGTCGGCGGTGTTCCTCGCGGTGATGCTGTGGGTGGTGCGGCCGCTGCTCGCCCGGGCCGCCCAACGGGCGGGGCGAGCGGTGGAGTCCACCATCCTGGTGGCCCTCTTCTGCGGTCTGTGCCTGTCGGCCTTCGTGACCGACCGGATCGGCATCCACGCGCTGTTCGGCGCGTTCCTGTTCGGCGTGATGACCCCGCGCGGCTCCCGCGCGGTCGAGATCTCCGCGGCCCGCCTGCGGGCGTTCACCCTGCCGGTGCTGCTGCCCCTGTTCTTCGTCAGCACGGGCCTGAAGACCGACATCGGGCTGCTGGGCGGCGACCCGACGCAGTGGCTGTGGGCGGGCGCGGTGCTGGTGGTGGCCGCCTTCGGCAAGTGGGGCGGCAGCACGGCGGTGGCCCGCCTGGCCGGCGAGCCCTGGCGGGAGGCGATGTCCATCGGCGCGCTGATGAACTGCCGCGGCCTGACCGAGCTGGTCGTCCTCAACCTCGGCCTCCAGCTCGGGGTGATCGGCCCGTCGCTGTTCACCATCCTGGTCCTCATGGCCCTCGTCACGACCGCCGTCACCTCCCCCGCCCTCACCTGGTTCCGCCGGGAGCCGCTGCCCGCGTCCCCGGCCCTTGCCGAACCCCCGCAGGAGACGGCGGACGCCGTCCGGCGGTCCACCGAACCCAGCCCGTCCGGCGTGTGAGGCCGGGGCCCGCGCGGGGCCGGCGGCGAGTACGGGGCGCGGCCCCCGGGGCGGATCACCTCCACCCCGGGGGCCCGCTCGGTCACGCGGCCGGTGCCAGTGCCCGCTCCGTGGTCACCTCCACCCACCGCTCCAGCGTCGCCCGGGCCGCTCCCGAGTCGACGGCCTCGGCGGCCCGGCCCAGCGCGGCGCCGATGCGCTCGGTGACCGTGCGGCCGCCGGCGCCCTCGGCGGCCAGGGCCGCCGCCGCCGACAGCAGCACCGCGTCGCGCACCGGGCCCCGCTCGCCGTCGAACACCCGGCGCGCGACGTCCGCGTTGTGCCCGGCGTCGCCGCCGCGCAGCGCCTCGACGGGCGCGAGGGCGACCCCGACGTCCCGCGGGTCGAAGGTCTCCTGGCGGAGCTGGCCCCCGGCCACCGCGAAGACGGTGGACGTGGTCGTCACGGTCAGCTCGTCCAGCCCGTCGTCGCCCCGGAACACCAGCGCGGTGGCCCCCCGCCGCGCCAGTACCCCGGCGACCAGCGGCAGCAGCCGCGGGTCGGAGACACCGACCGCGTGCGCCGAGGGCGCCGCCGGATTGGTCAGCGGCCCCAGGGCGTTGAAGACGGTCGGGATACCCAGTGCTCGGCGCGCCCCCGCCGCGTGCCGCATCGCCGGGTGGAAGTCAGGGGCGAAGCAGAAGGTGATGCCGGCCTCCTCGGCCACCGCGGCGACCTGTGCCGGCGGGATCCTGAGGTTCACCCCGAGCCGCTCCAGCACGTCGGCCGAGCCCGAGGCCGAACTCGCCGCGCGGTTGCCGTGCTTGACGACCCGCGCTCCGGCGCCCGCCGCCACGACGGCGGCCATGGTGGAGATGTTGACCGTGTCGGCCCCGTCTCCTCCGGTGCCCACCACATCGACGGTCCTCCCCGGCACGTCGATGCGCACGGCGTGCGCCATCATTCCCCTGACCAGCCCCTCCAGTTCGCCGACGGTCTCCCCCTTGGCGCGCAGGGCGACCAGGAAGCCGGCGATCAGGGCGTCCGGGGCGTTGCCCCGCATCACCTGGTCCATGACCCACGCGGTGTCCGCACCGGAGAGGTCACGGCCGTTCAGTACGGAGCCGAGCAGTACGGGCCAGGAGCGCTCCGTACGCTCCCGTTCGGTGCCTGTCTTCACAGGTGCTCTCCTTCGGTCCGTGGCCGGCCGCGGCGCGGCCTAGCTCCAGGGGTCGACACCGTCGGTGCCCAGCGTCACGGTCACTCCGTCGCCGGAGACCACGGCACCGGCCTGGACGGGCCCGTCGGCCACCGCGGCCGGCCGCGGCTGCGCCTCGGCGTGGTCGGCACCGGCCACGGCGGTGAACACGGCGCCCGCGGTCAGGGCGGCGAGGACGAGGGCCTGGACCTTGGTGCGGCGAGCGGAGCTGACGAGCTGCATTTTCGTCTCCCGTTGGCTTTTCGTTGCTGCGTTCCGTTCCGACAGCAAGAAATCTATGGAAGTGCCGCTTCGCTTTATTATCGCTCCAGCTTCGCCCTGCACCCAGTCACGATAACGACGATATACTTGCAGGTCAGAGGGTGTTTTCGAGGATATGGACCAATGAATTCCGATATCCCCGGGAGGCGAATCGGCACCGGTACGGTTAATTCCGCACCCGGTGCCACCAATTCCGCTCCTCAAGCGACCCGCTCCATCGCCGCCGCGCCCGTCAGAAAGTTCTCCAGCAGCCGCATGCCGCCGGCCGTGGTCACCGACTCCGGATGGAACTGGACGCCCTCCACCGCCAGTTCGCGGTGCCTGAGTCCCATGACGTAGCCGTCGTCCACCGCGCGCGCGGTCACCGCCAGCTCCGCGGGCAGCGGTTCGGCGACGATCAGCGAGTGGTAGCGGGTGGCCACCACCTCGGTGCCGAGCCCGGCGAACACCCCGGTCCCGTCGTGCGAGACCGGGCTGGTCTTGCCGTGCTTGAGCCGCCCGGCGACGGCCACCTCGGCCCCGTAGGCGAGCCCGATGGCCTGGTGGCCCAGGCAGATGCCGAGCAGCGGCACGCGCCCGGCGAAGGCGTGTACCAGCTCCACGTGCCCGGAGTCGGCCGGGTGCCCGGGTCCGGGGCCGAGCACCACCGCGTCCGGCTTCCCGGCCAGCAGCTGCCCGGCGGTCCGGGTGCCCGAGCGCACCACCTCGGTGCGCGCCCCGAGGGTGCGCAGGTACTGGTCGATGATGTGGGTGAAACTGTCGTAGGCGTCGACGAGCAGGACGTTCACGGCAGCAGCTCCTCACCGGTCAGCGCCCAGTAGGCGGCGCCCATCTTGTGCAGCGTCTCGCGCCACTCGGCGCGCGGGTCGGAGTCGGCGACGATGCCCGCGCACGCCTGGGTGGAGTACGTCGTCCCGTCGTGGGAGACGGTGCGGATGCACAACGCGAGCCGGGACCAGCCGCGCACGTCCACCAGGCCGACGGCACCGGCGTACATCCGGCGCGGTTCGCTCTCCAGCTCCTCGATGATCTCCATGGCGCGGATCTTCGGCGCGCCGGTGACGGTGCCCGCCGGGAAGGTGGCGCGCAGCGCGGACCAGGTGTCCTCGCCGGCCGCGAGCCGCCCCTCGACAGCCGAGACCAGGTGGAAGACGTGCGAGTACGTCTCCACGGTCATCAGCCGCTCGACGGCCAGCGTGCCGGGGCGGCACACCCGGCCGATGTCGTTGCGGCACAGGTCGACCAGCATCACGTGCTCGGCGCGCTCCTTCTCGCTGGCGCGCAGTGCCGCGATCCGGGGGCCGTCGACGGCCGCGTCCCCGCTCCTCGGGGTGGTGCCGGCGATGGGCCGCATCACGATCCGGTCCCCGTGGGCGGCGAACAGCACCTCGGGGCTGGCGCCGATCAGCGTGGTCCCGGCGCGCGGCACGAGGTACATGTGCGGCGAGGGGTTGCGGTGCCGCAGCCGGCGGTAGACGTCGAGCGGGGCGAGGTCCGTCGTGACGTCGATGCGGTGGCCGATCTGGATCTGGTAGATGTCGCCGACCCCGATGTGCCCGAGGCAGCGCCCGACGTGTCCCAGAAACGTTTCCTCGTCGGTGTTGTCGTGCACCGCGCGCGGCACCGGCGCCTCGGGCACGGCGCCGGACGACGGGCGCAACCGGGCCACGGCCGCCGGGACGGTCCCGAAGTCGGCGGGCGGGAAGTCCGCGCTGCGCGCGGTGCGCAGCCGGACCGTGCCGCCGGCGCCGTCGTAGTGGACGACCTCCCGGAACAGTCCGAGCACCAGGTCGGGGCCGCCGTCGGCGGTGCGCCGCGGCAGCCGCTCCATGTGCCAGGCGGCGCCGTAGCCGACGGTCGCCAGGAACCCGAAGGCGTAGGTGTCCGCGGGCACCTCGGTCTCCACGGAGAACGCCCGCTGCGCGGCGCGCAGCAGCTCCCACACCTGGTCGCCGGAGGTGAGCGCGCGCGCCCCGTCCGGCAGCGCCGCCAGGCCCAGGGCGTCGGCGGCGGTGTGCAGCGCGGCCGCCACCGGCGCGATGCCCTCGACGGTGACCCGGTCGGCGTGCACCTGGAGTTCGGCGAGCCGGCCGTGGCCGACGAGGGAGTCGCCGCCCTCGTGCTCGGGCGCCTCCAGGCTCTCCAGGAGGAACACCTCCGCGTCGCCGAGGCGCCGGCGCAGGGCGTCGTAGAGGGCGAGCGGGTCGTGCGGGGGCAGCGGGGTCTCGTCGACGCGGACGGAAACGGGCCGGCGCGGGGCGCCGGCCGCTGGGGGCGGTGGGTCGAGCAGGGTGGTCACGGGTGGGGCCCCTTCCTCGGGGTGGACCGGTCGGGTGTGCGCTCAGCCGTAGCGGCGCAGCTCGTGGAAGAAGTCGGGCTGGACGGCGAGTTCACCGGAGGCGCCGAGGGCGTCGTACACGTGCTTGCCGAGCGCGAGGTCCAGGACGCCGAGGCCGAACGGGGAGAAGAACACGGGCCGGTCGGCGGGCACCGCGCGGGCGCCGGTGAGCACGTCGTACAGCGTGCCGTCGATGAAGTCCCGGCCGCCGGTGAGCTGTTCGGCCAGGTGCGGGGAGGTGTCGGCCTTCAGGCAGTGCTCGACGTCGTCGACGAAGTTGGCGCCGGTGAGGATCACCTCGGGCGCCAGGTCGCGCAGCGAGACGTGCAGCACCAGCGGGTGGTGCGCGAACCAGCCGGGGTCGGTGACGTGCGGGGTGCCGGCGATGGTGGCGAAGACGACCAGGTCGCTGCCGCGGACCAGGTCCTCGGCCTTCTCGTGCACGGTGACGCGCCCGCCGCCGCCCGCCCGCTCCAGGTAGCCGGCGAACCCGGCCGCGTGCTCGGCGGACAGGTCGTGCACGCCGGTCTCGTCGAACTCCCAACCGGTCCCGGCCAGGTACTGGTGGACGTAGCGGGCGATGAGCCCGGTGCCGACGAACCCGATCCGGCGGGGCCGTTCACCCCGTCGCCGGCTCAGCGTGTCCGCGGCCAGCGCCGCCGAGGCCGCCGTGCGGGCCGCGCTGATGATGGAGCTCTCCAGGCAGGCCAGCGGATAGCCGGTGTCGTGGTCGTTGAGGATCAGCACGGCGGAGGCGCGCGGCAGTCCGGCGGCCACGTTCTCGGGGAAGCTGGAGATCCACTTCAGGCCGTCGACCCGGATGTCGCCGCCGGCGGACGCGGGCAGCGCGATGATGCGGGAGGAGGGACGGTCGGGGAAGCGCAGGAAGTAGGACGGCGGGTTGACCGTGTCGCCGGCGCCGTGGACGCGGTACGCCCGCTCGATGAGGTCCACCACCTCCCGGTGCCGGCCGTCGAGCACCCGGTGGACCTGAGCCCCGGAAATCACCGCAAAGGAAGGCGCCTTGGGAACGGGCGGCATCTTGTACTCCACACTTCGGGCTGACGTTTGTCCCAGCCGAAAGTAGGCAGCTGCCTTATCGGCCGGGTATTGGGCGTCTACATCGCGTGCTGCGGTACGGGCCGTGCGCGGTGCGGGCCGTGCGAGCCGTGCGCGGAGCGAGTCGTGCATCGTGCGGGCATGCATTGTGCGGGCATGCGTTGTGCGAGCCGTGCGCGGTGCGGGCGTGCAGTGTGCGGGCGTGCGCGGAACGAGCCGTGCGGCGTGCGTGGTGCAAGCGGTGCGGCGTACGGGCGTGCGGTGTGCGAGCCGTGCGCGGAACGAGCCGTTGAGCGAGCCGTGCGCGGAGCGAGTCGTGCGACATGCGGGCGTGCGCGGTGCGGGGCCGTGCGCGGTGCGGGGCGTGCGCGGTGCAGGGCGTGCGGGAGGTGCCGGGTGGGGGCGGCGGTCAGCCGGAGGCGTCGGTGCCCGGGGCCGGCCGCTCGTCGAGCCGGGACAGCAGGCCCTCGGCCTGCGCGCGCCACCGGGGCGAGCCGGTCCGCAGGAAGACCGCGTGGGCCGCGTTCGCCCGTTCGCGGGCGGAGTCGAGCCGGCCCTGGCGGCTGCGGGCCTCGCCGAGGACGAGGTTGATCTGGCCGTCGACCAGGGGGCTGTCGATGCGCTCGACGACGTCCAGGGCCTCCGACAGGGTGGCCTCGGCGGCGTCCACGTCACCGGCGCCGAGCCGGGCCTCCCCCAGGCCCAGCAGCGCGTAGGCGAGCCCGACCAGATCGGACTTGGCCTGGACCAGGTCGATCACCTGCAGAAACGCTTCCTCCGCCTTCGGGAAGTCGGACCGGGCCAGGTGCACCCGGCCCAGCCGGTGGATGGTCTGCGCGACGCCCCGCTTGCTCCCGCGGTCGATCGACTCCATGACCTGCACGGCCTCGACGCCCAGCTTCATCGCCAGCTCGGTGTTGCCCCGCTCCAGCTCGATCTGGGCCATGTTGTCCAGCGCGTGCGCCTCGGAGGAGACGTCGCCCACGGTGCGGAAGATCTCGCCCGCCCGCTCCAGCCGGGTCATGGCGAGGTCCAGGTCGCCGCTGAACCGCTCCAGGATGGACAGGTTGCGCAGGTTCAGGGCCAGTCCGTGCGGCTCACCGGCCCGCTCGAACAGCTCCATCGCCTCGCTGTAGCGGGCGTGCGCCTCCGGCAGCCGCTGGTAGGCCTGGGCGATCCCGCCGAGCTGGTGCAGCATGGCCGCCTGGCCGCGCAGGTTGCCGCTGGTCCGGGCCGATTCGAGGGCGACCTCGGCGCACTCGCGCCAGTCCTCCAGGTAGTGCCGGGTCTCGAAGAGCACGGCCGCGGACACCGTCAGGTCCCACGCGAGGTCGTCCAGGCCCAGTCCGGCCGCCTGTCCCACGGCCGCCACCAGCGACAGCCGCTCCGCCTCCAGCCACTCCAGCGGCGAGGAGAGCAGCTCGTCGGTGTGGATGCGGTCCAGGGGGCGGCGGGGGGCGGGGCTGTGCACCACGCTGAAGTGACCGCCGTACTCCCGCCGGTGCGCCTCCTCGGCGAGGGACAGCCAGGTCCGCAGGGCCCGCTCCCGGGCGGCCCGCTGGTCCGGCTCGGGCTCCTCGGCCTGGGCGCGCTCACGGGCGTAGAGCCGCATGAGGTTCTGCAGCCGGTAGCGCAGCCGGCCGGTCGCGTCGACGCCGACGACCTCGAGGAACTGCGCGTCGACGAGGTCCTCCATGAGCCGCTCGGCGTCCAGCACGTCGACGTCGAGCAGCGCGCCGCCCACCCAGGCGGCGAAGTCCGGCGCGTCCAGCAGACCCAGGCGCCGGTAGAGCCGGGCCGCGTCGTCCGGCAGATAGCGGTACGACAGCTCGAAGCTGGCCCGCACCTGGGCGGCGCCCTGGCTCAGCTCGTCCAGCCGGCGCCGCTCGTCGCCCAGCCGGGTCACCAGGTGCCGCACCGTCCAGTGCGGCTTGGAGGCGAGCCGGGCGGCGGCGATCCGCAGCGCCAGCGGCAGCCGGTCGCACAGGTCGGCGAGCCGGCGGGTGTCGGCGCGGGCGGAGTCGACGCGCTCCTCGCCGACGATCCGCCCGAGCAGCTCCACGGCGTCGGCGCCGGGCAGCACCCCGAGGTGCACCCGGGCGTCCTGCGGCCAGGTGACCAGCTCCTCCAGCTGCTCCCGGCTGGTGACCAGCACGGCGCAGCCGCCGCTGCCGGGCAGCAGGGGGTGGATCTGGGCGAAGGAGCGAACGTTGTCGAGGACCAGCAGCACCCGCCGTTCCGCGAGCACGCTGCGGTAGAGCGCGACCAGGTCCTCGGTCTGGGTGGGGATCTGGTCGCTGGAGACCCCGAGCGAGCGCAGGAACCTGCTCATCGCCTCCCAGGCCGGGGTGGGCTCGTGGTGCTCGTCGTAGCCGCGCAGGTCGGCGAAGAGGCGGCCGTCCGGGAAGTGCTGGGCGGCCCGGTGCGACCAGCGCACCGCGAGACCGGTCTTGCCGACCCCGGCGATCCCGGTGATCAGCCCGATGGCGGGCCCGTGCTGCCGGTCGCGGCTCGCGACCAGCGTGTCCAGTAACGCGAACTCCGGCGCGCGGCCGGTGAACCCGGGTACGTCCGGCGGGAGTTCGGAGGGGACGACGAGGGTGTCCGCGCGCGAGGCGTCGGTGGCCGGCACCGCCGGGGCGGGGGCCAGCGAGGGGTCGTCGCGCAGGATCGCGTCGTGCAGCCCTTGCAGGTCCGGGCCCGGCTCCATGCCCAGTTCCTCGATGAACTGGGTGCGGGCCTCGCGGAAGGTGGCCATCGCCTCGGCCCGCCGGCCCGACCGGTACTGGGCGAGCATCAGATGGTGCCGGGTGCGCTCCCGCAGCGGGTGCTCGCGGACCACGGAGACGAGTTCGGGCACCAGGTCGTGGTGGTTGCCCAGTTCCAGCTGGACGGCGGTGGCGTCGTCGTAGGCGTTGAGCCGGTGGCCCTCGAGACGGGCGGCCTCGTCCTCGACCAGGGCGCTGGAGATCCCGGCGAAGGCAGGACCCCGCCACAGCGCGAGGGCCTGGGTGTAGGCCGCGGCCGCCTCGGGGAGCCGGGCCTGCTGCACGGCGGTCTCGGCGGTCTTCACCAGGCGGGTGAACTCCAGCACGTCCACCGAGTGGCCGTCGGGTCTCAGCACATAGCCGGGGTGGGCGGTGAGGATGATGTCCTCGGCCGCGCCCTGGCTCTTGAACGTCTTGCGCAGCGCGGCGATCACGATGGCGATCTGGGTGCGCGCGGTGGCCGGCGGCCGGTCGTTCCACACGGCGTCGACGAGGGTGTCGACCGGGACGATCCGGGCCGAGTTGAGCAGCAGCAGAGCGAGCACCGTTCGCTGACGCGCACCGCCGACCGGAAGACTTCGGCCCTGCGACGTCACCGTCACGGGCCCGAGTACCTCGAACCTGAGCCGCTCGCCCACGGATGTTCCCCCAGAACTTCCATCCCTACGTCCCGCCAGGTGGCTCAACGGATGACAATACCCGAGAAAGCCAACTTGCCCCCCACGGATTTCCGACGGGCGCGCCTTTACGTGAGGGCACCCATTGCGAAATCCGCGATTCCCCTTTTATGTGCACTGAGCAGCGATTTCTGGGATGCGAATTCGCATGTCCTTGCCTCCCCCGGTTTCGATTCCGCCCGCCCCACTCGGCTCGCATTGTCAGAACGTGCGTACCCCGCTCACAAGTTCCCCCGAGTCACCACCCGGCCGACCGCGGGATGTCGCACAGACGTTCACGGCCGCACAGCAGTTCGGCACGGAGTGCCTGGGCCGTCCCGTCGGACGGGCCCGGTCGCTACGGTGGCGCCATGACCGCGCTACCCGACTGGATGCGCCCTCCGCGCGAGGAAGGCTGGTTCGCGGAGGACCTGGACCGCCTTCCCGAGGCGCCCCGCCATACCGAGCTGATCGACGGAGCTCTCGTCTTCATGATGTCGCCCCAGCGGGCCTGGCACGGCCGCCTGGTCACCGCCCTCACCACCGAACTCATGGCCGTCGCGCCCGCCGGTCTCGAGGTCGAGCGGGAGATGACGATCCGTTTGGACGACCGCAACCGCCCGGAGCCGGCTCTGCTCGTCACGACGGCCCCCTACGACCCCGACCGCACCTGCTT